>JAFGPB010000033.1 GCA_016926205.1 Bacteroidales bacterium
ACTCGTCTCTATGTTTGCTGAATTGGTTTTTAACGAAAATATCCGACCGAAATGAAAATGATAAGAAGTTTTTTAATACTCGCACTGTTTGCAGCAACAATAACCTCCTGTTCCAAAGATGAAGAAACGGAAACACTGCTCGGAAACTGGGTAAAGCTTTCAGACGTGCCCGGTTCTGCCAGAGCCTTCGCCGTTTCATTTACCATTGAGGGACACGGATATATAGGCGGAGGAATTGATGCGGACAACAATATTCTGAATGATTTCTGGAAGTATGATCCTGAGCGAAACAACTGGGAACAAATAGCGGATTTCCCGGGGGAACCGAGGTACCGTGCGGTAGCCTTCGCATTGAAAGGGAAAGGCTATGTCGGAACCGGCTTTAATGGCGTGAACAGACTCAAGGATCTGTGGTGCTATGATCCGGATACAGATAGCTGGGAACAGAAGACTGACTTTCCGGGCACTGCCAGGTATGGTGCCGTAGCAATGTCCATCGATACAACAGGGTATGTCGGGACGGGGTTCGACGGAAGTTATCTCAAAGACTTCTGGGCATATTATCCTGAATCGGATACCTGGGAGCAGAAAGACTATGTTTCCGGTTCCAAGCGGATGTACGCTGTAGCATTTGTACTGAACGGGAAAGGTTACATATGTACCGGTATCAACAGCGGTGTTTATGAAGATGACCTTCTGGAATACGATCCTTCAACCGGTTTGTGGTCCGAAAAACGCAGAATCGCAGATGTCAGCGATGATGATTACGATGATGCGTACACCATCATCCGGAGCAATGCCGTGGCATTTGTGATCGGTTCAAAAGCTTACATCACAACCGGTACCACAACTTCAATAAAGACTGATACGTGGGAATATGATCCGTTCACCGACACCTGGGAAGCCAGAACCTCATTTGAAGGAACTGCCAGGACTGACGCTGTTGCCTTTTCAGTTTCCACTCCTTCCAAAGCGTTTGTGGTAACGGGCAAGAGCGGTAACTACAGGCTGGAAGACATCTGGGAATTCAAACCAAATGACGAGTACAACGTGCTGGACTGAAGCGGCATATTCGTCCTTGTCCATCTCTCCCCGATATTTGACCCTATAATTAAGATTTTAGGATAATTTAACTTTTGGGCAAGCCAAATGTTGGGCGGGTTTGGTATCTTTCGTAAAATTTACCGGGTATATGAACCGAATCAACTGCCTTATTGTTGATGATGATCCTGGTGCACTGGAGATCCTCGAGAGTTATATTTCAAGCATTCATTTTCTGAAGCTGCTGAAGAAATGCAAGAACACGATCGAAGCCATGGAGATCATTGAAGAAGAAAAGGTGGATCTCCTGTTCCTGGACATCAACATTCCCGGATTCAGCGGAATTCAGTTGCTTAAAAGCATCAAAGCCAGTCCGGCTGTAATTATTACCACCGCTTACAAAGAATATGCGCTCGAAGGATATGAATATGACATTGTGGATTTTCTTCTGAAGCCTTTTGACTTCGAACGGTTCCTGAAAGCAGTCAACAAGGCCCATAACATGATCTCAAGATCCATCAGGCAATACATCATCCATCCCAGGCAACAGCGGCATATTTTCGTGAAATCTGATTACAAGCTCATCAAAATCAATGTGGAGGACATACTTTTTGTGGAGGGACTGAAAGACTACATTAAGATTTATACAAGAAACAAATTGATCCTGACCCTCATGTCAATGACTTCAATTGAAATGAAACTGCCACCGGATGAATTCATCCGCATCCACAGGTCATACATTATTTCCCTCGGAAAAATCGATTTCATCAGCCGTCACAGGGTTGTGATCGGAGATAAATTCATACCCATAAGTCTGCCTTACCGGGATAAGTTTTATGCCATTATCGACAAGTCCTTATAAATGGATCACTTCCCCGTATGCAACTGCGGCTGCTTCCATAACAGCTTCCGACATGGTCGGATGGGGATGGACGGATTTGATCAATTCATGTCCGGTAGATTCAAGATTTTTTGCCACAACCGCTTCTGAGATCATTTCAGTCACATTCATGCCGATCATGTGAGCTCCCAGCAATTCACCGTACCTCGCATCAAATATAAGCTTGACAAATCCTTCCTTATGACCGGCAGCACTTGCCTTACCAGAAGCCGTGAACGGAAATTTTCCGACCCTGATCTCATACCCTGCTTCTTTTGCAGCCTTCTCAGTGTAGCCGACAGAAGCAACTTCAGGAACGGTATAGGTACAACCGGGAACATTCAGATAATTCAGAGGTTGCGGCTCCCGGCCTGCAATTTTTTCGACGCATATGATGCCTTCAGCCGAAGCTGCATGTGCCAGGGCAGGACCGGGGATCACATCACCAATGGCATAAATTCCCCTGAGATTGGTGCGGTAAAACTCATCCACTTTAATTCTGTCCCCCTGCAGTTCAATCCCCAGATCATCAATACCCATGTTCTCAATATTCGGCGTGATACCAACGGCTGACAGGACGATGTCGGCTTCGCGTTTTTCAATACCCTTTGACGTCCTGATCGAAACTTCCGTTTTTTTGCCACTGGTCTTCACTGTCTCAACAGTGGAAGAGGTCATGACCTCCATGCCTGCTTTTTTAAAGGATCTTTCCATCTGCCTTGAAACTTCCTCATCCTCAAGAGGTAATACATTGGGCATAAATTCGACCAGTGTAACCTTGCTTCCCATGGTACTGAAAAAATACGCAAACTCGCATCCTATGGCTCCCGAACCAACAACAATGAGTTTTCCGGGCAGTGTCTTAAGTGTCATCGCCTCACGGTAACCGATGATCCTCCTGCCGTCCTGCTTCAGGTTCTTTAATTCTCTCGACCTCGCTCCTGTTGCAATAATGATATGTTTGGCCCTGATTTCCGATTCTTTCTGATCTGCATCCTTTACGACCACGGTCTGACTGTCTTTCAGGTATCCATTTCCTGTAACAGTGTCTATCTTGTTCTTTTTAAACAAAAACTGAACACCTTTGCTCATGCCCTGAGCAACTCCCCGGCTTCGTTCCACTATTTTTGCCAGATCGGGCAGTACTTTTTCCACTTTGATGCCGTAATCACTGGCATTTTTTATATACTCATACACCTGCGCGCTCTTCAGAAGTGACTTCGTCGGAATGCATCCCCAGTTCAGGCATATGCCCCCCAATTCCGCCCTTTCAACAACAGCAACTTTCAGACCCAGCTGTGAAGCCCGGATTGCAGCAACATAACCACCGGGACCGCTGCCGATAATAATCAGATCATAGTTCATTTTTGTATGATATTAATGAATAAAGAATGTAATCAATTTTCAAATCATGATGATGTCCCAATGACGATCACCCGTTGTTCAATATGTCCCCCTCCTTTTAAAATATTCTTTCAACAGTAACTTTGCCGGAAGAAAAGGTGTGATTTCCCCGTTCAGGACCTTCTTCTCAAAATCTTCCAGAAGTCTTTGTATTTCCGGGTCATGATAAAAACTATCCCTCAGGCTCTGATGAATGGTTTCGTACATCCAGTAACGCGACTGCTCCTTTCTTCTGGCATCAAAAAAGCCGTTTGAATCTGTCTGCTTTCTGTAATCCATAATGTTGTCCCATATATCAGCGATACCCGTCCCGTTGATCGCCGAGCATGTGAATACGGCCGGAACCCATCCTGATTCTTTCGGAGGGAAAAGATGAAGTGCCCTTTCATATTCCGCTTTTGCCTTTTCTGCCTTAAAAGCGTTCGCACCATCCGCTTTCGTAATCGCTATACAGTCTGCCATTTCCATAATTCCCCGTTTGATCCCCTGCAGCTCATCGCCTGCACCTGCCAACATCAGCAGCAGAAAGAAATCCACCATCGAGTGCACAGCGATCTCACTCTGCCCCACGCCCGTAGTCTCAACAAAAACCGTATCATAGCCAGCCGCTTCACATAAAATTATGGCTTCCCGTGTCTTGCGCGCAACGCCTCCCAATGAGCCGGCTGAAGGCGAAGGTCTGATAAAGGTATTGGGATCGGCAGAAAGCTGTTCCATCCGGGTCTTGTCCCCAAGAATACTTCCTTTAGACTGCTCGCTGCTGGGATCGACCGCCAGCACTGCAAGCCTGTGCTGTTTCCGTACAAGTTCAAGTCCGAGTGCTTCAATAAAAATGCTTTTGCCAACCCCCGGCACACCCGTGATGCCAATCCTGATCGATTTCCCTGAAAAAGGAAGGCATTTCCCGATGATTTCCTGTCCGTGCTCCATATGATCCGGCAGTGAACTTTCAATCAATGTGATGGCTTTGCCAAGTATGGTGCGGTTCCCTGAAAGGATACCCTCAATATATTCATCGACCGTGAGCCGGGTACGCTTTCTGTTTTTGAAGATCCTGACGGATTCCTCACTGAAGTTGTCTACCTGTTTTCCGTCAGGATGAATATTCCGATTCTTATTTTCTGGCTGAACTTTCATAAGTCCATGGTATCTGGCTTTTACGAATCAGTTCGTATTTTCCGATGCAACCTCAACCAATCCCTCAATCCAGAGTATGGTTTTGGAACGTTTCGGGTCGTTGGTGATCACCGTAATGGCTTTTTTCTGGTTTCCCCCCTGCCCCTTCGGATCAAAAACAGCGGTGATCTTTGCTGATGCACCCGGCCGTACGGTACTGGTTTCGGGTTGTACGGCCGTACATCCGCAACTCGCACTGATCTTTCTGATATACAAGTCCCTTTCCCCCATATTGGTAAGGATGAAATCATGGCTTACCGCTTCTTCTTCTCCGATGATCCCAAAATTGAATACCGTTCCATCAAAGCTCACAACAGGCGCCTGAGACAGGTCTTCACCGGTAAATCCGGAGAAATCTTCCCGGATGTTCGCCGTCACATTCAGTGTGTAACCCTGAATTGTTCTGCCATTAAGGTTCATGGTCAGCCTGTCCACTACAAAGTCCCAGTCATCCAGTTCACGGGTATTGTATTCGATCCCGATCACTCCGGTCTGCATAGGCTCCAGAATCTCCGGATCGGCTGTAATCCTGATGTGTGCGGGCAAGTCAGGAAAACTGATGCGAAGCGCGGTTTCTGCTGATGCATTGTAGACTCCGGTCATCTGCTTCACCGTGCTTC
This sequence comes from Bacteroidales bacterium, assembly GCA_016926205.1. GTDB lineage: Bacteria > Bacteroidota > Bacteroidia > Bacteroidales > UBA10428 > UBA5072. The sequence continues at coordinate 5,122 of JAFGPB010000033.1, forward strand.
CCTTGTAGACTTCACCAAATGTCACATAAATGGTTTCCAGCCTGAGATCACCGATTTTGTACGTATAGACTTCCTCGATCCGGTCCACCGGGATTACCACGCCTCTTATGACCAGGTTCACGACCTCCGTTTCAGCATTGCTGCTTACGGTAACTGAGCGGGTAAATGCGCCCGGCCGGTCTTCAGGATCATAATGAACCCGGATCATTCCGGCCTGTCCGGGTATCACTGGTTCACGGGGCCAGTCTGACACCGCACAATCGCATGATGAGGTCACATTGTTGATGATCAGAGGAAGATCACCATCGTTCATAAATAAGAAAGTGTGAGATACAATACCATCAGATTCCCTGAATGTGCCGAAATCGAATTCTTTTTCAGCAAATGTGATGGCCGCTCTGTTCTGTTGTGCCGAAACAAAGCCCGGCATCCCTGTGAGAACAACCATCATTATTACCGGCAGCGTCCGTCTAAAGGTCCTTGGTTTAATTGTCATCCTGGCAATAAAAAAGAAACGAATATCCCGGATTTTAAGTATATCTTCACAAAGACAAATTTAGGCAATAATATCAAAAGGCTTTTGCAAGATATCAACCAAAGTGCAATTCTTACCGGAGTATGGTTGAACCGGCGACATGGCAGAAAGGGTGAAGCTGCCGGACCGGATAACGGAAATGCCTGAACAATGATCTTATGAAGGAAAGCATAACATCAGGTCCTTTGCGGATTATCATGACCGCAGACGGGTCGCATACGATTTTTGTCCCGCACTTGAATGAATCCTACCATTCAACATTTGGCGCTCTGACCGAGTCAATGCATGTTTTTATCCGTGAAGGATTCCATCGCCTGAACGGATATGAGTCCGTTTCGGTCTTTGAAATCGGATTTGGAACGGGACTGAATGCACTGCTGACATACCTTGAAGCGGCCAAAGGAAGAATCAACATATGCTACCACGCCATTGAGAATCAACCACTGAAATCCGGAATTGTTGACCTGCTAAATTACCCTGATCTGCTGCCCGGCCGTGAAGTGACGGCTGAAATCTTTGACAAGATGCACCGGGCTGCCTGGGATTCATATGTGCCAATTGGTCCCGGATTCACACTCCACAAGATAAAAGCCGATCTTTCAACTTATGACCCCGTCTTCCGCTCTCATATAGTATATTTTGATGCTTTTGCCCCTGCCAGGCAGCCTGAAATGTGGAGGAAAGAAAATTTTCAAAAGATCAGCAACATAATGCATCCAGGGGGCATCCTTGTGACATACTGTGTGCAGGGAGCTGTAAAGAGAAACCTGAAAGCCACGGGGTTTCAGGTGGAGATTTTACCAGGACCGCCGGGGAAGCGGCACATACTCAGGGCAATGAAGGATCCTGAACACGGCCGATAAACAGGATCGTTCCGGTATCAATCTCACGGATGACAAAAAGAAACGGCCGGTTGACGGTGAAATTAATATAATCCGGTTCAGGACCGGAAATCGATTCAACCATCTCCACTGCAGTAACTGCAGCTGCTTCCGTGCCTTCTTCATTTACTTCAACAAAGGACTTGTGGATGACCCTGGAGATCCATATCCCGCCCGTTCCGTTTATTTTCGAAAAATCAGCCAGTGGTGTAAATGCCACATCCATTCCCATTGCTGAGAGTTCATCATTGAGAAGGTTTTTGTATTCGAATTTGAATTTCGGCAGTTTCACCAGCACTTTTTGTTCCGACAGCATGTTCAGCCAGCCGTCCCAGCTTCCCTGAGCAAGTGATGCCGCCACTTCATCAGTTGTTTTGTCCGTGTGTGGCAACAGGATGATCATGTTATAATTTCCCTGGCCATAGGGCAGCTCAACCATTAAAACAAGGTCATTGTCAGCATACCGCAACGATGCTTCCTGCTGCATAAAAGGAACCGTTAACGGATTCCCGTCTTTCAGGTGAAACACATCATCATAGGTATCTTCCTCATCAAACTCGTACTTCCATATTCCTTTGAAATAAATGGCATTGATCAGGTACATGACCACGTCACCGGGAATCTCCTCAATGATCTCGGTGATTTTATCATGAGTTTTATCGGCCACCCATCCATTGATCGTTTTGATTGCAGAAGGCTGGCTGAAATCCAGTGCGCTGACTTCAGCATCGAAGTACTCCTGGTTTACATCTGTAAATTCAGGCAGGACATTGAAATCCTGACGGTACCAGATCGAATTCGCAATTTCAAGCAGCACTTTGGGATCGACTGATACCAGTGCTTCTATCAGGCTCTTGTAGCTGTCGTTGATCTCATCCACGGTGAAGCCGCTTTTCTTCAGCGTGTTCTCCATGGCTGTTTTGGTTTCCCCG
>JAFGPB010000034.1 GCA_016926205.1 Bacteroidales bacterium
AATGATTTCGGCAACGGGATGGAGCAGAGATGCGCCGTATGGAAGCAGGCGCCGGAGAACATGAAACTTACAGGCTTTCATTATGAGCAAAAGGGAAAGGATGAAGTGGCTGTGGAGGTGAACTGGTCGCTGCCGGGGGCGGCTGCGGAAGTCAGGGACCATTATATTATATACGGGAACGGTGATGTGAAGGTTTCGTCGGGGATATATCCCGTCCCTCCGCCGGATCGTTCGGGCGGGCAGGTCATAAGTGAGGGAGGGGAGATACCGGAGATGCCGCGCTTCGGTAAGAGGATGATGATACCGGGTGTTTACAGCCATCTGGAATGGTACGGGCGCGGCCCCCACGAGAACTACTGCGACCGGAACACGGCGGCTCTGACGGGCATCTATCAGAGCACCGTGGCGGAACAATACTTCCCCTATGTCCGGCCGCAGGAGTACGGCTACAGGACCGACGTCCGGTGGCTGGCTTTGAGGGATGGGGCCGGCCGGGGGTGGATGATCCTCACCGACTCGCTCATCGGCTTCTCAGCGCTCCATTACACCATGGAGGATCTCGATCAGGGCACCAAACAGAACTACCGGCACATGAACGACCTGACGCCCCGCGACACCGTATCGCTGCACGTCGATTACTTGCAGATGGGCGTGGGCGGCGACGACAGCTGGGGGGCACGTCCCCACCCGCAGTACACGCTGCCTTACGGGAAATATCGCTATTCCTTCATCATGCGCCCGCTGCGCGGCATCGAAGACCTCACGGACCTTGCACGGAGAAGGTACCGGGTGGAATAAGGAAAGCCGGCTGTTGAGCGCAGCCTGAACGGCCGGCACCGGAATGGTTGCATGAGAAGATTTGTCCCTCAGTAATCCGGACCGACCCGGCAAAACATAGGAAAGTGCATGCGGATATATTGAAGTTTTTGATGTATATAGTATCTCCGGGAGACCATATTGTTGGGAATGATGGATTGTATACTTGTTGATATGTTGAGTCGCTGGGATGTTGAAAAACTTGTAAAGGCAAGTATTCCCAGGGTATTTATCATACTTTCCCAAACAAATAAACAACTCAACAAATAAACAAATAAACAGATAAACATCTCTTCTGACTTCTTCTTTTCTATCTTCCCTCCGCCTCCTCCCATTTTCTGTCCACATACTGCCCGAATGCGTCCAGATCCTCGAGGGTCATGACCAGTCCATGGCCGCCGATGATGTTGCCGATCTGCTCCCGGCGGCTACGGATCCACTGCATGACGCTTTTCCACCGTTCCACGTCCCTCTTGCGTGCAGTCTCAATTCCGGGTCTTCCATAGCGGGTGAACAGGTCGCCGGTGAAGAGCAGCTTCTCCTCCGGGACATGAATGATGATATCGCTCGTCGAATGGGCCTTCCCGAACCAGATGAGGTCCAGGGTCACATCCCCCATGGAGAGGCTCAACCGGTCATTGAACGTGACTGAAGGTATTGTTATCATCCGGCTTTCCGTAAGATCGGCGGCGGCATGCCCGTACCGGATCTTCTGGCATGTGGTCTCTTCCCATTCCTCCGATCCGGTGTTCATCCCACCCAGCGATCCGGCATATTCATCCGCGATCTTCAGGTAACCTGTTCTGATCCTGTCCGGATCCTTCCAGTAGGCTCTGATCTCGTCCGGACAGTTGTCATGACCGATGATGACGGCATCGGAGAATACCTGGTTCCCTCCGGTATGGTCCGGGTGTCCGTGGGTATTGATCAGGTATGTGAAGTCGTTCCTGCCGAGCTCCTTTTCGATGGCTTTCCGGTATCTTGCGGTCAGGGAGTGGGAGAGGCCGGCGTCGACAACCACGATACCCTGTTGTGTGGCGATGGCCGTAATGGCTTCGGCACCCATTTTCACCATGACTACGCGGCCGGACAGCCTGCCCACCCTGATGAACCGGTCTGCCTCTTCCGCTCCGCTATCCTCGCGGGATGAGTGGGAGCAGCTCCAATAGAGGAATGAAAACGATGTCATTGCAGCCAGGATGAGTAATCCCGCGGCCCGGTGTCTGTTGGTCATGGCCATCTCCTTTCAGGTCAGTAATATCCTTCGCGTGCCAGGTAACCCCGGACGTATTCTGAGACACCCTCCTCAAGGGTATAGAAGGGCAGCTCGTAGCCTGCACAGCGGAGCTTCTCCATCCGGGCCTCGGTGAAGTACTGGTATTTTTCCCTGATATCTTCGGGAGTATCGATAAATCCGATGTGGGGTGCGATATCCATCGCCCGGAATACGGCATGTGCCAGGTCGAGGAAAGTCCGGGCACGGCCGGTGCCGAGGTTGAAAATCCCGGGCTGCAGGCCTTGTTTCATCAGGTAATAGATCACATCCACCACATCCTTCACGTAGATGAAATCGCGGAGTTGCTCACCGTCGCGGTATTCGCGCCGGTGTGAACGGAACAGCCTGACCCTTCCTGTCTCCCGGATCTGTCTGAAGGCGTGGATGATCACGGAGGCCATGCGTCCCTTGTGGTACTCGTTCGGACCGTAAACGTTGAAGAACCTGATACCGGCCCAGAAGGGAGGCGTCTCCTTCTGCTTCAGCACCCATTTGTCGAAGTCGTTCTTCGATTCACCGTAGGGATTGAGGGGTTGCAAATGCTCCACGAGGTCATGACTATCGTCGTAACCCAGCGAACCGTCCCCATAAGTGGCGGCGGAGGATGCGTAGATCAGCGGGATAGAATGCCTGGAGCAGGCTTCCCAGACACCTTTGGAATAATCAAGGTTCAGCACGCGGAACACCTCCCGGTCGGACTCGGTGGTATCGGTGCGGGCACCCAGGTGAATGACATATTCAATATCCACGTGATGCTCTTCCAGCCATCCCATGAACCGTTCCCTGTGGATGCGGTCGCGCAGCACCTTGTGCTCCAGGTTGCGGTTCTTGTCGCGTCTGGAAAAATCATCCACCACGATGATGTCCCTGTATCCCTTGTTGTTGAGCTTGTTGACCATGCAGCTTCCGATGAATCCGGCTGCTCCTGTGACGACGATCATCTCCGTGAAAGTGTGTGAAACGTACCTTAGTTTTACACAAAAATAGAGATTCAGCAGAAATCCCCTCTGATGGCACTTTCCTGTTCGTGACAGCTTCCCAGGCCCACAGCAAGCAGAAAGTGAAAAGTATGAAGTGAAAAGTATAAAGTGAATGCTCACTGACCGGGGAATAAGCTCATCAGCATGACAAGATGATGTCCTGCGAAAGAGATCATAGTGCCGGCCGCCCTGTCCGATCGCTTACCTGCAGATTACCGGCGTTTCCGTGGCAGAGAAGCCGGGCGCATCGATTCGTACAAGGTATGATCCGGCAGGCCAGCTGCAGACGCCTTCTTCCGGCGTGACGGAAGGAGCTGGACCCCAAACTGCTCCGTCGAAATAATTATACCCAGTGCCCCGGTCGGGAAAGCCGGGCCAGTCGAATCCCATCGTCCAGGTACATGCAGCCGTACCGTCGGCAAACAGGCACAGCTACGGCTGCATGGTGCAACCCGTTTGAAGGTCAAATCAGGTGGCACCGGTCTGCTCATAAGAATCCGTGAAACTCTGCTGGGATGCAGCAGCAAACCAAAGCAGGATGCAGGCTGCAGGGAGAATGACGGTTTTCATGATAATAATTGAAAGTGACCGTATCATACGATCATTAATAATGAAGATACAAATTATTCCGGAAATTGCTGTGACCCGGACCAAAAAAAAGTCCCACCGAAGCGGGACTGAAGCAGCTTGTTAAGCCTGCGGCATTAAACGCCTTATTGTGATTTGATGAAAAGTTTTATGTAACAAATGTAAGCATTTTTTAAAAAAATGCTAATTTTCAAAAAAAAAAACAAATGAGTAAAACATTAGGAATTGATGTCGGAACCAACTCTGTGGGTTGGGCATTTTTTGACGATGAAAGGGTACAGTTTGTCGACATGGGTGTAAGAATTTTCCCTGAGGGAGTTAATAAAGAACAGAATAGCATTGAAACATCAAGGAATAAAACAAGAAGGGATGCCAGATCTGCAAGACGACGATATTACCGTTATAAATTGCGTAGGGAACAATTAATGAAGATCTTGGATGATTTGGAAATGCTTCCGGATGAAACTTACTATACTTTTCGAAAAGGTGACAGAAAAAATCACACACTCGAATTATTTAGATTAAGAAAAGATGCGCTTAACAAAAGGATAAATAAAAAGGAACTTGGCAGGATTTTTATGCAGATGAATACTCATAGGGGTTTTTTAAGCAATAAGAAAGAACAAGGTGAATCAATAATTAATGAAGAAAAAGGAGAAGAAATAAGCATAGTTAAGACAAAAGCATCAGAATTGCAGGAAAAAATTGATTTAGCATATAAAGCGAATAAAATTTCCCATCCTACTATTGGTTGCTATTATTATTATTTGATAAGTGAAGCCCCGAAAAATGAAAATATTTTCAATCCCAATCAGCCTGGAGAAAAAATCCGTGGAGAAGGGATGTATACCCTTCGTGAGATGTTTGATAAAGAATTTGAAATGATCTGGGCATTCCAGTCAAAATTTCATCCCGAATTAACAATTGAAAACAAAAAGCGAGTGAAGGATCAATGCATTTTTTTTCAGAGAAATCTCAGGTCAATGAAACATTTGCGAAGTAGATGTACTTATGAATTCACTAAATTTAAAACAATTGATAAAAGATCAGGGAAGTATTATATAAAGAAGTTGTTTTTATCCTGTGCACCTAAAAGCTCATTTTTATTTCAGGAATTCAGGATCTGGGAGCAGATTAATAAGCTTCGTTACAAAGTAATAGGTAACGATATGTTTTCTGAGTTACAACAAGAACAAAAGGAACAACTTGCATGTATTCTTGATCGAACTGTTAAACTGAAAATTGGAGGGAAACTCGATGATAATGAGAAAGATATATTGTTAATGGTAAACAAGTTACTTGGATTGCCAAAGAAAGTAACATTCAACATGAATAGTCTGATCGGAAACATTACATCGGCAAAGCTTTCCAATGCACTTGGCGAAGATTACTGGAGTAAATTATATCCCAAAGAAGTTCGTGCAGACAATGAGCCAATATTGTATTCAAATGAGCAAATAATGCTTTGGCATAATATATATTTCGCAAGTAATTTTATTAAATACAGGGCATGGCTGTCAGGTAAGTTTGATAAAATGAATGTTGAATTATTATGTGATAGTGAAATAAAAACGGGATGGTTAGAGAAGATTAAAAGGCTTAAACTTACAGAAGAGCAACTCTCAAGATACGCAGAAATAACTTTTGAGCCTGATATATGTGCATATAGCTCAAAAGCACTTAGAAAACTGATTCCCTATATGAAGCAAGGCTATGATGTTACTGAAGCAGCAGAAGAGCTAGGTTATGAAAGTGCTTCTGATATCAGAAATATCAATGAAAATTTGGAATACAGAATTCCACCCCTCGAAACAAATCAGCTTCGTAATCCAATGGTTCAAAGGGCGGTAAGTGAGATAATAAAGGTGGTCAATGCAATAGTTGATGATCCAAGGCTAGGAAGGCCAGATATGATAAGGATTGAGTTGTCACGTGAGCTTAGGAAATCAAAAAATGTAAGACAGGAACTGGAACAACAAATGACCAAAAGAAGAGATAACTTGGAGAAATATGCAGCGATATTGTCTAAATTGCTTGGATATCATGTTGATCCTGATGACAGCATTGTTATTAAATTTGAACTTTTTTTGGAGCTTGAATTTTCAAGGGAATCATTGAATGAAATTTACAGGAATATCGATGAAAGGCAGTTTAAGGAATTTTGCAAAAATATTGATATAAATGACCCTCTTAAATTCAGATTATGGAAAGAAGCAAGAAGAGTTGATCCATATACAGGTGAACAAATTGGTTTATCTAGGCTTTTCAGCTCGGAAGTGGAGATAGAGCATATTATACCTTTCAGCCGATGCTTTGATAATTCGTTTTTAAACAAAACAATTACAACCAGGGAATTCAATTCAATTAAATTGAACAAAACCCCCTTAGAGTATTTTGATACAAGGCCTGAATTGGAGAAGAAAGCATTTCTAAATCGCATTAAACATTTCAGTAAGGAAAAGAAAAGACGTTTTAGTATTGAATCTGATGAAATTGAAGGTTTCAGGATGAATCAATTAAACAATAATGCATATATTGCAACGCAACTCCGACAACATTTATTAAGATCTTTTTCATCTAACCGGGTTGAGATAACCAACGGGCAAACAACTGCAATTCTAAGACGAATATTTGGATTAGATTCAGTTATTTTATCGATAATAAAAGTTGCGGATGAAAATAAACCTGGAAGATATTTTGCTATTATTAATCAACATAACCAGATTATAGATTTACTTAATTCTGGCAGTAAGGTGCCAAAAATAGATCCCGGATACATTATAGTTGATGGATTTGTCAGATATAATTTGAATGACAAAACTAAGTATTTTTATCCCGGGAAGTCACGACATGACCACAGGCATCATGCCATTGATGCAGCTGCAATTGCAATTGCAAATGTATCAATACGACAGATCATTGAAAAAACCTGCAAAATTCCGGACAAAGAAGTGGTCAGAATTGAAAACTTACCACAAGAAAAGCGAATAGCCGAATATGAAAGGCTTAATCCATATGATGAACATCTCCGTTTAAAAAAGGAAGTGTATCAAATTATCCGACGAGAGGTCATTTCAAAAATTGGGGGCGATCAATTCAGAGAGCAAATCAGAACTTTAGTAGAGAACATGCTCATTTCCCACAGAATAGATAAACGGATAACAAACAGCGGAAGAAAAAAAGTTCATAAAGGGCGGCATATTTTTGTTTCAGACGGTGATGTTGCACAGGGTCAGCTTCATAGCGGAAATCCATATGGTAATATACAATATCCTTATGAGGATCACCCTGATTGGAAAGAAAAAAACATACACAATGGTATTTATGTAAAAAGAGAAAGACTTGTTTACAACTCGAGAGGATACTTCAATAAGATTACTCAGTTTGAGCAAATTGTAGATCCAGAGATACGAAAAATAGTTATTGAACACATTATGCTTAAGCATAAAGGTGACATTAAAAAGGCACTCTCAGAAACTGTTTATTTTAACGAGGAATCGAGAATTCCAATCAGGAAAGTACGTATTGTAAAGGATTTCAGAAACCTTGCTCCGGTGAGGAAGCATCAAATTATATATGACCGACCCAATGCTGAGAAATCAGAGTACAGACGTATGCAATATTACGAGACAGGGGAAAGGGGAAATTATCTTATAGCTATTTATGAAAAGCCTGAAAACAAAGGAAAAACAAAGCGTGATTTTGAACTTGTTTCTTTTTTTGATGCAGTACAAATAACAAAAAAAAGTACAGTAAAAAAATGTGGGAAATTACCATTATATCCTGAAATATCATCAAAAAACCAATATCCTCTTGTAAATGTGGTTAGAAAGGGTGATATGGTATTATTATATGAAAAAAATCCTGATGAAATTGATTTGAATGATCCAAACAATGTTTTTCACAGATTATATTATGTAACAGGTTTAAGTATTCTTCGTCCTGACCCACGTAATGAATATGGAACAATAACGCTACGAAAGCATAATGAAGCAAGAGCGTCAATTCAACTAGGGCAAGTTGAAAAAGGTGGGTTTAAATTTGGGAAATCTGCAACATACATTTTTCTTTTGCACACACAATTTAACGCACTTGTTGAACACAGACATTTTAATATGAGTCTAACTGGTACCATTGTGCCTTTGAATCTTGATTTTTGATGAATTTGATATGCTTAGAAGAACACTATATTTCGGCAATCCTTATTTCATTTCCACCAGAAATGAGCAATTACTGATAAGTTCGAAAGAAACAGGAGAGGGGAATAGCATACCGATTGATGACCTGGGATGTATAATTTTCGATCATCCGCAGATCACCTTCACCCAGGGGGTGATGCAGAAGTTGTCGGAGGCCAATGTGGCGCTGGTGGTGTGCGATGCGCAGCATATGCCTGCCTCGATGATGCTGCATCTGGATACCAATACGGTTCAGACGGAGCTCTTCGGTCACCAGGTTCGGGCTTCGGAGCCGTTGCGGAAGAATCTCTGGAAGCAGACGGTATCGGCCAAGATCGGCAACCAGGCGGCACTGCTGGAGCTTCTGGGACATGACCCGGGCTTTCTCAGATCACTCGCAACAAAGGTACGGAGCGGTGACACATCCAATGCCGAGGCAACCGCATCGAGGCATTACTGGCCCCGGCTTACCGGGATGAAGGAGTTCCGGCGGGAGCGGTACGGGATGCCGCCCAACCCATCGCTCAATTACGGTTATGCCATACTCAGGGCGGCCGTCGCCCGAGCACTGTGCTCATCCGGACTGCTTCCGACACTTGGGATACACCATCACAACAAATACAATGCCTTCTGCCTGGCCGACGACGTCATGGAACCCTACCGGCCGTTTGTGGACGCGGAAGTACGGCGCCAGATGGATGCATCTGCTGATTACCATGACCTGAATAAAGACCGTAAGGCCGGTTTGCTCCGCGTCCTTTCGGCGGATGTCGCCATTGGAAAAGTTACACGGCCCCTGATGGTGGCTCTTTCAACCACCACCGCATCCCTGGCGGGATGCTTTGAAGGCAGCAGAAAAAAAATCGAATACCCGCATCTACCTGTATAGTTACCGGTAATGATCACCCATTCACGGCTGAATGCCTATCATGTCATGTGGCTGTTTGTCTTCTTCGACCTGCCGACCAATACCAAAAAAGAACGGAAGGCTGCGTCACGGTTCCGTAAAAACCTGCTGAAAAACGGTTTTATAATGCTTCAGTATTCCGTGTATATCCGGCATTGCGTGAGCCGGGAAACGGCAGACGTCCACCTGAAAAGGGTGCAGTCGTTCCTGGAGGAAAAGGGCCAGGTGAGCATCATGATGGTCACCGACAAGCAATACGGCCAGATCATCAACTACTGGGGCGGCAGGACACAGAACCTCCCTTCCGGCCCGCAGCAACTGGAGCTTTTCTGAACCCTCGTCTCGCAGATACGGAAAAGAAAAAATGCAAGGGATCGCACACTGACTTGTTCCGGTAATCCCTTTTTACCGGGTCATTTTCTCGTTCAACATGATGAATACCAGAAGCTACACGCGCAACCAATATACATCATTTCCTTTTTTCATCAAACCACAACGCAATGCTTTAAATAGTTTTGATACTGCTAAATATACATCATTTCCTTTTTTCATCAAACCACAACGTTGCTGTTTTTAAGGTTTATCCCAGTTTGAATATACATCATTTCCTTTTTTCATCAAACCACAACTTCA
>JAFGPB010000035.1 GCA_016926205.1 Bacteroidales bacterium
ATGATATTTTTTATATATTTGTTACGTTTTGGTCGATTACAGAATTTCAGTACTCAATCCCGGCATGAGTTTTAATATTAAGGAATACTATTCTGAATTAAGCAAGGGTGATGTCATTCTTGCATATAAAGGCACGATTTCTTCAGAACTGATCAATGATATCCTTGAAGCTGTCGAAAAGAGACTCGATGAGGCCAATGAGGACAGTTCAATCAAAAAAAGAATTTATAATATACTCGTTGAAAGTCTGCAGAACCTTTTTCATCACATTGAGGAGTACCACCAGGGCATTGAGGAAGACCTGGACCCGAAATTCGGTGTTCTCGTAATCGAGCGTGAAAACGGAATGTATAAGGTTACAACCGGAAACTTTATCAGTTCAAAGAGAATTAAGTTTCTAAAGGAGAAGATCGACAAGATCAACTCCCTTACACGTGATGAGCTCAAGGATATGTACAAGTTTATCCTGAACCATCAGAAGCTTTCCCTCAAGGGAGGCGGCGGACTCGGACTGGTTGACATTGCCAGGAAATCGGGAAAGAAACTTGAATATGTTTTTTACGGCTATAATGAGAATTACTCGTTTTTTAATCTGACCATCAAAGTTTAAAGGTTTTTGTAATATCATTTTTTATGGAACCAATTGTTATTGAAAGTACCACGAAAACTCCAGCAGTAAGTCTTGATGCAGAAAGCGGGATTCTGGAGATCAAAGGAAGATCCATTCCGGAAAATTCCATTGAATTCTATAAACCTCTGGTTGACTGGCTTGAAGAGTATGCCAGGAATCCTGCGAAAAAAACACAGGTGAACGTACACCTTGAATATTTCAATACAAGCTCCTCCAAATGCATACTGGATTTGTTCAAAAAGCTCGAATCCATTTACAAGGCGAAAAATGAAGTTGTCATCAACTGGTATTATGAAGAAGATGATGAAGATATGCTGGAAGCCGGCGAAGATTATGAATCCATCATCAGGGTACCTTTCAAGATGGTGGAGATCGTTGATTAGTTGAAAATGCACCCCATTGATTCATGCCGCTTTTCAGGCGGCTTTTTTTGCCTTAACCGCTTTTCCCTAGATCATGACTGTCTCCCGGTGTTTCTGTAGTATGTCTCTCCGGTCCCTTTTTCCCCGGTACATACAGAGCCGCAGTCCTTTTGTTATTTCAGGAGGTTGCTTATCGAAGGATCAGGCCTGAACGGTAAGTTTGCCATGAATTTGTTCCAGGACGCCGAGAAAGCGTTTTAACAATCTGAAATGCAGGATGATGTAAACAGCAATGGCGAAGCACCATATAACAAGTGTATTGACGAGGAATGTCGAGTAATAAATGCCGAAAAGCATTTTTCGGGGTGCATAAAAATGGGCCTTAATGAACGGATGTTCCGGATCCAGATAAACCGGATCGATTTTCTGATACAATCTGCCTTTGTATTCAATGATCCTGACAAACTCATTGTTGTTCTCGACAAATTCCGTAAGCTTCTCATTGTGGTACTTCCTTTTGAGCTCCAGAAACTGTTCCTGTTCATCCGGTGATTTCTGCAATTCACGGATGAGAGCATCTTTCTCATCGTTTGCGTTGTTATAGATCTTGATGTAGATCCGGTTTATGGTTTTGAGGAACTCTCTTGTCCCGTCCAGTATCCGTGAATTGACCAGACCCGGTCTCAGGCTGTCGAGATACGGGAAACTGATGCCCTGCACATCTTCGATATGAATTGACTGAAGTACAGGCAGTTCATGGGATATTTCATTCCTGAGCAGCGTCAGGTACTGGATTTTCTTTTCATCCTCCACCGGATTGTCCTGGTATTTTTGTAAATAGTCGACTTTGTTTTCAAGGTTTTTCACCCAGTAATTCTTTTTGTATTCTGCAATGCTCATGGCTTTGTTCACCAGATAGAACTTTTCGTCATATTTGTTGTTCATGAACTGCTCGACGGAAAGCGCTTCATAACCCCACCGGGCCGTCATCAGCTCTCCATAGAAGGGTACCTTGCTGGGGGAGGAGATGTCGGGGTTGAGCTTTTCGTATTTTACGATCACACCGCTCAGGATGATCTGTGGAATCACGAGAAAAGGGATCAGGATGTATATGGTCACGACGGTTTTGAAACTGTCTGAGATCAGCAGACCCATAACGTTGGAAGCAGCCCAGCAGCTGAACAGGATGATCCAGTACTCGAGATACATCCCCTTGATTTCCAGAACAGTGTTCCCGATGAGTACGAAGGAAAGCGCCTGTATGGCCGATATGGCGAACATCACCGATGTTTTTGAAAGCAGGTAACCCGACCAGCTCAGGTGGAGGAAAGCTTCCCTTTTCAGCATCTTCCTGTCCTTTATGATCTCTTCGGCACTCACCGTCAGGCCCATGAAAATTGCCACGATCACCGCCATAAAAAGATAAACGGGGAGGTTGCTGTTTTCCATGAATGTATAGCTGCTTTCACTCGTTTCACTCACGTTGAAATACCTGATCAGATAGGAAAGGATCAGGGCGAGCGCCGGAGCTTCCAGAAATGTGATGATGAGATACTGCATGTTGGACAGTTTGGCGAGAACATCCCGTGTGATGAATACGATCATCTGCTTGAATATGCCCGGGATCTTGAAAGAAATGGAAGGCAGCGGACCCGCAGCTTTTGGTTTTTGGCCTTCTTCTCCGTTGGTTTCGGTGTAAAACTCATGCCATTCCGCAGGAGATATTTTCCGTACCCGTGTCTCTTTGCCGTATTCATCAATTACAGGGGCTTCGACGATGTTGAAGATCTGTTCGGGATTCACATTTCCGCACGCATGGCATTCACTGTCGGCCCAGTTGGCAAAGTGCACCTTCGATTTGAAATAGGTGATCGCATCGATGGGATTGCCGTTGTAGATCAGGTAGCCTCCGGTATCGAGTATCAGAAGCTTGTCGAACATCTTGAAAATATCCGAGGAAGGCTGGTGAATCACGACAAATACCAGCTTGCCTTTAAGTGTCAGGTCCTTCAACAGGTCCATGATGTTTTCCGAATCCCTCGATGAAAGTCCAGATGTAGGCTCGTCAAGAAACAGCACCGCCGGTTCGCGTATCAGTTCCAGTGCAATGTTTAGCCGTTTCCGCTGTCCTCCGCTGATTTTTTTGTTCAGAGGTGTGCCCACCTGGATGTTTCTGATTTCATAAAGGCCGAGACTGTTAAGCATGCAGTCTACAGCTTTGTCGGTCTGATCCGGTGTATAGTTGTCAAAACAAAGTTTTGCATTGTAATACAAATTCTGATATACCGTCAGTTCCTCGATCAGCAGATCGTCCTGTGAAACATGACCGATCAGTCCCTCGACCTGTTCTTTTTCCTCATGGATGTCAATACCATTAATGAGAACATTGCCTCTGGCAGGCTTTGTGGTTCCGTTCAGGATATTCAGCAGTGTTGATTTTCCGGCACCGCTCGATCCCATAATCCCGACAAGCCGGCCGGATTCTTCCCTGAAACCGATCTGATGGATGCCGGTCTGGTTGTTCATGAATCTGTAACTGACGTCTTTTGCCTCGAATACTGTCCGTGTATGTTTCCGGTCGTCATTGAAAATGCTTACGATATCACTGAAATACAGCGGCCTGACAAGATGATTCCTGATGGAAGTGCCCGTATTCAGGGCATATGATTTGTCCTGCTGCATGATCTGGCCGTTAAGGTACATCTCGCTTTCACCGGCATACCTCAGAAAATACATTGCTGCAGACCTTACTTCCATGACCCAGATCCGGCCGGAGAGGTGATCCGCATGGAGGTGTCTTGTTTTCCCGTAATGGTTTGTCTTTAAGTTGTCCACGACCAGCAGGTGGGCACTGTCTGGAACATTTTCAAAAGTGTTCAGGGTGAAATCCCGGATCAGGTTGTATTCCTCCTGCGGAATATAGAATGAATCAGAAATTGCCGTGATGAATTCAAACTCCTGCCCGCTGACCGGAACGGGATCGGATTTTACGAATTCGAACAGCTGAACGAGGACGATGACCTTTTGCTTGTAAATGAGTTCCTTGTTGATGTCATTGCAGATCCTGAGGACCTTGACCGAATCTGCGCCGATGCGCTTCGTGCCTCTGATGGTTTGAAGGACCTGGTGCTTTTCATAATAGGAGTCGTAAATTCCCAGATAGTCCTGTACAAGCCCGTGGTTCAGCTGCCTGTACAGAAACGACCGCACCACGTCGCGCCGGTTTTTATTGTAACTGTCTGGTCCGGAAATAATTGCAAACAACTCCATCAAAGCCTTAAGGATCTTTTCACTCATTACAATTACCGATTATCTTTATAACTATTCATGCTGCTGCAATACAGAAAATTTTACGTATCCCGCATGCATAAGTTACAAAGCAAAAGGAAATAAGAGAGTTCGGCTACGAAAAGCTTTTGACACAATCGTCCAGTGTGTCATGGATCTCAAAAACATTGTGAAGCTGAAGCAATTTGAACAGTTCCATAACCTCAGGATGGATGCAGCACATTTTAAACCTGCCTTCGCTGCTGTTTGCTGTTTTCAGTATGGAGAGGAAAACCCCGAAACCCGAACTGTCAATATACCGGATCCCTTCCAGGTTCAGGATCAGTTTCGTGCCGGGACGGTTGAAGTAGCTCTTGATTTCTTCTTTAATGGGTTCTGTGATCAGTGCATTAAAACGATCAACCTTATCGAAGCGTATGACACTAATATTATTGATTTTTTCGGATTTTAACATGGCACCATTCGGAATTAAAAATAATGTTCGATATTGTTCTGTACGATATTGAGCTCTTCTACAGCTTCTTCCGTTATTTCTCTAAATCTCCTGACCAGCGCAGGATACCGTTCCGCGTTTTTGCCCTCTTTGGCCAGATTCTCCAGTGTTTTGAGATCATTCGCCAGATCGTTCAGCCCCATAATTGAAACGGAGGATTTGGCTTTGTGTGCAAGTTTGCCCAGAAGTTCAAATTCCTTGTTGTTCAGATGATTCTCCATATCCTTGGTGAATTCAATAACCTGACTTTTAAAAATGGAAATCATTTCCTTTACGAGCTCCAGGTTTCCGCCTGACATTTCCTGCAGGTAGGACAGATCAGTCTTCATTGTATTTGTATTGTTTCGAAACTCCTGTTGAATTTTGCATAAATATAAATCAATTTTAGGAAATCCTAAATTAAAAATCTATTTTTGGTGTTATTGTGAATTGATTAACAATGAAGAAAACAGTCTTTAATCCGAAACATCATGCCCTGGGTGCACGAATGGTAGAATTTGCCGGATTTGAGATGCCCGTTGAATATTCCGGTGTCCTGTCGGAACATATGACAGTAAGGAATGCTGCGGGGATCTTTGATGTTTCACACATGGGTGAGATCTGGGTGAAGGGCAGGGGAGCACCGGATCTGCTGCAGAAGGTTTCATCCAATGATGTTGAATCCCTGTTCCCCGGAAAAGCTCAGTACTCGTGCTTCCCGAACGGAAATGGCGGGATTGTGGATGACCTGATCGTTCACCAGTTCGATCTGGAAAAATACCTTCTCGTGGTAAATGCTGCCAATATACAGAAGGACTGGGAATGGCTGAATGCCAACAACAACACTGGCGCCGTACTGGAAAATGCATCGGACCGGATCTGCCAGCTGGCCGTGCAGGGGCCTCTGGCGACAGCCATCCTGCAGAAACTGACCGGTTACGATCTGGGCACCATGGAATCATTTACCTTTATTACCGGTGAGATCGGGAATCTCCGGGATGTGATCATAGCGGCAACCGGGTATACCGGTGCCGGCGGATTTGAACTGTATCTTGACAACAATAACCGGCCCCTGCATTTGTGGGATGAGATCATGGAAGCCGGAAAGGAATACGGACTGAAGCCGGTCGGTTTGGCTGCAAGGGATACGCTGAGACTGGAAATGGGTTATTGCCTTTACGGCAATGATATTAATGACACAACATCACCGATCGAAGCGGGACTGGGATGGATCACAAAGCTTCGCGACGGGAAGGATCTGATTGAAAAGGAAGTTTTACAGCAGCAGAAGCGGGATGGTACAAAGCAGAAGTTGGTCGGTTTTGAGATGGTTGACAGGGGCATTCCGCGTCAGCATTATGAGATCCTTGATGCTGAGGGTTCCTGCATCGGCAATGTGACTTCGGGAACGATGTCACCCGTACTGAACAAAGGTATCGGCATGGGTTACGTGGCGGCTCAGTGGAGCAAACCCGGAACGCAGCTGTACATCAGCATCAGGAACAAAATGCTGGAAGCCCGGGTCGCTAAAACGCCGTTTGTCAGTGAAACTTGATTTTTACGGGCTTCAGCAAAGTGAAAATCATAAAATATACTGCCCCCGTTTGCAACCGGAGGGTTTCGGAGCCGTTGACCGGATCGTTGCACGGTCATTTCAAAACAGTCAGATTACTGGTCCTGAAATACATACCGGAAACCGGAGGGAATCATGAGTAAAACGATGAACAGTTACGAACGGGTAAATACGGTTGAGGTTTGTTTTTCCCCGGCATTGTTTCCTGATTTCAGAAATGATGAAGCCATTACCGTCATTGTCGACATTCTCCGGGCCACTTCCGCCATCATCACGGCTTTCATGAACGGGGTGCGGCGCCTCATCCCCGTGGCGACACTTGAGGAAGCAAGGACTTATAAGGAACGGGGATACCTGGTGGCTGCTGAAAGGGACGGTATCGTGCGTGATTTTGCTGATTTTGGCAATTCACCCTATAATTTCACCCGCGAAATGATAGAAGGCCGCGATATTGTGTATTCAACGACGAACGGTACCCAGAGCATCATGCTTGCAAAGGAAAGTCACAGGGTCGTGATCGGCGGATACCTGAACCTGAGCGCACTGGTTGACCTTGTCCTCGCTGACAACCGGAGCGTGATCGTATTGTGTGCAGGCTGGAAGAACAAATTCAACATCGAGGACAGTCTGTTTGCCGGGGCTCTTGCAGAACGGATACTTGGACATGCACATTTCACGACCATCTGCGATTCGACCCATGCTGCGATCGACCTCTGGAATCTTGCAAAGAAGGATGTTCTTGGCTATATTGAAAAAGCCGCACAGCGCCACAGGCTGAAAAAGAACAAGCTTGACGATGTGCTGGAATACTGCCACACCATCGACCTGACCCGGTGCATCCCGGTGTTGAAGCAGGATTATCTGACGCTGCTGAATGCCGTTTAGGTCCGCTTGCATAAGTTTCATGAACTGTGCATAACCTGTTGGTAAAATATTGCCCTTATTTTCTGTGAATTTTTTCACAATCTCAACAGATTTTATAATTTTGATCGTATCGATCTGCTTATTTTTAACAACTAAAATATCCTCCTATGAAAAAACACATCTTTAATCCCGGACCTTCGGTATTGCCGGAATTTACACTGAAGAATACGGCCGGTGCAGTCATGGATTTCAACAACACAGGGATATCCATCATGGAAGTGTCACACCGCAGCAAGGATTTTGAATCCGTGCTAAATGAAGCAATCGCTTTGTTCAGGGAAATGCTGGATATACCGGCAGGATATTCAGTCCTGTTTCTGCATGGAGGAGCCAGTCTGCAATTTGTCATGATTCCCTATAATTTCCTGAACAGGAAAGCTGCATATCTTGACTCGGGTTCGTGGGCCTCAAAAGCCATTAAGGAAGCAAAACTTTTCGGGGAGGTTCAGGTCGTTGCCTCTTCAAAAGAGCAGAATTATACCTTCGTGCCATCCGGGTACACCATTCCGGAAGATGCAGATTATTTTCACATCACGACCAACAATACCATTTTTGGAACGGAAATTAAAAAAGATATTGATTCTCCCGTTCCCCTTATGGCTGATACTTCTTCTGACATACTGAGCCGGCCGATGGACGTATCAAAATACGGGCTGATTTATGGAGGTGCCCAGAAAAACCTGGGACCTGCAGGAGTAGGTTTTGCCATAATAAAGGACAGCATGCTTGAAAATGTGGGCCGGCCGGTTCCCAGCCTGTTGAGCTACAAGATCCATGTGGAGAACAATTCCCTGTACAACACACCTCCCTGCCTGGCCATCTATGCCTGCCTGCAAACCCTGAAATGGCTCAGGGAACTGGGAGGGCTTCAGGCAATTCATAAGATTAACCTGGAAAAATCCCGGATGCTGTATGATGAGATCGACAGAAACAGGATGTTCATGTCTCCGCTCACCAATGCCGACGACCGGTCGGTTATGAATGTCGTTTTTGTGCTGAAACCGGAATATGCCGAACTTCAGGAGCAGTTTCTGGAACTGGCAAAATCAAAAGGCATCGTCGGGATCAAGGGGCACCGGTCCGTGGGAGGATTCCGTGCATCCATATACAATGCCCTTTCATTGGAAAGTGTTAAAGTCCTTGTCGGAGCCATGAAGGAATTTGAAAGCAGATCCTGAAAGGTTCCGTTATCACTCGTGAGAAGTTCTCCGTGGACTTCCCGGGATGTAATGTTGCGGACATGCTGGGATGTTCCACGACCGGTACCATGAAATGAAATGTTGACCCTGAATATTTTAACCTTTAAACCTGAATATGATGCATACCATACTTGTAGCGACCGAAAAACCATTTGCCAGGGTGGCAGTCGACGGCATTGCTGCCATTGCGAAAGAAGCCGGACTTGAATTCAGACTTCTGGAAAAGTACCCTGACAAAGAAACATTGCTGAAGGCTGTCGGGGATGCAGATGCCCTGATCGTTCGCAGCGATATTGTTGATAAGGCTGTCATACAGGCGGCAAACAAGCTGAAGATCGTTGTAAGGGCAGGCGCGGGCTACGACAATATCGACCTGGAAGCTGCCACGGCAAAGAGTGTTGTGGTCATGAACACACCGGGTCAGAATGCCAATGCGGTGGCTGAACTCACTTTCGGAATGATGATCTACCTGAACAGGAACTTCTTTAACGGCACTTCAGGTGTTGAACTGCGCGGTAAAACACTGGGCTTGCATGCATACGGACACGTGGGAAGGGTAATCGGCCTGATCGGAAGGGGTATGGGTATGGATGTGTTTGCCAACGATCCGTATGTCGAAAAGATCTTCATAGAAAATGACGGCGTCAAGTATGTACCGGAAAAGAAGGACCTGTATCGTACATGTCAGTACGTTGTTGTATGTCTTCCTGCCAGCACTGAAACACGTGAATCCATTGACTATACCCTGATGAGCAGCATGCCCGAAGGTGCAACCCTGGTCAATCCCGCCCGCAAGGAAGTCATACATGAACCTTCACTGCTGAAGATTTTTGCAGAGCGCAAGGACTTCAGGTACATCACCGATGTGGCTCCCAACTGCAACGAGCAGCTGAAAAATGAATACGGCAACCGCTATTACGCCACACCAAAGAAGATGGCAGCACAAACTGAAGAGGCAAATATCAATGCCGGTCTGGCAGCAGCGAGACAGATCGTGAACTACCTGGAGAAAGGTGACAGGACTTTCCAGGTGAACTGAACGGAGTGATCTATGGTGAAAATAAAAGCATTCAGGGGATTCCGGCCAGATCAGGATCTTGCGGGAAAAATTGCATGCCGGCCTTACGATGTACTGTCATCCGCTGAAGCCCTGGCGGAATCCGCCGGAAATCCCTATTCTTATTATCATGTGATAAAGTCTGAGATCGATTTGCCTCCCGGAACCGATCCCTATTCACCGGAAGTCTATGAACAGGCCAAAAATACTTTATACCGGTTCATTGATGAGGGGATCCTGATCCAAGATGCTCTGCCCTGTCTTTATATTTACGCGCAGACTATGTGGGGACGGACGCAATACGGACTGGTGGCCTGTGCTGCGGTTTCAGATTATCTCGGGAATGTGATCAAAAAGCATGAACTTACCCGCCCAGACAAGGAAACTGACCGCAAGACACACATTCAGGTGACCGGTTTCAATACGGAACCTGTCTTTTTCGCGTACAGCGATCACAATGAAATCGACAGGATCGTGGAGAATCACGCGATCAAAACACCAGAATATGATTTCGAAGCTGCTGACGGTATCCGGCACCGGTTGTGGGTGATCAGTGATCCGGATACAATAGGCAGGATCGGGGAGATCTTTGAGAAGGAAATACCCAGCACTTATATTGCTGACGGGCATCACCGTACGGCAGCTGCTGCACATGTTGGCGAGGAAAGAAGGAATAGGAATAAAGACCACAGGGGCGATGAGGAATACAATTTCTTCATGGCGGTTCATTTCCCTGCCAGTCAGCTTGCCATACTGGACTATAACCGCGTGGTTAAGGATCTGAACGGATACACGGCAGAACAGTTCATACAGAAACTAAGTGAGGTTTTTGAGGTCGTTCCTCAGGGAGAACACGAGTACAAACCTCAAAAGCACCGTGAGTTCTCATTGTATCTCAAAGGGCAATGGTATCTTCTCAGGGCTCCGGACTGCTATTATAATGAAAGTGATCCCGTCGGTTGCCTGGATGTTACGGTTTTAAGCCGGCTGATGTTTGAACCGATACTGGATATCAGAGATCTGAGAAATTCGCACCGCATTGATTTTGTCGGCGGCATCAGGGGACTTCAGGCATTGAAATCACGTGTCGACAGCGGAGAAATGGCGGCAGCATTCGCATTGTACCCGGTATCCATGGAACAGCTGATCAGGATTGCAGATACCGGCAACATCATGCCTCCCAAGGTGACATGGTTCGAACCGAAACTTCGCAGCGGACTCGTACTGCACAGTCTGGAATCAGTTCATACTTAAACACTGCTGTTTTCCTGGACTTTTTTGGTGGAATGGGCTTTGATCACCCTGAGATTCCTCCCGGCCACCTCTTTGCCATCCAGTTCGCTGATGGCTTCCATCGCTTCTTTCTGATCGGGCATTTCGACAAAGCAGTAGCCTTTAGACCTGCCGGTACGTTTATCAAGGATAAGTTTGACAGAATCTACTTTTCCCAATGCTTCGAAGATATTTCTGAGTTCATCTTCGGTTAAGCTGTAGCTGATGTTGCCTACATAGATCGTCATCGGATATTATGGATTGATAATAAGACAAGTTACAAAATATATATATGAATTAAAAATATATTCGAATGAAATTGCCTGCACTTGTCCCGGAAACCTGATCGCCTGCAACATTACAGTCTGAAGCCAATACAGTGATATACCTGATTAGCATATCTTTTTTTTAAAGATCAGCACCAGCGACCCGTATGCGATGAGGAAGAACAGGGATGCGACCAGTACCCGCAACGTGTCGCGTTCATGTTGCTGCATGGTGAGCGCCAGTGAGGTCATGTCGGTTTTCAGCGCGTCGGCACGGGGTGCATCGCGGAAATTCCATTTTCCGATGATGGTCCCATGCTGTAGCAGCAGGAGTCCGGGATTGCCGCGAACGATCGTTTTCAGCGTGGTCTCGTCCGTGGTATGGAAACCGTACGTCAGGTTCAGTTCGTCCCTGAATGACCTGGCCTGTATATCAGGAGTCGCCGTCAGGCAGATGAAGCGCATCCCGAGTTCAGTGCTGCGCTCTGCCAGATGGTCTGCCTCCTGCATGTTCCTTTTGTTGGATTTTCCCAGTTCGGGAGCCACCAGCATCAGGGTATAGCCCGGGTCGTCCAGGACATCAGCAGTAATGTCAGATCCGTCCGGAGAAGTAATGGAGAAGTCATGGATCGGTGGCTCATAACCTTTTTTAATCAGGTTCTGTCTCGTTTCCACCCATTTCCAGGTAGTGTCCTGCCAGGGATAGTCCGTGGCTGTAAACTCCTCCCTGACACCGTCCTTCTCATAGATCAGGATGGTTTCATATTCATCCATCGGCGCACCTTCCGGAATGACCATCTTTTCCGGTATGTTGGTGCCCACTTTATACGGCCTGAAATCAAGCAACGGAAGATGAACGATGCAGTATAATGAAAGCGCTGTAACTGCAAGCAGACTGAAAACCGTCAGGATCCATTCCTGAACCTGAGGAAGCACGGGGGAGAAATCGTTACTACGGATGAACACAAAGATCGCAGGGATCAGGATCACAATGTTTTTCAGGAAAGTCTGCCAGTTGGTCAGTACAATGGCATCACCGAAGCACCCGCAGTCGGTGACCGGATTGGTAAGTGCAAGTATCAGGGTCAGGAGGGTAAAGAACGACATGAACAGGATCAGGAACCAGCTGGTAAGTTTCATCCTGACCGCGCTCAGGAGGTTGATCCCGATGGTCAGTTCCAGTGCACTCAGAATAATGGCGAGCGGAAGCGTGGAAAAATTCAGGAAGCCGATATGAAATGCTTCAAAATATTCCTCGAATTTGATTGCCGATCCAAAAGGATCGATGGCCTTGACAAAACCACTGAAAATAAAAACCAGACCGGTCAGGATCCTTGAGATCGTCTGAATGATCTTCATGAAATGAAAATTATGAGGTAAAACCAATTGCTTTGAGAATTTTATTGAAAATAGCCTCAGGCGGCAGCATGTTGTCCCCTCCGTCCACGCATTCAATAATGGCCATATCGTTACATGACTGAGCCTGCCAGAGGTACATTTCACGGACCCGTTTCTGAAATTCCAGGTCATTCTCATGGATGTCGCGATATCCATTCAGATATGCTCTTTCACTGCCTGTCCTTTCGCCGCTCAGCTGATCCATTGTAAATGAGAAAGGCACATCAAGCAGGATGTTCAGGTCAGGCCTGGGAATCCTGAAATATTCATATTCCAGGTGCAGTATCCATTGTCTGAGTGCTTTCCTTTTGCCTTCGTCAGCCACTTTCGCACACTGAAAGGCAATGTTGGAATACACGTACCGGTCGAGAAGCACCAGAAATCCGTCTTCGAGCCATTGCCGGATGCTTTCCGCGGCGTCTTTGCGGTCACCTGCATAAAGCAAAGCCACGAGGTAAGGATCCACAGTATGTGCGTCACCAAAGTCGCCCCGCAGAAAACGTCCGATCAGTTCTCCGTAATACGGACTATCAGTTCTCGGGAAATGAATGTAGCGGTAAAGGATGCTGTTTTTCTCAAGATAATCCATCAGCAGCCTGATCTGCGTTGATTTTCCCGAACCGTCGATCCCTTCAATGACAAGAAACTTCATACAAAACTTTTTACTACTTTTATCCGAAAATGTTATACTGAATGGGTTCTAAAGATACATTTTTTTCAAGAAAACTAACGATCAATTGCGGCGGCATATTGCTTGACCTGGCTTCCCCGAAGGTCATGGGGATACTGAACCACACTCCCGATTCCTTTTATGACGGCAACCGGTATATGAAAGAGGCGGAAATCAGGGAAAGGTTTGAGGAACTGATTACGGAAGGGGCCGACATGGTGGATGTGGGCTGCTATTCATCGCGACCGGGTGCTGTTGATGTTTCTCCGGAAGATGAGAAAGCCAGGTTTTCCGAAGTCATGAAAGCGATCAAAGGTGTTTCACATCATGCAATTCTTTCCGTCGATACCTTCAGGTCCGGAATCGCAGAATTTGCAGTCCGGGAACACGGTGTTTCCATGATCAACGACATCTCTGCAGGACGGTTTGATGACCGGATGCTGGAGGTTGTGGGACGGCTTAAAGTCCCGTACATCATGATGCACATGAAAGGCACGCCGCGGACCATGCAGATTGATCCGGTATATGACGACCTGATGAAGGAGGTCATTTCGTTTTTTGCGGAGCGCATCAGGGCAGCCCGGGAATCCGGAGTGAATGACATCATCGTCGATCCGGGCTTTGGTTTTGGCAAAACCGTGGAACACAATTTTATCCTGCTCAGAAATCTCAGGGTTTTCAGCATGCTGGAACTTCCCGTGATGGCCGGGATTTCCAGGAAATCCATGATCTGCAGGACTCTCGACTGCACACCCGCTGAAGCGCTGAACGGAACGACGGTCCTGAATGCCATGGCCCTCATGAACGGGGCGAATATATTTAGAGTTCATGATGTCAGGGAAGCCCGGGAAGCTGTCCGATTGTATGAAGCATATCAGGCAGCTTCTTCCTGAAGTGAAGTACATTCAATAATTTGTATTAATTTTGATTTGCGTCCGATAAATTTACTACTGAGCATGAATCTGGCTTTTATTAAAATAGGTGTTATTGATGTCATTGACATATTGTTGGTTGCATTCCTGATGTACCAGATCTACATGCTCATCAGGGGAACGATAGCCAGCTATATCTTCATCACGATCATCACATTTTATGTGGTATGGCTGCTCGTAAAGGACAGCATGCTGTTGCTGGGAAGCATCCTGGGACAGATCATCGGGGTGGGAGCCATTGCCATCATCGTGGTGTTTCAGCCGGAACTGAGAAGGTTCCTGATCATGTTCAGCTCAAGGTATCTCCCCAGAGTAGGCATATCCATTGATAACCTTTTTTACAGGGCAGCTTCAGGCACACCTGTGGTCAACTTCAATGCCATCATCAAGGCCTGCTCGAACCTGTCGGGTGAACGGACTGGTGCTCTGATCGTCCTGCAAAGGACCTCACCGATGGATGCATACAGCAATACGGGAGAGCACATAGATGCCCGGACCACAAGCCGGTTGCTTGAAGCCATTTTCAACCGCACCAGTCCTTTACATGATGGTGCAGTGATCATCAATCGTGATAAGATACAGGCTGCGGCATGCATCCTGCCTTTGTCAGATAATTACAAGCTGCCCGAACAGTTCGGACTGAGGCACAGGGCGGCAGTCGGTCTTTCCGAGCAGACCGATGCCCTGGTCATTGTGATTTCCGAGGAAACCGGAGATATTTCCCTTGCTGAAGCAGGTTCCGCCAGAAAGATGGATATCAAAGCGCTGCATTCCCGGCTTGAAAGGGAATTTTCAAATGTCCGGGAAAAGAAATTCTTTATTTTTGATCCCGTCAAGAGATCAATATGATCTTCCATACTGCTGCATTTGTTTAAGAAATGCCGTCAAAAGATCAGCTTGATCTTTTGCATCTCTTCCGGTTGATTTGCTTTCAGAAATAATCAGGCTGATTGCTTCATCCTTTCGATTTCCCTGCGTTTCTTGCTCATCAGGAACAGTGCTTTTCTTTCTTCTTTCCGAAGCAGCCTTTCAAGGTTTTTCTGGTGGGTGAAAAGCAACAGGACAGCAATGATGAGGGAAAAGATCACAAGTGAGGTGGTTGTGGTCTGAAAGACGAAAATTGTCATCACCGGGAAAGAAAAGCCGGCAATCATGGAGCTCAGCGAGACATATTTTGTAATGATCAGGGTAACGAGGAAGATTCCGACACAAATCAGTGTGGGTTCCGGATTGATGGCCAGCATCAGCCCGAACAGCGTAGCAACCCCTTTTCCGCCCCGGAAACCGACATATACCGGGAATATGTGTCCGAGTATGGCAGCAATTCCGAGCAAAAGCTGAAATTCGATAAAATCCCCCGTCTGCGGAATATAATAATTGGTCAGGTGTATCAGATTAACAGCCAGCCAACCCTTGAAGATGTCAAATGACAGCACGACGAGTCCCGCTTTCCATCCCAGGTAGCGTATGGCATTCGTGGATCCTGCATTCTTGCTTCCGTGTTCCCTGATGTCAATGCCGAAAAACTTTCTTCCAATCCATACCGATGTGGGAATCGATCCAATGAAATAAGCAAGTATCAGTATACCAGCATTATAGAAAATGTGCATGAACGCATTTATAATAGTGGGGGGACAAATATAGAAATAATTGAATAATAATCCATACGAATCTGAATGTTTTTCAGATTGAACAAAGCCTGCAAGTCAATTTGATGATGACCTATAATTCAAAAGGACTCACGACATCCCTGCCGAATTTTTCCCTGAAGGCCAGCAGCTTTTCTTTCTGGTCCTGCATGACATCCCTGAAAGCTTTCGGAATATCCTCCTCTTCAGCATAGATCTTTTCCATCCGTTCGATCTTCTCCAGGAATTTTTTCACCCTGATCGAGAATTGTTTTTCATACAGTTCTCTGGAATAATCCTTGTTGAAGATCTGTCTGAACAAAGGCGCAAGGTCGTCATACTTCGGTATGTAGCCGACCGGTGTCTCAATCACGTCGTATTCCCCGTGCACCCTGCCTTCCATCCAGATCAGCCACACTTTTTTGTCGACCTTTTCACTCAGAAATTCACCGTTCTCTTTGATGAAATAGTTCGTGGCGAAGGTCAGCGGCGGCTTTTTGAGCTTGTTCCCGAATTTGATGTGGTTTTCAATGTACCTGCCCAGCTGCACGACCAGGAAATCGAGGTTGGCCATGGGACTGAACTCCCTCACGCCTTCCTTTCCGAGGGTTGCTGCTGTGGTCTCCGATTCAATGGTCGCACCCAGGTATACGCCGTGCTCCCAGCTCAGACTCTGCAGCACCGGTACGGACGTGTCCGAGTCACGGCCGCCGTAAATGATCCCGCTGACCGGGACACCATCCGGATTGTGAAGGTTCGGGTCAACATTGGACAACTCGTTGATCCTTACGGTATACCGTGCATTCTTATGGGCATGCCCGACCTTCTTGCCTTCCCTGTCGACATCACCAAGCTTCCAGTGCTCGCTGAAATGGTTCATGCCTTCACCGGGAAGTTCCATTCCCATGTTCAGCCAGTAAGGCTTGCCGTTGTTCACAAGAACATTGGAAAAGATCAGTTCCCGCGGTGTGGTGAGTACTTCGTAAATAAACGGGTCATCGGTCGGATTTACGTCCGTTATGATCCCGAAGATGCCCTGTTCGATGTTGACGGCATGGCAGGTTCCGTCCTCCCATTCCCTCAGGTAGGCGATATCATCCCCCACGATGGTCTGTCCCGGAACCATTGCGGTCGATGTTTTGCCGCATGCACTCGGGAAAGCTCCCGTGAAGTAGGATATCCTGTCTTTGTTCAGAGGCCTGATGCCCATGATGAACATGTGCTCTGTCAGCCAGTCTTCATGATTGGCCTTGTAAATGGCAAGCCGTAGTGCCAGCTTTTTCAGTCCCAGACTGTTCCCCGCATACTGGTTGTTCACGGTCAGGACCCGGTCCTCCTTCAGGTCCATATATATCCTTCTCTTGTCCACATGTTTCGTATTTCCCCTTTCATCCAGCTCACCGGCAGAATGCACGAGATAGAAGAAATCTTCCGACCCGTTAAGCTTTCTGAACGCTTCGTATCCCGACCTGTAGAGGATGTCTTCACTGTGCCCGACATAGGACGAATCTGTGATCTGCATGGCGCAGATCGAGAATTTTGAATCCAGCGGTCCAAGACAGAAAAACCTTACCAGTGCCTCCTTTCCTGCCATTGCACCGTCCATGATCTCCAGGATTTCAGGGATCGCCTCCTCCTTGGGTTTCGTATCGATGACCCTGCTCATTTTCATGTCGGGGGTGATCAGAACGCTGGTGTTCTTCTTGTCCCTCCCCTGGTCATAGTATCCGTCGTAATGGATGGTGTGACCTTCCATGGCCAGTTTGCGTTCTTCTCCTGTCCTGATGGCCAGCTCCCTGACATAATCGATGTCTTCCCGGGCATCAGTGATCACCGTCACTTTGGCTGGCTTCATCAGTTTGGTGAACTCCTCGACGACTTTCATAACTTTAGGGTTGTTCAGATACTCCAGTTTCTTCAGGTCCTCCTTGCTTAAAATGCGTTGATCGAGATTCATGTTGTTATAAGTTTTAGGTGATTAATAGTTGGATCAGGGCACAAAATTGGCATTGGAATTTTATGATGGATCGGATGTTCATGGACAGGTATTTAATTTTGTAGCCGAGGACAAATATAGAAAAAATATGAATTTTGTCATAGAGTATCATTTTTTCATAGTTCATTTAAAACCGGCCGGTCTGACCTGAAAACCTCTGGTACCTGAACTTCCCGGAAAAAATAAATCCTGAATATTACAGCATCGACCCACAAAAAAAATTTCTGTTGCAAAAGTTCCCTTGTATAAAAATTCACTGACGCAACAGCTTCCTGACCCAAAAACTTTATTTTACAAGGATCCCCTGACAAAAAAAATCCCCGGAAGGGTCTATAAAAACCCTGCCGGGGATTTTGTATCAATTCATTCCCCTCTGGAGGGGTGTGTCTGGTCTCTTATGATTTCCTTACAGCCGCCTGTGCTGCTGCAAGCCGGGCAATGGGCACCCTGAAAGGCGAACAGCTGACATAGGTCAGTCCTGTCCGGTAGCAGAATTCCACAGACGCGGGATCGCCGCCCTGCTCGCCGCATATACCGACTTTCAGGTTGGGCCTTGTTGCACGGCCTTTCTGGACCGACATCTCGATGAGCTGTCCGACACCTTCCTGGTCGATCGTCTGGAAAGGATCTGCCGCCAGCATATTCTTGTCAAGGTATTCATTCAGGAATCCGCCGATGTCGTCACGGCTGAAGCCAAATGACATTTGCGTCAGGTCATTGGTCCCGAATGAAAAGAACTCGGCAGTCTTTGCCATCTGGTCTGACAGCAGGCATGCCCTGGGGATCTCGATCATCGTACCGTATTTGTATTCGATCTCTTTCAGTCCGAATTTGTCACAAACCTCTGCATAAACCTGATCGGTGATCTTTTTTGTGAAATCCAGTTCCGACACATCACAGGTTACGGGTACCATGATCTCCGGCAGTGGGTTCCTGCCTTCTTTCTTCAGCTCGGCAGTTGCTTCAAAGATCGCGCGGATCTGCATTTCGGAAACTTCAGGATATGTGACGCCAAGACGCACGCCCCGGTGTCCCATCATGGGATTGGACTCATGAAGCTGTTCTCCCCGTTTTTCAATTGCTTCTGCTGAAAGACCGAGTGCTTTGGCCAGCTCAGCCTGTTTTTCCTCGCTCTGCGGGACAAATTCATGCAGGGGAGGATCGAGCAGGCGGAATGTGACAGGCAGTCCGTCCATGGCTTCAAGGGTATCCTTCATGTCAGTCTTTACAAACGGAAAGAGCTCATCAAGGGCCTTTTTGCGTTCCTCGATGCCCTGACTGAGGATCATCTTGCGAAGCAGGAACAGGGGCTGTTCTGCACCTTCACCGTAGAACATGTGTTCCGTACGGAACAGGCCGATGCCTTCGGCGCCGAAGTCACGTGCGATCTGTGCATCCTCAGGTGTATCGCAGTTGGTACGCACACCCATATCCCTGTGCCTGTCGACGATCTTCATGAAATCCTGGAACCTGGGGTTTTCCGTTGCATCGATCAATGCCACTTCACCGATATATACATTCCCTTTCGTACCGTTCAGTGTAACCAGATCACCTTCCCTGATCACGATATCGGTCCCGTTGATCCTGGCTTTTTTGGCATCAACATCAACATGCAGATGACCGGCACCCACGATGCAGCATTTGCCCCAGCCGCGGGCGACCAGCGCCGCGTGTGAGGTCATACCCCCGCGGGCAGTCAGGATGCCTTCTGCGGCACGCATGCCTTCGACATCTTCCGGATTGGTCTCTTCGCGAAGGAGGATGACCTTTTCACCTTTACGGTTCCAGGCAACGGCATCCTCTGCTGTGAAGACGATCTTGCCCACTGCGGCACCGGGACCGGCAGGGAGCCCCCTGACTGCGGGACTGACCTTCTTTTCTGCTTCGGGATCGCAGATCGGATGAAGCAGTTCATCAAGCTGTGCGGGCTCGATCCGTGTAACGACCGTCTTCTCATCGATCAGTTTCTCGTGAAGCATGTCCATCGCCATGTTCAGGGCAGCGGTACCGGTACGTTTCCCGGTTCGGCACTGAAGCATGTATAAAGTACCTTCCTGTATGGTGAATTCGATATCCTGCATGTCCCTGAAGGCATTCTCCAGGATGTCGCGGATGTCACTGAGTTCCTTGTAGGTTTTGGGCATGGCTTCTTCAAGACTTGCCAGGTGTTCGTTCTGTTCATTCTTGGTCGCATCGTTCAGTGGGTTGGGCGTGCGGATACCGGCAACCACGTCCTCTCCCTGGGCATTGACCAGCCATTCCCCGTAAAACAGGTTTTCACCCGTAGCCGGATTTCTGGTAAATGCCACACCGGTAGCGGAATGATCGCCCATGTTGCCAAATACCATTGCCTGCACGTTAACGGCTGTTCCCCATTCATCGGGAATGCCTTCAATGCGGCGGTATGAAACGGCCTTTTTCCCGTTCCAGCTTTTGAAGACTGCCTTGATCCCGCCTTCGAGCTGTGCTGCTGCATCATCCGGAAAAGGCTGGCCGAGTGATTTCTCAACCTGCTTCTTGAACTCATCAGCGAGCTGCTTCATGTCTTCCGAGTTGAGTTCGGTGTCCAGTTCAACTCCTTTTTGATGCTTGAAGGTATCCAGCATTTCATCGAGCTGTTTGCGGATCCCTTTGCCTCCTGAGGGTTCCATACCTTCAGCCTTTTCCATTACCACATCGGCATACATCATGATCAGACGGCGGTAGGAATCCCATACAAACCGGGGATTGTTCGTCTTTTTGATCAGTCCGGGTATCGTTTTAGAGCACAGTCCGATGTTCAGGACGGTGTCCATCATGCCGGGCATCGACCTGCGGGCGCCGGAGCGGCATGATACGAGCAGGGCATTTTCGGGATCACCGAACTTCATTCCCATGATTTCCTCCATCTGTTTCATGGCTTTCCAGACTTCAGGCATCAGTTCAGGGGGAAGCTGGTGGTTGTTCGTATAATATTCCGTACAGACGTCTGTTGTAATGGTGAAACCGGCAGGGACCGGCAGCCCCAGCTGACACATTTCCGCAAGGTTTGCGCCTTTGCCTCCGAGCAGATTCTTCATGTCCGCCCTTCCTTCCGCTTTCTTATTTCCGAAAGTGTAAACACGCTTGATATTTGACATTACTTTAATTATTTAGTTATGAATTGATTAATATTATATTTATTCGTGAAACTCAGTTAATAAAAGTTTTGGCAATTTAATTTCCTGGCTGATTCATCCCGACGAAGCCGGAGGATTTTATACCCGTGATTTTGTAAAAAGCCCAAAGGTAATAAAAATTGTCTGTTACCCGGCACCCTTCCGTAAAAAATCTCTCTTTCTGTCCCCTCCCTGGCTTTATGTCATATGATACAAATATAGGGGGACAAAGAAAGGTAAGGGGCCAGCTCTGCAGATCTTCTCCGCTCAGCGTCTCCATTCTTTAAGAAAGACGGGTAAGGGGGGATCAAGGGGGGATAAGGGTCGGCAAAGTGGGGATTCAAGACCTCGGATGAAACCTCAGGATCACATCTCTCAGGTATTCCCGGTTCAAATGGGTATAAATTTCTGTGGTCATAATGGACTCATGTCCGAGCATTTCCTGCACGGCTCTCAGGTCGGCGCCCCCTTCCACCAGATGGGTGGCAAAGGAATGCCTGAAGGTATGAGGACTGATGTTCTTCCTGATCCCGGCCTTCATGGCCAGATCTTTGATGATTGTGAAGATCATGACCCTTGTGAGTTTGTTTCCCCGTCTGTTCAGGAATACAATGTTTCCTGAACCCTTTTGCGGAGTGATGTGGTTCCTGGTTTGTTCGAAGTAAAAACTGATCTCGCGGATGGCCTTACCTCCGATCGGAATGAGTCTTTCCTTGCTTCCTTTGCCGGTGACCTTGATGAATCCCTGGTCAAAGAACAGATTTGTGATCCTCAGGTTGATCAGCTCCGAAACCCTCAGTCCGCAACTGTACAGTGTTTCTATGATCGCCCTGTTGCGGTGCCCTTCGGGTTTGCTCAGATCGATTGCTGCTATGATCCGGTCAATCTCCTCCACGGACAATACTTCAGGCAGTTTTCGTCCCAGACGGGGCGACTCCAGGAGTTCGGTCGGGTTAACCTGAATCTTCTCACTGATCAGCAGATATTTATAAAAGGATTTGAGTCCGGAGATCAGCCGGGCCTGACTTCTTGTGCCGATGCCCGTCTCATTGACCTTGTTTAAAAATTCCCTCAGCAGTGCATAATTGACTTCTTCAGGCTTTATGTCAAGGCCTCTCGATTCCAGAAAGATCATTAACTTTCCCAGATCACTCAGATATGCTTTCAGGGAATGCTCCGACAACGATTTTTCGATCCTCAGAAATGTCTTGTAATCCTCTATGTAAGCCGACCAGTCCATATTGTTTCCTGAAAAATATTCTGTAATCAAAAAGCAGAATTCTCATCCTAAAATAATTATCTCCTAATCAATATTTTGCATCTATTATTCAAATGTAATTGTTCTTTTCTTTATTCATGTTCCCTAAATTACTCTGTTAGACTTTTTTCTCCCAGTTTGTTATTAGAATTTTTGTCCAACGAATTAAGAGACGGGTACATTTGATAGAACTTCTTCTTCTGTATTATAATTTGAGTTTTTGTACAACCATTCTGGGGACCAAAACATTTTAATGCTTTTGAAACGTCATTCCCGACCAGACCCTCCGGTTCAATATGCCGGCCCTTTAAGGTCCGGTATCTATGAACCTGCAATCATGATGTGAATTTAAGGTTTTTATAGAGATGAACGTATGTACGATAGCGAACGTTTATTGTGCTTTAGCGGTCAGTTTTATTCTTTATTCAGCAATCAAAATACATGAATAATACATTGATAATCAATATGATAGTAATAATGGCATGATAAATGAACAGAGTATGGTATAATGACCGATAGATACTGAAAACAAAACTTATGAAGACCCATGGCCACCGAAACAGATTCAATAGTTTGCCATTTCCACTCACAATGCCAGTCCACACAACATCAATAATATATAAAAACAATTTTTACCAACACTAATTCTAACTTAAATCAGATTGCCATGAAAAAAACAGCGTTCATCTTGAGTGCAGCATTTGGAATTTCTTTAATGCTTGCAGGTCCGGTTTTGGCATCGGACAACAGTGAAAATGACCTGAACCCGAAAGCAAAGCGTGAATTAAAGGGGATGGCCAATGACAGTGCAGAATTTAAAAGTTCAGTTACACTGCCGACGGACGGTATGGATCTGAACAGGGAACTGGCCAGACTGATCCATTATCCTGAAAAAGCCATATCAGAAGGAGTTGAAGGTCAGGTTAAAGTATTGTGCACAATTGACGCAGAAGGTAATGTTACCGATGTGAAAATTCTGAAGGACATCGGTTGTGATTGTGCACTGGCTGCCGTCGCTGCTGTAAGGAACCTGAAATTCAGGCCGGCAACACAGAATGGATTTGCAAGGCCCATTACCCTGACCATCCCGGTAAATTTCAGCCTGGAAAAAATGTAACATTCCCATCGCAAATTTAAAAGGTTGCATCAAAAGGAGTTAAACTACTGATGCAACCTTTTTTTTGCCTGAGATTCCTGATTTGATCTGCTTTGCTTAATTTTATGCCGTTGCAAAAAATTATGTTTCAATGAAGAAAACCAAGATCGTGACCACCATTTCCGACCAGAGATGTGATGTGGATTTTATCCGGCAGCTTTATGTGAACGGAATGAACGTCGTCAGGATGAATACAGCACACCAATCTCCTGAGGATACCCTGAAGATCGTACAAAACGTCAGGGAAGTTTCAGACAAAATAGCCCTGATGATCGATACAAAGGGACCGGAAATCCGTACAACGGCATCAGATTACAAGGTGTCCGTCAAGAAAGGGGACAGGATCCTGGTGAAGGACGATCCTGCCAGGCCATCCACTCCGGAATGTATTTATCTAACATACGAGGGTCTGGTCGAAGAAATGGAAATTGGGAAAAGAATACTGATCGAGGACGGAGAAGTGGAACTCGAAGTCCTTGAAAGGAAGGATGATGCATTATTGTGTAAAGCCCTGAACGACTCGGTGATCAAAGGGAGAAAGAACGTGAATGTGCCGGGTGTCCGGTTCAACCTTCCGGCATTGAATGAAAAAGACCTCCGGTATATCGATTTTGCCATTGAACATGACATTGATTTTATTGCACATTCATTCGTGCGCAGCAAGGATGATGTGCTGCAAATCCAGCAGATCCTCAGCAAGCACAATTCGGATGTCAAGATCATTGCCAAGATCGAAAACCAGGATGGAGTGGACCATATCGACGAGATCCTGGAACATGTATACGGCATCATGATCGCAAGGGGCGACCTTGCTGTGGAGATCCCCTATGAGCGCATACCCGGCATCCAGAAGAAGATCATCAGCAAATGTATCGATGCCAGAAAACCGGTGATCGTGGCGACACAGATGATGTATTCCATGATCGAGAATCCAAGGCCGACCCGTGCTGAAGTATCGGATGTGGCGAACGCCATTTATTCCAAAACCGATGCCATCATGCTGAGCGGTGAGACCACCATCGGAAAATATCCCGTCGAGGCAGTGACAGCCATGAACCGCATTGCCATGGAAGTGGAAAAAAGCCGTGGCGACATGCATAAGACACCCATGTTGGTGATGAGCAACAAAACTTCCGCTTATCTTGCAAAGTCAGCCGTGGAAGCTTCCATCGAACTGAACTGTAAGGCCATCATTGCCGACACATCCAGGGGCCGCACCATCCGGAACATGGCATGCTACCGGGGCCGCAAGCCCATCTTCGCCCAGTGTTATGACAAAAGGGTCGTGCGCGAACTGGCACTCTGCTTCGGTGTATATGCCGATTTCCTCGAAGAGGGAAGGAAGCACAAATTCATCATCGAATCGTTACACAAATACCTGAAAAACGGTACCCTGAAAAAGAAAGACATGGTGGTCGTCCTAGGCGGCAACTTCATCTGGACCCAGAGCGCCTCCTTCATCGAGATCAGCACCGTCGAAAACCTCCTCGGCCTGATGCACAAGACATAGGAGACAATTAATGAATTTTTCAGGTGGCTTGGATCAGCAAGCCGGAACGATGTCCTGAAATCTTAACCACAAATCAAATCCGTTTATCAACGATTTCGATCCTTTGGTAAATTTTCCATGATGTAATCCGTTCTATTCATTATTTTTATAATACTCTTTAATTCTTTTAAAGTGTTAAAAACTGAACCCTATTGTGAATCTTCTATTTACTTTTAATGGAGAACTATTTACAATATGTCCATAATTTGAAAGGTGATTCCAGATTTGAAAAATTTGGGCAGAGCATCCAAAGTGCGATCACTTTCCATTATGTCAGGCAAATCGAAGATAATACCGCACTCCAGAAGGCATTGTTGAACGAATCTTGCAGTGATGTACTGAATTTCATTTCAGAACACCTTGATCTTCAAAAGTATTACAAGAGCATAATATTTACCACAGACAATTCTTCTTATATTGAGGATGTAGATTTCAATAATATCCGTGCAATTATTAATTTCAGAAAAGTAAACCACATCAAACATATGAACAGTTTGTTCAAAGCTGTAAATACAATGTTGCCCGATGCGGGAATCTACATTTGCAGACTCGAAACTTACAAAGAAAGAAAAGAGTTTTTTTACAGGAAATATGGCAGTTTTGCAGGACAGATATTATGGCTTGTCGATTTTGTCTTTAACAGGGTTATCCCGCGCATACCTTACCTTGAGAGACTCTATTATTTTGTAACAAATGGTCAGTTTCATACCATATCAGGATCCGAGGTCATGGGCAGACTGGTATATTGTGGTTTTAATATTGTAGATCTTAGATCCATCAACGGTCTTGCATATATTGTGGCAATAAAGACCGGACACCCCTTGAAACATCAGCATCCGTCATTCTATCCCATAATAAGATTGAGCAGGGTGGGAAAAGATGGCACAATGATTGGTGTCTACAAATTCCGGACCATGCACCCTTATTCCGAATACCTGCAGGATTACATCATCAGGTTAAACGGTTACAACAACAAAGGTAAACCTGCTGATGATTACAGAATAACCCGATGGGGAAAATGGATGAGAAAACTTTGGATTGATGAATTGCCTCAGATATTCAATCTTCTGAAAGGAGAAATGAAGCTGGTGGGTTTGAGGCCTTTGAGCCAGGTAAGATACAACGAATTTCCGGAAGACCTGCAAAGGGAAAGGATCAAATACAAACCCGGATGTTTTCCTCCCTATGTGGCTTTAAACATGCCGGATGATAAAAAGAATATAGAAGCTGAAAGAATCTATATCAACGATTTTAGAAATCACCCTTTTACAACAGATATCCGTTACCTGTTTCAGGCTGTATATAACATCTTCACCAATAAAATCAGGAGTTCCTGAAGGTGAGTTATAAATGAAAGTAGAATATTAAAAATCCGCAAATTCGATTGCGGATTTTTTCACAGTTTGTTCGTATTAATGAATTTTTTTATTGCTTCAACGGAGTGATTCAGCGAATCACCATCATCAATTTCATGAACTTCTGATTCTATAGTATCGTTTTTCCCGACAGCCTCAATACCATTAGTACAAGTATACTCAGGCACAATCTTTTTGCAGAATTTGATCAACTTGTCCTTTGGTAATGCATAGATATTTTGCACGAATTCATCAATTATTTCCATAAGTTCTTTGGTCAGGCAAGTTTCTGAACTGGCGATTTTTATTTTCGGATGATGCGTGGGCAGCGTATTTTCCTTATCAGCAATCAGTTCTTCATAGAGCTTTTCACCCGGCCTTAATCCGATGTATTCAATTTTAATATCCTTCCCGGGTTCCAGTCCCGACAACCGTATCATCTGATTGGCAAGATCTGCGATCTTGACAGGTTCTCCCATATCAAAGACAAAGATCTCACCTCCCTTTCCCATGAATCCTGCTTCAAGCACCAGCTGGCATGCTTCGGGGATGGTCATGAAATAACGGGTGATTTCAGGATGGGTAACGGTCACCGGTCCGCCTCTTTCAATCTGTTTTGCGAACAAAGGTATCACAGAACCGTTAGATCCCAATACATTACCAAAACGTGTTGTTACAAATTGTGTTCTGTTGTGCTCCTGTTGAGATTTGTATTGTACGATCATTTCACAGATTCGTTTTGATGCTCCCATGATATTTGAGGGATTGACCGCTTTGTCAGTTGAGATCAGAACAAATTTCCGTACACCGTATTTCATAGCCAGGTTTGCAATGATACTTGTTCCCTCCACGTTTATGCGTATGGATTCGTGTGGGTTTTCCTCCATGAGCGGTACATGTTTGTATGCAGCCGCATGAAATACAATTTCAGGCATGCATTCCTGCATAATGCTTTCCATTTTACCGGAGTGAGTTACATCGGCCAGATATAACCGAACGGGTACATCCGGATACTTTTCACGGATCTCCATATCAAGATGGAAAACCGGTGTTTCAGCCTGATCAACAAGTACAAGCTTCTTAATTGGGAATTTTGCAAGCTGACGCACAATTTCCGAACCGATTGAACCTGCCGCTCCGGTGACAAGCACGGTTTTGTCAATCAGGCCGATGCCAATTCTCTTTATATTTAATTGAATCGGGTCTCTTCCCAGCAAATCCTCCAGTTTAACCTTCCTGATCTGACTGATCTGGAACTGACCGTTGAGCCAGTGATCCACGGAGGGAATATCCAAAACTTCAAGTCCCTGATCCACTGCTGAACGGATGATCCTGCTTTTTTCCGGACTTGAAATGTCCTTGATCGCAAAGATCATGGATTCGATATTGTTCTTTTGCAGAAATTCCCTGTCAAGGATCTTGGGATTGTAAACAGGTATACCCGTTATTTTCTTTCCCTGAAGTCGCTTACCGTCATCCAGGAATCCTGAAATCTGATAGTCACTCTTTACATCACTCTGTATAACACGTTTTGCAATGATACCTGTTGCACCTGCTCCATATATCAATACTTTTTTCTTTTTATCAACAGAGCTCGTAATGGCATAATAGAATATTTTAATGGATATCCTGAGAAAGAACAATATGACGTTAATGACTACATAGTGGATGATCAGGATGGAAAAGGGAATGATGAGCACCTGGTTCCAGTGCAGGATCCTGCCAATGAGTGAAAGTCCAAACAGGACCGTGAATGAACAAGTGGTTGCCATAAAAAGGATGAACAGGTCCGTTACGGTTGTATGCCTGATCAAACCTGAATAGGAGCGAAATATCAGGGAGAAAATCACATACATGCCAAAGGCAATAATGGATTGATACAACGCAATTACCGGTGAAAAATCCTCTACCACAAAATTAAAACGCAACAGGTAGGCAAACCAGAACATGAAAAATACTGCAAGATTGTCAATAGCAAACACCATCCACCTTGGTATGGAATACCTCTGGTACAATCTTTTTAGCTTCTGCTGTATATGTTCCGGCAGCTTAATCGAAAATGCAAACATCTCTGATAGGGTTTGCTAAAATACAAATGTAGGCTTTCGCATTTTAACTCTT
Source organism: Bacteroidales bacterium (assembly GCA_016926205.1). Lineage (GTDB taxonomy): Bacteria > Bacteroidota > Bacteroidia > Bacteroidales > UBA10428 > UBA5072. The sequence goes on from JAFGPB010000035.1 coordinate 28,245, forward strand.
ATTACGAAATAAAATATTTTGATGATTATAATGATTATTTGTATTAACGTATTGATATATTATGTAAACATTGAGTAAATTTATTTTAGAGAGGTTCATCATAAATGAAACGGATTTATTCTTTTAATTGATTTTTGTTTTCGTTTGTAATTATTAATTCCGTAATACTTCATGATCTTCATCCGGGCATGGTATAGACTTTCCAGCCAGTGGCGATTGATTAGTTCTATTTTGATATTGCTGTTATAAGACTCTATGAATGCATTTTCTTCAGGTGTGGCAATGTGAGTAAATTCATGGGCTATTTACTTTTTCTTAATAACGTCTCTGATATTATGTGCCAAAATACCATTCACCTGGGCAAGAAATATTTTCTGAATAAAGTTATGATGTGACCATGGATTGATTTCTGCCAATTTTGAATATGCGTGATCATAATTCATTTCTCTGGGTTCGGTAGACAGGTCAATGTACATTGACCAAAGATACCAAAGTGGGGTGTGATCTTATACAAAAACTTTGTTAAGCTCAGTTATCTGCCCATAAAGGAAACGATGTTGTCCCAAATTTAGTTGAAATTTAAAGAGGAAGAATCAGCCTTTGATGAGCTGATTCTTCCGGGAGGTTCCAAAAAATGTTA
>JAFGPB010000036.1 GCA_016926205.1 Bacteroidales bacterium
CACCACCCCGCCGTTGTTGGTCTTATGACCAACAACAAAAAAGGAACGGAAACAACCCAAAAATCCCTCTAACGGTCGGAACGATTAAAGCTCTTTCCTGAATCTCTGAATCAGGCGATCAGCATTCTGAACGGTCTTAATGGTCCAGTCCAGCCTGAGGTTGAACTTTTCCTCTTCACACAGATGCCAACCGATATTGGAATCCCTCAGTTTCTGAGTCACGTTGTATAAAATAATGGCAGCAGCCACAGAGATATTGAAACTTTCCGTGAATCCGACGATCGGGATCTTTAAAAATCCGTCCGCATCTTTCATTGCCTGCTCTGACAATCCTTCCTTCTCTCCACCGAACAGGAATGCGGTTTTTGGGATTATGTCGAAATCTTTCAGCAGACAATCTTCCAGATGAGGCGTGGTTGCGATGATCCTGTATCCCTTCGTCCTGAGCTCCCGGATACAGGTCCGGGTGTTGTTTTCATCCCGGTCATATTTATATATATTTATCCACTTGTCCGATCCCCTGGCAATACCGGAGGACAGCCTGTATTTATTGTAATTCTCAATAATATGAACATCCTGGATGCCGAAGCAATCGGCAGTACGGACAATGGCACTTGCGTTACGATCCTTATACACATCTTCGACGGCGATGGTAAAATGACGGGTACGGTTTTCAAGAACATCTTCGAACCGTTTTTTCCGCTTGTCGGTGAGATAGGATTCGAGATAAGCCAGCAACGCGGATTTATCTCCTATGTCATCGAGATTGTACATGTAAAAATCTTTTCAGGATATTTCTTTAGCCATTTTCTGTATGTATTCCCACGCTTCAGCCACGTGTCTTTCTTCCAGATATGTCTGTCCTGCAACAAACCGGATCGTATATTTTCCTTTAATTTTCGTATGCGTCAGGAACATCTTTCCATTCCGGTTTAATAAATCAAGCAGCGACTCATTCAAACCGTTCAACTGTTCTTCATCTTCAATACCTGCCGGATGATATCGGAAACAGATCATATTAAGTTGTACGGGAGCCATTATCTCAAATTCCGGATGGTGTTCCATTGCCTTTGCCACTTTCTGAATCCAGTTGATCTGATTCCGTAGTGTATTTCGAAGCCCTTCCAGGCCAAAATTCCGGATAACAAACCATAATTTAAGTGCCCTGAACCGTCTGCCGAGCTGAATCCCCCAATCCCGGTAATTCTTCACCTGATCCCCGGATTTTGTCTTCAGGTATTCCGGCAGGATGCTGAATGTCCTGATCAGTGCATCTTTATCTTTGACAAAATAGGCCGAGAGATCAAAATTGGTAAAAAGCCATTTATGGGGATTGAAGACATAGCTGTCAGCATATTCGATACCGTTGATCATCCACCGGTATTCGGGTAATATCATGGCGGATCCCGCATGAGCTGCATCCACGTGAAACCAGCAATTATATTTTTCGGCAATCTTGCCTAATTCCAGGATCGGGTCTATCGCCAGTGTCCCTGTGGTCCCGATAGTACCGATGATGCATAACGGAGTCATCCCTTTTCGGATGTCAGCTTCAATGGCTTTCTGTAAAAGGTCAGGAATTATCGCATTGTTGTTATCAACCCCAACCTTTACAAGGTTATCGATCCCTAAACCGGCGATCCTTACTGCCTTGTCGATTGAAGAGTGTGTTTCTTCTGATGCATATATACGGTAAGCAGGACTTTTCTGTAACCCTGTTTTGTTGATCCTGTATTGACTTGCACGTTCCCTGGCTGTCAGGATAGAGCACAGGGTGGCTGTGGAAGCAGTATCCTGGATCACGCCATCCCAGTTTCCGGGTAATCCCATCATCTGTTTAAGCCAGTTCATCACCTTCTCTTCCAGTTCCGTAGCTGCCGGAGATGTGTCCCAGATCATACATTGGGCGCTCAGCGTAGCGGTGAGCATTTCAGCCAGTATCGAAGGGTAACTGGTATTTGCCGGGAAATAACCGAACCAGTTCGGACTTTGCCAGTGGGTAATGCCGGGAAGAATGATCTTTTTAAAATCTTCGAATATTGCCTCCATGCTTTCCCCTTCTTCAGGGGGACTGTCTGGTAATTTATTGTAAATATCTTTCGGCTTTACTTTCGATTTTACGGGATATTGTTCAACACTGGCATAATAATTCGCCATCCAGTCGATAAATTCGTGTCCGTATTTCCGGAATTCTTCTGTATTTAGCATATTTTTATTTCTGTCACCTCAATATAACCTTATTCAGGTAAATATTGAATATTTGCTTGTGGTTTAGGTAATAAATGAATTTCTGAAATACATGATTGATTAAGTTACATTGAATTTGAAAAGATAAGATATGAGCAAAGAGAAACTGAGAATATGGCATGTAGGGAACTGGTGCATCCATACCGGACAAAAATACATTGAATCCCCTTTTTTAGGACAGACGAAAGGAGTGGAAATACTGAACTATGCACAACCCCTCGTAAATGCCCTGAATAAGATCGAAGGAGCTGAGGTGCTTTCGGAACCTTCCTGGGATCTTTATAATATGTCTCCGGAGATATTTGATGAACGGCTAACATGGGCAACAACCATCCTTTTTGGAGATGTTGAGACCAAATGCATGATGTTACATCCTGATTTTTTCAACAGGGTGAAGTGGGAAGGTAGATACGTGACGTTTCCTGACAGATTCATCATATTGGAAGAATGGGTGAAAAACGGGGGACACTTTCATATGAATGGCGGATGGTACAGTTTCAGCGGACAGATGGGCAAAGGGGGGTGGAGCAGGAGTCTGTTCCATGAAGCCATGCCGGTTGTTTGTCTTGATGGAGACGATTTGATCGAATCAACAGCCAGTTTTCCTGTACGCTCTCTCGTTCCCGGCCATCCGGTTATTAAAGGGATTTCGTTTGATGAGGTTCCTCCCATCCTGGGATTTAATGAAACCAGGTTGCGTGACGGTGCCGAATGCATTCTCGAAATCCAGTGGAAAGATAAATGGTACCCGCTGCTCGCCGGGTGGAAAGTTGGCCAGGGAAAGGTTTCCGCCTTCATGACAAGTGCTTCGCCACACTGGGGGATAAATCTGGTGAAGTGGGATAAATATGACCGGTTCTGGAAGCAGGTATTTACCCGGATATGATTGGGGATTCGCGCAAGGACGCAAAGCAGGATTTTATACCACGCAAAGACCAAGATGCAAGGTTGGATATGATTCCACGCGAAGGCGCAAAGATGCAAAGTTGGATTTGATTTCATGCAAAGTCGCAAAGGATTTAAAAAATAATACTACTTTGCGCCTCCGAGTCTACTATATAACTTCTTGTAATCAATTGAAAAATAGTCAAATTCATGCCACCTTCTTTTCTTAAAGTTATTTGTTTTTGATGTTCGGTTTCATACCGTGAGGACTTTGCGTGAATTAACCTTTTTACTTCACTACCGATGTCCGGCTGCTTCTGCCTGTAGTATTGAAGGCTTTCAACTTAACAGTTCCACTAACCTCAACCGGTCCTTCATAAATTCTTGATGATATGTCAGGTTCAGAACCATCGGTCGTATACCGGATGACAAGTCCTGGATACCGGATGTTGGCATGAAGAGTACCTTCTTCAATGACTGCTCCCGTCAAGGGGATCCGGTAATTATAACCGCCGAAGATCACATCAAGTCTCGGCAGTTCTCTTTTTCCGATCGTTATGGCAAATGCATTCCAGGCCTGTTCTTCAGCCCGATCCCTTGCCTGTTTATCACTGATCGATGCCCAGGAAGGCTGACCTGACCAGGCCCTTTCCGCAAGACCAAGTAATTTAGGCAGGTAATAGTATTCTGCCATCTCACCACCCTTGACGGTTTCACTCCACAACTGACCCTGTAATCCAAGTATGTTTTTTCTGGACTCGGTTTTCAGTTTTTCCATACCCTCAAAGTGCGTTTCGTAATCGAACACATTGCCCATGTTGTCTTTTTTTGTTGACATAAACAGATCATAAGGTACGAACTGGAAGGCATCCCTTGTGTTGACAAATCCACCCCAGTAATGTCCTGGCTCTTCGAATTCCTTATAATAGGCAAGGTCGAAATAGAAATTGCCTACTGCACATAAAACCACAGGGAAACCGGCATTGGCAAGGCGGTTGCTCAGGTCTTCCCAGTTTGTAAGGTTATTCCATACATAAGGGATTACGTCTTTTTGTTCTGCAAATTCAGCAATCGGTTCCCATTCACCACGCTCGAGTTTTTTCATAACAATTTCTTCCCAGCCCGCTGTCAGGATTCCACGTTCTGAAAGGGCTTTTCTTGCCCTCCGCAGGAAATATGCCTGAAGATGTTTTGCTTCACCAAGTTCAGTATGCTCCTGCAGAAACTTCTCACACATGGGTGATTCAAGCCAGGAACCCATGGGAACCTCATCCCCGCCAGTATGAAAAATATTCAACGGCACACCGGCCTCACGGTACATTTCGACGATGTCATCAATGACGGTCGTATAAAAGTTGAATACAGATTCCCGGCAAACACATACCACGTTATCATTATAATTCTGAGCGGAATTATAGACAGATTTATCATCCGGATCGATCAGCCTGAATTTTTCAGCCTCGTCCTGCTTGCCCTCATCCATCAATCTTTCATACCTCACCTCCATGGATTTAATGGCTGCCCGTGCATGCCCCGGGAAATTGATTTCAGGAATCACTTCTATATGCCGGTCATACGCATAGCGAAGAATTTCCTTGAATTCTTCTCTTGTATAAAAACCGCTGCCATAGGAATTTTCAGGATCCGGTTCAGGTCCGGAACCATACGCAGGCATTAAATGGTCTTTTTCGTCATCTGTATGGCCCCGGAAAGCTCCGATCTCCGTCAATTCTGGTAATTCTTCGATCTCAATCCGCCAGCCTTCGTCATCGGTAAGATGCAGATGGAGACGGTTCATCTTGTAGAAAGCCAAAACATCAATCAACTTCATGATGACTTCTTTTTTATTGAAGTTCCTGGCGACATCAAAGTGCATGCCCCGATATCGGAATGCGGGAGCATCCGTAATCACCTGTGATCTTATTTGAATGCTGCCGGAAGGATGCTGAAACGCTTCTACCGGGAATAGGGCCAGAAGCGTCTGAATCCCGAAAAATACACCGGCCTTGTCAGCACCGGTAATTTGAATTCCGTTGTTATTGTCTATCGATAGTTTGTAACCTTCTGCTTTACCGGCAGCCTGACCGGTTGCTATAGAAATAATATTTTTACCCGTTTTCGCACCTTCAGAGCTTTTGATATCAATATCCAGGTAATTTTTCAGGAATCCTGCAAGATAACCGGCTTCCGTAACCAGCCCGGATGCATATACGATTTCCCAGGTTTTATCGATAGTTACAACCCCGGTTTGCAGCCTGACCGATACCGGAGAAGGCACCAGGGGAGGTGATGCACGGGCAGTGAGAATGGCTTTTTCTTTATTCCGGGCAAACCGCCATTCGGCATCCGGCACCGGCACCTTGTCATTTCTCGAGCGGTTACTTACTTCAGGACTGCTTACGGGCAAAATTGTAAAGTCCTCTACCGGGAATCTTTTGATCTCATTTTCCCGGTTGTCCTCGAAAACGAAATAAGGCCCCACCGGAGAAAGTGTATAGTTGATAATAGAGGCATGATGTCTGTATGTAATCCTGATCTCTTCCCCGGGTTTGAG
>JAFGPB010000037.1 GCA_016926205.1 Bacteroidales bacterium
ATGAAGAAGAACAACAACATAAGTTTGAATTTTAAGCCCCTTTTAGGGGCGGTTCAAAGCCACCTTCTAAGAAGGTGGATTTTTACTGTTTTTCCAAATGGTTCAGTATGGAGCAATTATAACCTTGAAGGAACAGATGATCTGGTGCTTTTCGGAAAAGTTGAAGAAACTCACATTGACATTGACAAGCTGGAAGAAAGGTTAAATGCCAAAGATTATGACCTGGTAAGAAAATCACTTGCTGAGGTGAACTTTTTCAATCTTGAGGATCTGCTTCTGACATATACAGGCCGTGCAAAGGACATGCAGGATTGGATGGCTGATGCACAATTGAATACTGACCGTGATCTTCGGCTGGGATACCTTGCTGGTATTGCATATAACTTACAAGAAGGCCAGTTGATTGGCAGGAATATTCTGGAATATTATAAATTCCCTTATGAGATGATTACGGGATCAGATGAAAAGATCAGATCACTTGAAAAGGGTTTAAAAGACAATCTTATGATTTTCTCCAGGTAGTTGCTTCAATCTCTGTAAGATTGTGTAAAGCAATGTCCATTCATAAGCCACTGGTGTTTCATCTTAACTGATTTTCGGATATTTCTTTTAGGAAGCAAACACGTTATCGTCTTGACACCAATGTGATTTTGTGCTCAGATTGAGAAATTCAATTTCAACGCGACATTCCTGGGTGCCTGAATATTTCCGGGCCGGGGCATGTATTCCCTGTTCAGAAGGTTCTTAGCAATCAGTGAAATACGGACTTTTGGATTGATATCAACATTGAGTCTGAAATCCAACACGGTATAACCGGTATTGTGGGTTGCCCAGTAATCCCTGAATCCCGGAAGTATCATTTCTCCGAACACCGGATTGAGAAATACTTCGTCGATCCGTTCCATCCGGCTGTTGTAACGAATGGCCGTACCCACTGTAAAACGCTTATATCCCAATTCCAGGTCAGCTTTCAGGGAGTTTCTGAACCTGTATTTCAGGTAATCGTTTTCTGGTCCATCTGTGTCGAGATTGACAGGAATCATGTAAGTATATCCGGCCATCAGGGAGAACGGAAAAGTATACAGGTTGCCTTCCGCATAGAACGTAACGTCTATCCCCGTGATCCGGGTATGGCCCACATTGAGCGCTTTGAATCCAAAATAGTCCAGTGGATTGACGGTTACCGTATCGGGACCATAATTGTCGAACGTAAATTCGATCATTCTGTTATATTCGGTCCAGAAAACCGCAGCATCCGCATAACCGGTCAGCGGTCCGGCTTTGATGCCCTGTTTTACCCCGATTTCTGCGCTCCATCCGTTTTCGGACTTCAGGTCAGGATTTGGAAATATGTTCAGTGTTGCCAGTGAAGTTGCAGTATGCTTTTCAGCAATGGAAGGGAATCTGTAACCCTGTCCAAAAGACGCCCTGAAAAATGTATAGGCAAATGCATTATAGTTTAATCCTGCTCTGAAGACCGGTTTTGAGTATTCAACAAGATCATCCAGCTGATACCTTTCGATTCTCATGCCCGCCGTAAGATTCAGCTTGTCTGCCGGTTTGTAGTCAAACTGTCCGAAAACAGCTGCATTTAGGCTCTCATGATTGCCGTACAGGTTGGCATCTGTGTTTGAATACGTGCCCGATATACCGGCTGTAAGACCCGTGCGCTGATTGAACCGCCTGTGATATTTGTATTCGCCGAAGAACAGGTCTGATCTGCTGTCTTTGTCAGAAGCCTTCCGGTATTTATTTGATACATGATAAAAGCGGGTTTTCAGGCTGTGCTGTGTACCTCCCCGGGTATTATAAACAATGTACGGGTCAATGTTAAATCGGTTGCCTTCAAGTCCGGAAGCCGCATCCATATTTTGTCTGTATGCTCCGGAATCGGCGTCCTGCCAGAGGAAGAATTCACTCTTGCTGACGATCATGCCGTTCAGATTCAAACCGTATGACAACCCGTTCACTTTCTTGCTCCGGTAATTCAGTCCTGCATTCAATCTGCCTCTTTTTTGATATTCTGCCTCTTTATATCCGTCATCATAAAACACGTTCCCTCCAAAAACCAGATCAAGATTTCCCCTTTTTCCGGAATGCAGAAAATCCAGTCCTGCAAACAACGGTTGCTTATCCCACCAGACCATTTCTTTTCTTTTCGGGTCCATATAGAGTGCGCTGAACATACTGACCCGGGTATCCGATCCGGATGTGGGATAGGATGTGCGGATGTTGAATACACCGTTCAGTGCAGAGGAACCGAACAAAACCGATGATGCGCCCTTGATAACCTCAATCTGGGAGATGTTTTCGACCGGCAGGTAATCCCATTTCACATCGCCTGCATCCGCTGAGAGGATGGGGAGATCGTCAATCAGCACCAAAACACGGCTTCCTGCTCCGTAACTGTATCCGCTTCCTCCCCGGATGCTCGTCTGTCCGTCCACTACATCCACACCTGATGTTTGTCTGATGATGGATTCAAGCGATGTGGTATTGTGGCTGGCAATCTTATCCGGCTTAATGATCTCCAGTGAGACCATAACATCAGAAAGCTTCTGTTCATACCTGCCGGCACTTACCACAATCTCATTCAGCAGGATTATTGAAGGGGACAGACGGATGTCCGCCCGGAGGCTGTCTTTCCCTGCCAGTTTAAAATGTCTGACAATACTGTTGTAACCAGCATACTGGAAAGTAAGCACCAGGGAGTCTTCGCTGCTGATAATGCTGTAATATCCCCTGGAATCCGACAGGGTGCCGGATGTTCTGTCCACAATGACGGCGGCTCCTATAAGCGGCTGACCATCAATGGAATCTGAAATCTGACCGTAAATGATGACCGGTTCCTGTCCATACGAACTGACCAGCAATGCATTGAATAACAATGCCAACAATAAGCATTTTCCCATCGGTCCGGTTCAAAAAAATAAATTCCTGGATGTTCTTCGCGGTTTAAAATTACTTACTTTCCCATAATATCCAGTATTTCACCCGGACTTATTGATTCATCGTCGATGAAAACATACATGGATTCGAAATCATATTCCGTCAGAATGGTTTTTGTATCCGGATCTGGATAATCCGTCCAGTTAATGCAACTGTTAATTACGATGTGAAACCGGTAATCAAAATAATCCAGTTCCGGATATTCCTGTCCGGTCGCTTTGAGATTGCCATTGAAGGTGAAGTCTACATATGCTTGATGCGGAGGTTGTTCAGGATTTCCGCTCAGCACGGACTTAATGTCCATCCTGCCATCAATAAAGTATCCTGTTGTGCACGCAAATCCTGAAAAGTCGACAGAAGCCAGAGAAACAGTATCATCTTCGTTCATGAGATATTTTACAGATATTCCGTCTGAAAGAACAGGTGGATTTCCCTGACTGCCGCCAAACAAATAAAGGTATGCCGGATGAACCTCAGCAAAGATCTCCTCGGCATTTTTGATTGTATCAGAGTTGGGATCTTTAGACGCTGACAACAAACCATCAATGGATATTGTCAGATAACTGACGGGTCTTCTGCTGATTTCCACTTCAAGAATGCTGCTCTCGGGCAGTTCAATAATGAACTCATGCATTTGCTGTTGCCTGTTCTGTTTATCGATCTCCAGTATTAACTCCCCGTTGATTTTGACATTTCCGCTTGATACCATGTAATCACCCTCGTTATTGCCGTTTTGAATATAAACAATAAATTGAGGCAGGAACCGGTTGTGATTTTCAATGACAATTTCCCGGGTGACTCTAAGGGTTCGCCATTCCAGTTGCATGAACTGTTCCGGCCCAAATACAGTTTCTACGCTGATGTTCTTGGTATCCGGTTCTTCAAACTGGTTTTTCAGGAGATTGTCAGGAACTTCGCAGAAAGAAGGTAAAAATTCCTCTTCACAGCCAAAGAAAACAAACGCGGTGAAAACGATATACAATATACTGCCGATTTTAACCATTCTACTCACGGTGCATAAATGTTCGAAATCATAAGCCGTCGTCCTGAACAGAAACTTAAAAGGTACAAAATGTTCGGATGATATAAAAGACTATTTTGATCAATCCTGTATATTTGTGGATCAACAAATTGAATATTGTTTCTGAAAAAAATCTATCTTAGTGTACTTTTATACAGTGATAAATCAAATCAATCATTCATGAGAACCTTACATTTAGCTTTGAAGGTATTTGTTGCCACAGTCTTGATGCTGACCCTAAGCAATGAGTTTGTATGCTCACAAATCAGGGAGCGAAGCACCATAGAAACAAGATATACCTGGAACCTGGCAGATGTGTATGCCTCAGATGATGACTGGAATAAAGACCTGGAACGCCTGAAGTCCGGTGCAGATGTCCTTGCCGGATATAAAGGAAAATTGGGAACGTCTTCATCGGTCCTCCTGGAATTTTTACAATCATCATCCGACTTCAGCAAGTTATACAGCAAGCTGTATTCATACGCGTCCATGAAATCTGATCAGGACCTGCGCAATACCAATTACCTGGCGATGGATCAGGAAATGCGCCAGCTTGGTCCTGTAATCAGTGCAAAAATCTCTTTTGCCGAACCTGAAATACTGGGACTCGGGAAAGAAAAAGTTGGACAGTTTTTAGCGGAACAGTCCGAAATGCAGGTCTATAGCATGTATCTTAATGAGCTTTTCAGACAACAGGAGCATCTGCTCTCTGAAGAGGAAGAGGTCATCATGGCACATGCCTCCTCCATACTGGAAAGCCCATATTCGGTTTACAGTGTATTTGCCAATACGGAACTACCTTATCCCGAAGTAACCTTATCCACAGGTGAAACGGTAACCTTAAATCAGGCGGGATACTCAAAACATCGTGCTTCTGCGAACAGGTACGACCGTGAGCTTGTATTCAATGCTTTCTGGTCTGCCATGAAAAGCTTTCAGGCAACACTGGCAGAACAGCTTCTTGCTGGTGTGAACAGCAATATTTTTATCGCCAGGGCACGTCATTACAATTCAGCCCTGGAAAGTGCGCTCGATCCGTATAACATTCCGCTGAACGTTTACCATTCCCTGATCGGTAATGTCAATGAGAACCTGCCGGTATTTCACCGCTACCTTTTATTGCGCAAACGGATGTTACAGGTCGATACCCTGAAATATTCCGATGCATATGCACCGGTTGTAAAGGATATTGATCTGCAGTACACTTACGATGAAGCACAGGACATCATCATCAAGTCACTGGCTCCGCTTGGAACAGAATACCAGGACATCATCAGGAAAGCGTTTAATGAGAGGTGGTTGGATGTGTATCCGACTGCCGGTAAACGGTCAGGTGCATATTCTAACGGATCCATTTATGATGTGCACCCGTACATGCTCCTGAATTACAATGACCAATACGATGATGTCAGTATGGCTATCCACGAGCTTGGTCACACCATGCAAAGCTACCTTTCCAATGCGACGCAGCCCTATCCGCTTGCTGATTATCCTATATTCACAGCTGAGGTCGCCTCAACATTCAATGAAGAGTTACTGGGGACCTATATGATCAACCATATTACGGATGATGAAACCCGGCTGTCAATCCTGATGAGCCGTCTGGATAATTACAAGGGTACCCTTTTCAGACAAACAAAATTTGCTGAATTTGAACTGACCATTCACGAGCTGGCAGAAGCAGGCGAACCGCTTACAAGTGATGTGATGAACAAAATATACGGGGATCTTCTGAAGAAATACTATGGACATGAAAAGGGGATTTGTTACATAGACGACCTTTATTCTGTGGAATGGTCGTATATACCTCATTTTTATTACAATTTTTACGTTTATCAGTATTCTACTTCGTTTACTGCTTCTGCAGCACTGGCCGAGGATGTATTGTCAGGTAAAGAAGGCAGTCTGGAAAAATACCTGACTTTTTTGTCAGCCGGCGGATCAGATTACCCGATCGAGCTGTTGAAAACCGCAGGTGTTGACATGACCACCAGTGAGCCCTTCAATAAGGCCATAACCGCTATGAACCACATTATGGATGAGATAGAGGAAATTCTTGATAAGATGGGGAAATAAAGTGATGGATTGTTAATCATTTATTTGGTAATGCATAAAAGATTTGGTATCTTTATATCATTGACACCAGGTCATATTTAATATCATCAGAAAATTGGATTCATGATGGTTTGTGTTTGTTAACAAATATCAACAGCCATGAATACAAAACTGATTTTTATAGCGGTTTTGCTGCTTGTTTGTGATTCTGGCCGGGCACAGGTTCCGGAAGAGGATTGTGGTCGTCCCGACAGGAGGAGAAGACAGATTTTTTATGAGCAACCCAACACTGCAGAACGGGTATATAAGGACAGTACAGGGACTTATGTGATCAGATTTACCTATGGTATGTTTGATGGCTATGCTCCCGCGGATGCAGTCGATAATTCGGATGAAGTTCGTTATTCGGCCTTTATCGAGGTATTCAGACTGGAAAATTGCAGGCAGGAGCTCATCGGAAATGGTTTTATGGGGACATTCTCACCTGAAGGCTGCATTTATGACGAAGCGGAATATTTGATATCTGAAGCCCGTAAGATAGAGCTCCGGGCCGAACGTGACAGAAACCGGAGATAAAATACCTGGTCAGGAATTCCGGAATAAGATCCATTATATCAGGAATTCCGGGAGAAGATTCGTTATGGGATCAGCTGATCACGCTCCAGTCGACACGCGATTTCATCAGGCGTGAAAGTTGTTGTTTTAACAGGTTGTTTTCGGGTTTAGAAAGTTGCGGATCATCGTCAAGCAAATCGTTTGATAAATCGCGTGCATGCTGAAGTATCTGTCCGTCCTTTGCCAGATTGGAAATTCTAAGATCAAAAGGCATTCCGCTTTGTTGAGTTCCTTCAATATCACCGGGTCCCCTTAGTTTTAAATCAGTTTCGGCTATTTCAAATCCGTCATTTGTCCGGACCATGGTTTCCAGTCGTTTTTTTGCTTCGCGTGAAAGCTTATAAGAACTCATAAGAAAACAATAACTCTGGTCAGCACCCCTGCCGACCCTGCCCCTCAACTGATGCAGCTGTGAAAGACCGAACCTTTCAGCGCTTTCAATGACCATTACCGAAGCATTCGGGATGTCCACTCCGACTTCAATAACAGTTGTTGCAATCATAATGTGGGCGCGGCCCTTGATAAAATGCTGCATGGCGGTATCACGGTCTGGGGAATTCATCTGACCATGTACACAAATAACATGATAACCGGGTGGCGGAAAGGCTCTGGTAACCGCTTCGTAGCCTTCTTCAAGCGCAACGTAATCCATTTTTTCCGATTCCCTGATCAGGGGATAAACGATGTATATCTGCTTTCCCTGTTCAATCTGTTTTCTGATGAAACCGAAAAGCACAAGCCGTTTTGATTCATAGTAGTGGATTGTTGTTATGGGTTTCCGGCCGGGAGGCAATTCATCGATGACAGAAACATCAAGATCTCCATATACCGTCATGGCCAGTGTTCTGGGAATGGGTGTCGCCGTCATCACCATCACATGCGGAGGTACATGGCTCTTTTTCCATAACCGGGCGCGCTGGGCAACACCAAAACGATGCTGCTCGTCAATAATGACCAGTCCCAGCCGTTGAAAACGAACCGGTTCTTCAAGAAGTGCATGGGTTCCAACAAGAAGGTGCAGCTCACCACTCAGCAATTGTTTATGCAGCTGTTCGCGTTCATTTTTCTTTGTGGATCCGGTTAGCAGCAGAACGCTGACAGCCATTCCTGAAAGCAATCGCGTGATTGTATTATAATGTTGTTTTGCAAGAATTTCCGTTGGTGCCATCAGACATGCCTGGTAACCGTTATCCAGTGCGATCAGCATGCTCATCAGTGCCACAAGTGTTTTACCGCTTCCGACATCTCCCTGAAGAAGCCTGTTCATCTGTCTTCCGGATCCCATATCTTTTCTGATTTCCCGTATGACCCGCTTCTGGGCTTCAGTCAGTGCGAATTCGAGGTTGTGGTTGTAGAAATGATTCAGACGGTCACCGACTTTACTGAAAATGAAACCCTTTACAAAGGATTGTATTCTTTTCTTTTGTCCGAGAATGTTCAGCTGTATGTAGAACAACTCTTCAAATTTCAGTCTGTATGTGGCATTTTTCAGTTTTTCATTGTTTTCCGGGAAATGGATGTTTTTGACTGCTTCCTGCAAAGGCATCAGTTTCAGTTTCTTTACCAGATATTCCGGCATGGTCTCGTCGATCCGGGCAGCCTGACTGAGGACCTGACCAATATAACGGTGTATGGTCTTTGATGTAATAAAGTTGTTTCTGAGTTTTTCGGTAGTACTGTATTGTGGCTGAAAGGCTGATTTCAGTTCGGCTTCCGGTTTATCAGCAGGTTCAAGTTCAGGATGGGCGATTGACAGGTTCCTGTTGTACATGCCGGGTCTGCCAAATGCAATATATTCCACTCCGGGCTGATAATTTCGTGCAATCCATTGAAATCCCCTGAACCAGACAAACTCTATAGTACCTGTTCCATCTGTAAAAAGGGCCGTCAGCCGCTGGTTGTTACCGCGCCCTTCAATCCGGAAATGCATGATCCTGCCTTTCAGCTGGATAAACGTCTGTGTTGTGTCAATGTCCTTGATGGGGTATACTCTGGAACGGTCAATGTATTTATATGGGAAAAAATAAAGCAGGTCACGAAACTGAAATATTTTTAATTCATTTCCCAGCAATTCCGCCCTTTTGGGTCCGACACCCTTGAGGTATTTGATTTCCTGATCTAAAGACTGATTCATAATTTACAGGGGATTTGTAAATATCGCAAAAAAGTTTAATTATGCAGAAGATATTGAACAGAGATGATCTCCTGGATGACACCATTGAAATGAAAGCAGTTTTTTCAGATGTATTGTTCAGGCTAAGAAGCTATGGCATGTACAGAGTTCTCGCAAGGAGTCCGTCGGACAGCGACATCCGTTCTCCACGTATTTCGGAATTCACAAGTCATACCCTTGAGAATAAGGAATTCCATGCAGATTTTGGTTTGATCCGCAAAGTACGAGAAAAATTGATGGAGAGGAAAATACGGATCCCCGTGAATGCCGGCATAGCAGATCCAGACGGTGCACAGAATAAAACAAGAACCTTGCGAAGTGTGGTTCAAAGAGCATCCGTTTACGAAAAACATGGCAAGCTTCTTTATCTGATCTCTAAATGTTTTAAACCATCTGTCGTTATTGAGCTGGGCACATCGACGGGATTAAGTACTCTTTATCTTGCGCTGGGCCATCCGGGCACACATCTGATCACTGTCGAGGCAGATCCGGTACTTTGCGGAATTGCTTCCGACGTTTTTCAGGCTGCTGATCAGAATCAAATTGATCTGATGAACTGTACATTCGATGAAGCATTGTCAAGTCTGGACAACAGAAATCTTGACCGGGCCCTGATCTTCATCGACGGTAACCATACATACGAGGCTACCAGGAAATACTTTGAATATTTCATGGGTAAGGCAACCGAGCCATTTGTCCTGATCTTCCATGATATCTACTGGTCGCGTCAAATGTGCAGGATATGGAACGAAATCAAATCAGATCCCAAAGTAAAAACAACAATTGATCTTTATTATATGGGGATTGTTTGTAACTTTAGACATCATAACAAACAAAATTTGATCATACGATACTAACAAACCAGATTAACAGGTTTTTACTATTTCGCTATTTTTCCCTGCCTGTATGAGCACTGTCATTCATTTGGAATCAATTGCGAAGAATTATTATCCCGGTGCGGAAATTGTTCATGCATTAAGAGCGATCTCACTTGAAATTATCAGAAATGAGTTTGTTGCGATCATGGGACCTTCGGGATCCGGCAAATCGACACTTATGAACCTGATCGGTTGCCTTGACACACCCACTTCCGGAACGTATGTTCTGAACGGTAAAGACGTGAGTAAATTAAATGACAACCAACTGGCCGAGATCAGAAATAAAGAAATCGGGTTCGTTTTTCAGACTTTTAATTTGCTTCCCCGTTATTCTGCCCTGGAAAATGTTATGCTTCCCCTGGTTTATGCAGGAATAGCAAAACATGAAAGGATTGAAAAAGCTAAACAAGCATTGGGAAGTGTGGGTTTATCAGATCGCATGTCACACAAACCCAATGAATTGTCAGGTGGTCAGCGTCAGCGTGTATCACTGGCCAGGGCAGTTGTTAACCATCCTGCCATTATCCTTGCGGATGAACCAACAGGCAACCTAGATTCAAAAACATCCATAGACATCATGAGCGTTTTTCAGGAAATTCACCAGGCAGGAAATACCATCATACTTGTAACCCACGAAGAGCATATTGCAAGTTATGCACACCGGATCATTGGATTGCTTGACGGAAGGATAGAATCGGATCGGCCCCATGAACAATCCGGTTGACATGCAAATTTCATTTTATTTGATTATCTTTGCATCATTATTCCAAATACACTACCTGTCAAAGCCTTACCTTGTTAATTTTTTGTTGATAATAACTTGATAGTTAGAATTTTCAGGTATAAATCTGACAGGTTTTTTGCGTACCTTTAAACGTTTTAGCCGGAATGTCAGAAATGGTTTCTGATTGGAAAGTATAGTATACAACATATTGGATTTAAAAGAAATGAATGATTTGGAGAATGATGACAGGATCCTGAAGAATGCCGGAGATTCGGAAGATTATTCCGCAAACAGCATTCAGGTTCTGGAGGGACTGGAGGCCGTGAGAAAGCGGCCGGCCATGTACATCGGCGACATCAGCAGCAAAGGATTGCACCATCTGGTATATGAGGTGGTTGATAACTCAATTGATGAGGCCTTGGCCGGTTTCTGCAAAAATATACAGGTTGTTATTAAAAGTGATGATACTGTCACCGTTGCAGATGACGGACGTGGTATTCCTGTTGATTTTCATGAAAAGGAAAAACGAAGCGCACTTGAAGTCGTTATGACACTGTTACATGCCGGAGGGAAATTCAATAAGGATTCATATAAGGTTTCAGGTGGATTGCATGGTGTTGGTGTATCATGTGTCAATGCATTGTCTGTGCATCTTGAAGTTTTGGTTTACCGCAAAGGGAAAATATACAGACAGGAATATGAACGGGGCAGGCCTTTATATCCGGTTAAAGAGATCGGAAGCACGGATAAAACGGGAACGGTTATTAATTTTCGGCCTGATCCGGAGATATTTACAACAACTGAATATTACTTTGAGATCCTCGCATCGAGGCTTCGTGAGCTCGCTTTTCTGAATAAGGGATTGCGACTTGAAATCATTGATGAACGTGAATATGAGGAAAATGGAAACGGGGGAAACTTCAGGCATGAAACATTCCATTCTGATTCGGGTCTTCCTGAATTTGTCCAGTTGCTCGACGAAAATCGTGAAAAGCTTACCGGTGTGATTTCCATCGAAAATACAAAAGGGGATGTTCCGGTTGAAATCGCAATGCAGTATAATACATCATACAGTGAAAATGTATTTTCATATGTTAACAATATCAATACCATTGAAGGTGGAACGCATCTTGCCGGGTTCCGCCGGGGCCTGACCAGGACTTTAAAAGCTTACGCAGAAAAATCGGGACTGTTGTCCAAGCAAAAGGTCGAGATCAACGGAGATGATTTCCGGGAAGGTCTTACAGCAGTCATTTCCATTAAGGTACCCGAACCCCAGTTTGAAGGACAGACAAAAACAAAACTGGGAAATTCAGAGGTCATGGGATATGTTGATCAGGCGGTATCTGCAGGACTGTCAAATTATCTGGAAGAAAATCCAAGGGATGCAAAGACTATTGTTCAGAAAGTGATTCTGGCGGCCCAGGCGCGTTATGCTGCTCGAAAGGCACGTGAGCTGGTGCAGCGAAAGGGTGTGCTTTCAGGTTCCGGATTGCCTGGAAAACTGGCTGATTGTGCTGATAAGGATCCTGAGTCAAGTGAAATATTCCTTGTTGAAGGTGATTCTGCCGGAGGCACTGCCAAACAGGGTCGTGACAGAAGGTTCCAGGCCATTCTTCCTCTCCGCGGAAAGATCCTGAATGTCGAAAAGGCCATGCCTCACAAAATTTTTGAGAGTGAAGAGATACGGAATATTTTTACAGCACTTGGTGTGACCGTTGGAACTGAGGATGACAGCAAAAAACTGAATCTTGACGGATTGCGTTACCATAAAGTCATTATCATGACAGATGCTGATGTAGACGGGAGCCACATCACAACACTGATTATGACTTTCTTTTACAGACACATGGAAGAACTTATAAAGCTTGGTCATCTTTATATTGCAACACCCCCTCTTTACCTGATAAAAAAAGGCAAAACCGAGCTGTATTGCTGGTCGGAAGAAGAACGCAAAAACATTGTCGAAGAACTTGGAAAAGGGAAGGATGGAGGAATTCATATACAACGGTATAAAGGATTGGGAGAAATGAATGCAGAACAGTTGTGGGAAACTACAATGAATCCTCAAAAGAGAACACTGAGACTCGTTACAATTGAAAGTGCGGCAGAAGCGGACAGGATCTTTTCCATGTTAATGGGTGATGACGTTCCGCCCAGAAGGGAGTTTATTGAAAGACATGCCAAATATGCACGTATTGATGTGTGATTTTCGAAGTTCGTGTGATTTTCGAAGTTCGTGTGATTTTCGAAGTTC
>JAFGPB010000038.1 GCA_016926205.1 Bacteroidales bacterium
GATGCTCTGAAAGCGAGCCTTCCGATTCTGCCGAAACCATTGATTCCTACTTTTATTTTTGTCATATTGTTTGATAATTAAATTAAGTTATTAATTTGTGATGATCACAATTCGATTTGCTGCTAAGCTAAAAAAATTTCTTTATTTCCGCAAACAAAAAGGACTTTGCACGGGGCATACAGCGAATCTGTCCGGGAATCCTCATTGTGGTTCCGTAATGGGGATGTCAGATCTTCGCCGGCTTCTGTAACGGGCGTCGACTACCCATCCAAACCGGTAACTGATAAACAAGGTGAGATAGAACTGCTTGTTATCGGAGGTGTACATGATCGGGATTTTTTTGGTAAATGCTTCGACTATCACACCAGCATCCACAGCATTAATAATTTCGCTGATTGTACTGTATTCAAAGCTCATTCCAAATTTGGCATGCAGTCCGGGATACAGGGAGATCTCGTCCAGACCCCTCCAGAAAGAAGCCCTTCCTGCAATTTCTACACTCTGGGGGTGCTGACTGAATTCAAATTTCTCTACACGGGTGTCAATTACGTATAACTGGCTGTTAACGATACCGATTACGTTAAATGTATAATAGATTGGTTTTGTAATTCCAAGACTGGGTCCGGCGGCATAGTAATATTTAATAGCGATGCTGCCTCTGTCTTCTTTAGAAAAGATCTCACGCTGGAAACCGATTGAAGGACGGATATCAATAAAGATATTTGTCTTGCCATACACAAATTTCCGGCTTGTCGTATAGGAATAGGGTGAGGCAACGACCTTGACTTCTTTGGGATGCTTGATGTATGCCAGTTCAATATCATAGAGGGTCTTGGTAAGGTATGTCCTTCTCTGGCCGAATCTGAAAGCGGCGGACAGTCCGTTTGAATTTAAGGAAGCAGAAACACTTCTTTCATTCTGAAAAAGGATGATATCCTGATCGTCAATTTCACCCTGTCCGTACAATGAAAAGCAGGATGAAAAAGTGATACATATGACCAATAGCTTTTTCACACCAATATTCAATAGGATTCCGTACCGGATAAATGAGAAAAACTACCGGAAAGAAGACACTTCCCAATTACTCGCTTATCCTGTCTTTATGTGCAAAGATAATGATAAACAAAACAATTTGGGAAGAAAACCTTAACCATTATTCTCAACCTGCATGGTTTCGGTTTCGGAGGCATAAGCAGGACATATGCTGCTGTTGCAGGACACAAGCAGTCCGAGAACAAAGATCAAGCTTATGAAAATACACACCACCTTTTTCATTATGACAGAGTTAAGTATCCAAAATTAAAACATCACGGTCTGAATTGCAAGGGAAAATCAAATCTTTTGTCAGATCATATCACCTGTTACGGAAATTTGAATGATCAGGTTACACCTGTTGACCTGTTTAACGTTGCAGCATGTATGATTATTACCCGTTCGCAGTATAAAAATCCTTGAACGGAACAGAGGAAGGATTCATATTTTACATTCAAAGTCTTATTGACCTTCATATTCCCGGATGATGTCCCGGACCATCTCAGGAGATACCCTGCCATATGTTTTTTCTCCCACCATCACAACCGGGGCAAGACCGCATGCCCCGACACAACGTAGGCAGCTGATGGAAAATCTGCCATCCGGCGTGGTTTCACCGACATCAATGTTCAGTTCCTTCCTGAATTCAGACAGTACGTTCTCGGCACCACGCACGTAACAGGCTGTTCCCGTGCAAACGGATATGGGGTGCCTGCCTTTTGGCACCATTGAAAAAAAGGAATAGAAGGTTACCACGCCATACACTTTGGCCACGGCAATGCGAAGTTCCCTTGCCACGACTTCCTGCACTTCGGCCGGCAGATATCCGAAAGCATGCTGGATTTTATGCAGTACATTGATCAGTTCATCGGGATTGTTGCTGAAGGATCTGCAAATTTCCCTGATGGTGTCGACATCCTTCTTTTTCAGTTCTACTTTAATTCTCGACATGGTATTGTTCCCCTATAATACAGGTTATTGAGATCAGATATAAATGATTTTCTTGCTTTTATCCACATAGTGTGTATGCAATAATTTGTGGGATCTTTCGCTCATGGGTTTGCCAAGGAATTCTTCATACAATTTGATGATGTAAGGATTTTCGTGGGACTTTCTAATGGATTTTGTTGCATCTTCGCGGTAAATGGCTTCCATTCGTTTCTTCAGAATGCCAAAATTACCGTGATGCAGCGGCTGGCCGCCACCGCCGATACAACCACCGGGACAGGCCATAATTTCAATTGCATGATAATGGTTTTTACCGTTCCGGATGTCTTCCAGCAATTTTCTTGCATTTCCCAGACCGTGAGCAATGCCAATGTTGATGGAAAGACCGTCAAAATCAATCACAGCCTCGCGGATACCGTCCATACCGCGCAATTCATGAAAATCAATTCGCGGTAGCTTTTTGTTGGTATACAGTTCATAGGCTGTTCTGATTGCCGCTTCAATAACACCTCCGGTAGCTCCGAAAATCACACCTGCACCGGTTGATTCACCCAGGGGAAGATCAAAGTCTTCATCAGGTAAAGTATTGAATTCGATATTTGCCTTTTTGATCAAATGTGCCAGTTCGCGGGTTGAAATAGAATAATCTACATCGGGATTCCCGTCGACCTTGAATTCATCACGGGTACATTCATATTTTTTTGCCAGGCAGGGCATGATGGATACTACAATAAGATTGTCCCTTTTAACCCTGATTTTATCGGCAAAATAGGTTTTTGCAATGGCACCGAACATCTGTTGCGGTGACCGGGCTGTAGAAGGTATATCAAGCATGTCTGTGAACTGAGCTTCAAAGAAGTTCACCCATCCCGGACAGCATGAAGTAAGGATCGGCAATCTGACAGACTTGTCTCCCCTGAGATGTTTTGTAAGACGGTCCAGCAGCTCGGTTCCTTCTTCCATAATGGTCAGATCGGCACTGAAATCTGTGTCAAAAACATACTTAAAACCGAGCCTTCGTAAAGCAGCCACCATTTTGCCGGTGACAAGGGTTCCGGGAGGAAGGCCAAATTCTTCACCCAGAGCAGCTCTTACAGCAGGCGCTGTCTGCACAATTACAGTCTTTGCCGGATTTGAAAGGTCACGTATCAATCGGTGTGTATGGTCGACTTCCGTCAGTGCTCCTGTTGGACATACAGCCACACATTGTCCGCAGTATGTGCAAACCGAATCTTCGAGATCCATTTCAAAGGCAGGTGCGACAACCGACATAAATCCCCGGTTTATGGCAGACAGGGCGCCGACTGTCTGCAATTCATTGCACATTGTTTCACAACGGCGGCACATAATGCACTTGTTCATATCGCGGATAATTGCGGGAGAAAAATCCGTACGATAAGTTGACACTTCTGCAATATCCTGGTTGTGGATTTCACGAACCCCCATTTTTATCGCCAACTCCTGCAGGTCACAATTGCCTGATTTCGGGCAGATCAGACAATCCTTAGGATGATCTGACAACAAAAGTTCCATGACAGTCTGGCGTGCATTCAACACCCTTATGGTGTGTGTGTGAACCTTCATGCCTTCGTATACTTCGGTTGAACAGCTGGGAGCAAGGTTTCGCCTGCCTTCAACCTCAACAACGCATATGCGGCATCCTCCAGGTTTGTGCTCTATGTTCAGATCGCCAAGATCCATATAGCACAATACAGGGATTTCAATTCCTGCTTTCCTTGCAGCTTTATAAATTGTTGTTCCTTCCGGAACCTCCACCTCTTTTTTATCTATTGTTAATTTCACCATTTCCATGTTCATCTGCTTAATTGATGATTACAGCATTGAATTTACATCTGTCCATACATGCTCCGCATTTGATGCAAAGTGACTGGTCAATGTAATGTACCTCTTTGCGCTCTCCGGTTATTGCACCAACCGGACACGCCCTGGCACATGCAGTGCAGCCGACGCAGTTCTCTGCCACAATTTCATATTTCATCAAGTCTTTACAAACACCAGCAGGGCATTTTTTATCCCGGATATGTGCTTCATATTCTTCAATGAAGTTTTCCAGGATGGACAGTACAGGATTCGGTGCTGACTGGCCCAGCATGCAAAGTGAAGTATCTTTGATCACGTTTCCCAGGTTGATCAGCCTTTCTATATCTTCTTCCTTACCATTACCTTTAGTGATATTAATCAGCAGTTCGTGCAACCGTTTGTTCCCGATACGGCAGGGTGTGCACTTTCCGCATGATTCATCTACTGTGAAATCAAGAAAGAATTTGGCAACATCCACCATGCAATCGTCCTCATCCATGATGATCATACCCCCTGAACCCATCATGGCACCTGCATCCACAAGACTCTCATAATCAATGGGCACATCGAGGTGCTTTTCGGTAAGACATCCGCCTGACGGACCGCCGATCTGCACACCTTTGAATTTTTTGTCGTTTTTAATACCTCCGCCAATTTCAAAGATGACTTCCCTTAAAGTAATGCCCATAGGAACTTCTATCAATCCTACGTTATTCACCTTACCGGCAAGAGCAAAAACTTTTGTTCCTTTTGATTTTTCAGTTCCTATACTTCTGAACCATTCAGTACCTTTGTTGATGATAGCAGGTACATTGGCAAAAGTCTCCACATTATTGACATTGGTCGGTTTGCCGAGAAATCCTTTAACCGAAGGGAACGGTGGTTTCATTGTGGGTTCCCCCCTGCCTCCTTCCATGGAATGGATCAGGGCTGTTTCTTCCCCGCAAACGAATGCACCTGCACCGAAACGGAGTGATATGTCAAAATCAAATCCTGTGCTGAAAATATCTGCTCCCAGCATTCCATATTCCTGTGCCTGGTGTATGGCTTTCCTGAGCCTGTCGATGGCAAGAGGGTATTCGGCCCGGATGTATACCAATCCCTGTGAGGCACCTGTACAGTAGCCGTTTATCGCCATGGCTTCAATGATGCTGTGGGGATCTCCTTCAAGGATTGACCTGTCCATAAAGGCACCGGGATCTCCTTCGTCTGCGTTACACACAACATACTTTTCTTTACCGGGTGTTTGTCTTGTCAGTTCCCATTTCAGTCCTGTAAGAAACCCTGCTCCTCCGCGTCCGCGCAATCCCGATCTTTTGATGATCTGTATGACCTCTTCAGGAGACATGGTTGTCAGTACCTTACCCAGGGCTGTATATCCGTCTTTTGCAATATATTCATCAATGCTTTCGGGATCGATTACCCCGCAGTTCCTTAAAGCAATCCGGATCTGTTTCTTATAGGTTTCCATTTCCCGCGCGTCCACGATGATTTTGTCAGTTCTCGGATCCTTGTATAACAGCCGGTTCACCTTACGACCCTTCACAATATGATTTGTGACAATTTCTTCAGCATCTTCAGGTCTGACCTGTGTATAGATCGTATTGTCAGGAATCACTTTGATCACGGGTCCGTTTTCACAATAACCGAAACATCCGGTCGTGACGACCTGGGCATAGTCATCCAATCCCTGGTTCTTAATTTCTGCACGCAGTTGTTCCGCCAGGATACTGCTGCGGGATGACCGGCAATTTGTTCCTCCGCACACCAGCAGGTGAATTTTAAAATCCGTCATGGATCATTACCTCCTCACATTATCTGTTATTCGTCAATTCTTTTGTAATTAACCGGGATGATCCCGTCAACCAGCATACCGCCTTTAACATATTTTTCAATGATCTCATCAGCCTTTTTAACGTCCACATATCCGAATAACACCGGTTCTCTGTCGGGCAACGTTACTTCAATGGTGGGCTCTGCATAACAGTAACCCATACATCCGGTTTGTGTGACCGTGGCCTCCAGGTTTCTTTTGTCAAGTTCATCGACAATATAATTCAGGGTCTCTCTTGATCCGGAAGCAATGGAACAGGTTGCCATGGCAACTTTGATCCGGATCAGTTTTGCTGCATCCTTGCCAGTGTGTCCGGAAATGGTCTCCGGTTGCATCTTCTGCCTGATTTTTCTGAGGTCTTCAAGGTTAGTAATTTTAGCCATAGGAGCATATTCTTTCATTAATAGAGTGCACTCAACAAAATTTCATGAAGCAAAAATATCTGTTACAAAAATAACAATTAATATGTTATCTAAATAACAATGATTGTGTATATTGTTAATACATATTGATTCTAAATAAAGGCTGTTTTAAAAGGGGAAAATTCGGATGCCCGGACTGTCTGGAAGTATTTTATTTACATTGGTGTCAATCAGTCCATTAACTTTTGCCGCGTGACTTACGCCCGAAGACCCAATACTCTGTAATGATGGTTTTAACGTTTGGTTTTGGTGTCAGTGCGTGCCATTTATTGCACTGTTTCAGTGCATGCCGTTCACTTGTATTTCATCAAATTGCTCCTGAATCCACCGGATCCACTCATCAAATCCTTCACCGTTCCGGGCTGACAATTCAATAAAACGGATATCGGGATTTATTCTTGATGCATGTTTTTTAAACTGCTCCATGTTGAAATCAACGTAGGGCAGAAGATCGATTTTATTGATGATACAGATATGCGAGCTCCTGAACATATTCGGATATTTTAATGGTTTATCATCCCCTTCAGTCACGCTTACGATGACGACACGGTATTTTTCTCCAAGATCGAACAGGGCGGGACAGACCAGATTACCGACATTTTCGATCAGGAGCAGGGAGTTCGTCTGAGGATTCAATTCCTTAACAGCCTTCTGTGTCATTTCAGCATCAAGATGACAACCGTTGCCCGTATTGACCTGTATAACGGGTGTGCCTGTGGAATTGATACGCTGCGCATCCAGTGTGGTTTGCTGGTCACCTTCAATGACAAATACAGGCGGTCTGGAAAGATTTCTTACCGTTTTTTCAAGGATTGTGGTTTTTCCGGATCCTGGAGAACTGACAAGATTCAGGGCGATGATCCCGCGACCTTCAAAATATCCCCTGTTGCGTTCAGCAAGAAGGTCATTGCGGTGCAGTATATCGGTTTCCACGACGATACGTCTTGCCTGTTCTCCTGGTGCAACAGTGAGGTCGTTTTTGTGATCATACGGATGGTCATGACTGTGATCGTGTGAATGACTGTGATCATGCGGATGGTCATGTCCGTGATCGTGTGAATGACTGTGATCATAAGGATGGTCGTGACTGTGATCGTGTGAATGACTGTGATCATGCGGATGGTCGTGACTGTGAACATGTGAATGATCATCACCGGCAGGATTTTGCTCATGTCCATGATGGTGTGTGTGGGAATACTGACCATCTTTTCCGGTGGGCTTCAGCAGAACATAGCCGGAATCCCCTTCATTGCATCCGCAGATATCGCACATATATTTCAGGTTTTAGGAATCAAATTTAAGCTAATAATTCAACCCGGGCTACCAACAGATGAAATAAATGCACAATTGTAAGGAGGACTCCTGAGGGCATGAATAATGAAGCTGTGCTGTAATCATGTCACAATGGCACTTACGCGAAGTTCCTTACCCCTGATGATTTCAGGATTCATGTCTCCGCATTGTGGACACAGATCGAGAAGTTCCCGCGGGCTGTAATTCATTCCGCACGTCCTACATACCACGGAAACCGGAATTATTTTTATTGTAAGTGCGGCATCCTGTAAGGGTGTGTCCCGTACAACTGATTCCCATGCAAATTCAAGTGCTTCAATCACCACTCCTGCAGCCTGTCCGATCTCTACTTCAACGGATGATATTTGATCCACGTCGTGTTCTTTTGCAGTTTGCAGAGCGATCTCAATAATATGTTGCGCTATAGAAAATTCGTGCATAGCAGAGTATTCAATGCATCAGCAGATCCTTGGCAGTTGTTCACCTGCCAATCGGGTCACAATACGGGTTCCTCCGGTACGGGACTGCAACAACACCATACCGGGTTTTGAACTGGTTATGACTCCAATAAGCGCTGCATGTGTCCCGGTTTCAAATCCGTGCATAATCTCAATTGCCGGTCCGGCTGACTCCCTGGCGACAACTAAAACCATTTTTCCTTCGTTGGCCAGGTATAGGGGATCAAAACCATACAATTCACACAATCCCTGTGTCTGATCCCGGATGGGCAGCGATGCTTCACTGACGGATACACCAAAATCCCTGTTTTCTGCCATTTCATCCAGAACTGAAGCAATGCCTCCGCGTGTAAGGTCACGCATGAAATGGATGTCAACACCACCTTCCAGCAAAGCATGCACTATAGGATGCAAGGATGCTACATCGGAGGCAACGGGCTCCTCAAATTTCAGATTTTCCCGTGCAGCCATAATTGCGATTTCGTGGTCCCCCAGAAAACCGTTCACGATGAGCTGGTCACCGGGCCGGATATGCAATCCTCCGGAAATATGCCGGTACCTGTCTTCAAGGATACCGATGCCTGCAGTATTGATAAAAACCTTGTCGCACTGTCCTTTTTTCACTACCTTGGTGTCGCCCGTAATGATTTGGATACCTGCTTTCTGTGCTTCTTCCGACATGGAGCTTACAATGGTCTCCAGATCTGCAAGCGGAAACCCTTCTTCGAGGATCAGTCCTGAGCTCAGATAAAGCGGTTTTGCCCCGGACATGGCAAGATCATTTACAGTTCCGCAGACAGCAAGTTTGCCAATATCTCCGCCGGGGAAGAATATCGGGTCCACAACATATGAGTCGGTTGTAAATGCCAGTGTGGCACCATCAACTGAAAAGACCGAAGAATCGGACAGCTTTTCCAGTAATGGATTGTTAAAATATTTCAGGAACAGGTTACGGATCAGGTTACCGGTCATGATTCCACCGCTTCCGTGCCCAAGCAGAATCGTATTGTTCATGGAATGATTTTTCACAAATATAATCAATAACAGTGCCCCGGAAAAACCCTATATCCTCCATCGCTATGTGGATCCGGAAAAAAACAGGGGAAAAGGATCAGTCGTTGACAACGCGCTGACTTGTCCCCGGCGGTTTTATTTGTTTATTTCAAAAGGAACACGGTTTAATATTGACCTTCCCAGGGTCACTTCATCAATAAATTCAAGTTCGTCACCGATTGAAACTCCTCGTGCCAGTGTAGAGATGACCGGGATGTCTTTGTTTAGCTTGCGGTAGAGATAATAATTTGTGGTATCACCTTCCATGGTTGCGCTTAGAGCCAGTATTAGTTCCCTGATATTCCCGCGACTGATACGTGCTTCCAGGCGGTCGATATTGAGATCTGCCGGTCCGATACCGTCCATTGGTGATATGATACCGCCCAAAACATGGTAAACACCTCTGTATTGCTGTGTGTTTTCAATGATCATCACGTCCTTGACGTTTTCAACGATACAAATTGTGCTATGGTCACGCCGCTTGTCAGCACATACAGGACAAAGATCATCATCACAAATGTTCATGCAGTTCTTACAGTATCTTATATGGGTCCCCAGTCTCAAAATCGTATTGCCAAAATGATCCAGTGACTCCCGTTCTTCCTTCAGTAAATGCAAGACCAGCCTTAAGGCAGTTTTGCTGCCGATGCCTGGTAATTTTGAGAATTCACGTACAGCTTCCTCCAGCTGTTTCGATGAATAGGTAAAATACATACTGCTAAAATCTGTCAAATGCAAAATTCTCAATACAACGGCAAATTTAATCTATTATTTACAAACCTATTTTTTTGATAAAATGTTTTTATTATTCTTGTAGATGGTTTGGACTGACTTTTTTCCATCAATTATTTCCTGATGCATCCCTTGGTATTACTGCTTGTTGTCCTTTTGTACTTCGCTGCGCTGATTGGTATTGCCCTGATCACCGGCAGGAAATCCGATAATGCATCTTTTTTTGTCGGCAACCATAAGTCGCCATGGTATCTCGTGGCATTCGGCATGATTGGTGCTTCCATATCCGGTGTTACCTATATCTCCATCCCGGGTGAGGTAGGATCTACGGCTTTCTCTTACCTGCAGCTGGTACTGGGTTATTTTGCAGGATATCTGGTTATTGCCAACATTCTGATGCCGCTTTACTACAAGATGAATTTATCATCCATATATGTATACCTGAACCATCGCCTGGGTCTGTTCAGTTACAAAACGGGGGCATCATTCTTTCAGATCTCCAGGATCATCGGTTCATCATTCAGGCTCTATCTGGTTGCAATGGTAATTGACAGCTATATTCTCGCACGTTACGGATTTCCTTTCTGGCTCTCTGTATTGCTGACCATTGTATTGATATACATTTATTCTTTCAGGGGAGGCATCAGGACCATCGTATACACGGATACGCTGCAGACACTATTCCTGATTATGGGCGCATTGCTTTCCATCGTATTCATATCAAGGGAACTGGGTTTCAATTTTGGAGCGCTTTTCGAAAACATAAGGCATTCCCGCTATGCACAGGTCTTTGTATGGGACTGGAAACCCGGCGACAATTTCTTTAAGCACTTTTTGAGTGGTATGTTCATCTGTATAGTAATGACAGGACTGGATCAGGACATGATGCAAAAGAACCTGAGTTGCAGGAATATAGGTGAAGCCAAAAAAAATATGTACTGGATGAGTTCATTGCTGATTGTTGTGAACATTTTCTTTCTGTCGCTGGGTGCATTGCTTTATATATATGCCCATGCAAAAGGCGTGATCATCGAGAATTTCAGTGATTCCGGACTTCAGGCCGCATGTCCGATCAGGTTGTTCGATCCTGCGCAGAATGGTTTTTATTGCAGCGGTACGGATGAACTGTTTCCGAATCTGGTTTTTAATTATCTGCAGCCTGGTGTGGGATTGATATTCATTCTGGGTTTGATTGCAGCGGCATATTCCAGTGCTGATTCTGCGCTCACCGCATTGACCACTTCCTTTTGTGTGGATTTTCTCGGGTTCAGGGAGGACAATCAGCGCATCCTGACACGTAAAATGGTTCAGGTCGGGTTCAGTGTTATCATTTTCCTGACCATTATGATTTTTAAATCACTGAACAATCAGAGTGTGATCAACTCCCTGTTTACAATGGCAGGCTATACCTATGGTCCTTTACTCGGCATGTTCGCCTTCGGGATCTTCACAAAATACCAGATCCGTGACAGAATCGTTCCCTATATAGCAGTTCTCTCACCTGTTTTCTGTTATTTTCTGGACCGCCATTCAGAACAGCTGCTGAGCGGATATGTGTTTGGTTTTGAGTTGCTGATCATAAACGGACTGCTGGTATTCACAGGTTTGTATCTGTTCAGAAAGAAGAAAGCGGATTAACCATCATCATCCGTCTTTCAGGTTCACCCTTGCAGCCATAGCTGCACCAATAATGCCTGCTTCATTTAGAAAATGGGCAGGAAGGACTTTTGCTTTGAGGTCAAGGAATTCTTTGAATTTATCCATTTTTTTACTGGCACCTCCGCCGATGATGATCAGTTCAGGTGAAAAAAGAAACTCAATATATGAGAAATATTCGTAAAGCCTTTTGCCCCAAGCCTCCATATCAAGTTTCTCACGTTTCCGGGTTGCATCGGAAGCATAGGATTCCCAGTCCTGATCCTGTCCTCTCATATCCAAATGTCCGACTTCCAGATTGGGGTAAAGCCGGCCATCTGTGAACAGGGCGGCACCTATTCCTGTCCCGACCACAAAGACGATCATTGCGCCCTTAAAACCGGCACCTGCTCCAAGTTTGGCTTCGGCCAGTCCAGCAGCATCCGCGTCATTAAGCACCCAGACAGGCAATCCCGTAGCTTTTGAGAACAACTTCTGAGCGTTTGTATTGATCCATGATTTGTCCACATTGGCAGCTGAGTAGACCAAACCGTTCTGTACCACGGCTGGGAAACCGCATCCAATCGCTCCTTTCCATTTGAAATGTTTTACCAGTTCATTGATGGTTTTTGCTACGTTTTCAGGACTGGAAGGTTGTGGAGTTTGTATCCGGTGTCTTTCATCGAGCAGTTTACCGTTTTTTGTATTCACCGGAGCGCCTTTTATTCCTGAGCCACCGATGTCGATACCCAGTACTTCTTTAAACTTCATACTTAAAAATTTATGAATTATTAATTATAATTTTGACTGGCCAAATGATCGGTCATCTGTCAGGAGTATTCAAC
>JAFGPB010000039.1 GCA_016926205.1 Bacteroidales bacterium
AGCTTTCGCAGAACAATTGGTTAACTTGACTGTTAAAGAAGTTAACGAATTGGCCAACATATTAAAGGAAGAATACGGGATTGAGCCTGCCGCTGCAGCGGCAGTAGCTGTAACCGGACCTGCAGCTGCGGGTGCAGAAGGTGCGCAGACTGAAGAAAAATTAAGTTATTCAGTCATGATGAACCACCCCGGTGGAGCTAAATTGCAAATTGTAAAACTGGTAAAGGACATTACCAACCTGGGACTGAAGGAAGCCAAGGAGCTCGTTGACAAGTCCCCTGTTGCTGTGAAGGAAAACCTTTCCAAGGAAGAAGCAGAATCAATTAAAAATCAACTTGCTGAAGCCGGAGCTGACGTTGAACTTAAATAAAGTAAGTCTTAGTGAACAACACTTAGGTTTAATCCCGACCTGTCGGGATTAAACCTTTTTGTCATTTCTCAAAACTTTAGTTCAACTAATTATAAACAAACATAATGACCAAATTAAATTCTGATCGAATCAGTTTTGCCCGAACCAGGAACCAGATGTCGTATCCTGATTTTCTGGAAGTTCAGTTGAAATCATTCCGTGACTTTTTTCAACTTGAAACAACACCTGAAAACAGGAAAAACGAAGGGCTTTTTAAAGTTTTTCAGGAAAATTTCCCCATTACCGACACCAGGAATAATTTTGTACTTGAATTTATTGATTATTATATCGATCCGCCAAGATATTCCATTGAAGAGTGCATCGAAAGGGGACTTACTTATAGTGTGCCTTTAAAGGCCAAGCTTAAGCTTTACTGTACCGACCCGGAACATGAGGATTTTGACACCGTGATCCAGGATGTTTATCTGGGAACGATTCCTTACATGACAGACAGAGGACTGTTTGTTATTAACGGTGCTGAACGGGTTGTGGTATCGCAGCTTCACCGTTCACCGGGTGTTTTCTTCGGTCAAAGCATCCATGCCAACGGAACCAAATTGTATTCAGCCCGGATCATTCCCTTTAAGGGTTCCTGGATTGAATTTGCGACCGACATCAACAATGTAATGTATGCCTATATTGACCGTAAGAAGAAATTGCCTGTCACAACGCTGCTCAGGGCTATAGGCTACGAAGGTGACAAAGATATTCTTGAGATCTTTGATCTTGCCGATGAGATCAAAGTTTCAAAAACCTCTTTGAAAAAGCTGGTCGGCAGGAAGCTTGCCGCCCGTGTACTGAAATCATGGGTTGAAGATTTTGTGGATGAGGATACAGGAGAGGTTGTATCCATTGAACGAAATGAGATCATTATCGACAGGGAAACCGTTTTGCTCGACGAACACATTGATCCCATTATCGATTCAGGAGCCAAGAACATCCTGCTTCATAAAGAAGGACAGAATTTAAGCGATTTCGAAATTATTTACAACACACTGCAAAAAGATCCCTGCAATTCGGAAAAGGAAGCGGTACTGCATATTTACCGGCAGTTGAGAAACAGTGAACCGCCTGATGAAGCAACAGCAAGAGATGTTATTGACAAACTGTTCTTTTCAGATAAACGTTATGACCTGGGTGAGGTCGGCCGATACCGGATTAATAAAAAGCTGGGCCTCAACACCGATATGGAAACCAAAGTTCTCACCAAGGAGGACATCATAAGGATCATCAAATATCTGATCGAGCTCATCAATTCCAAAGCGGATGTTGATGATATAGACCATCTGAGCAACCGAAGGGTAAGGACTGTTGGTGAACAGCTCGCATCCCAGTTCGGAGTGGGTCTCGCCCGCATGGCAAGAACGATCAGGGAAAGGATGAATGTCCGGGACAATGAGGTATTTACACCGATCGACCTCATCAATTCAAAAACCTTGTCTTCGGTGATCAATTCCTTTTTTGGCACAAACCAGTTGTCGCAGTTTATGGACCAGACCAATCCGCTTGCTGAAATTACTCACAAGCGCCGCATGTCAGCACTCGGCCCCGGAGGACTCTCCCGGGAGCGTGCAGGATTCGAGGTTCGTGATGTGCATTATACCCATTACGGGAGACTGTGCCCCATCGAGACACCTGAAGGTCCCAACATCGGACTGATCTCCTCGCTTTGTGTATATGCAAAAATTAACACGCTGGGATTCATTGAAACACCCTATCGCAAAGTCTCTGAGGGAAATGTTGACCTGACCGGCAATGGCATTATCTGGCTGAGTGCAGAAGAAGAGGAAGCCAAGGTGATCGCTCAGGCAAATGCACCGATTGATGATCTTGGCCGTTTTGTAAATCCCAAGGTAAAAGCCCGGTACAACGGGGACTTTCCGTTGTCAGACGCACAGATCATCGATCTGATGGACGTTGCTCCCAATCAGATCGCTTCCATTGCAGCTTCATTGATCCCTTTTCTTGAACATGACGATGCAAACCGTGCCCTCATGGGTTCAAATATGATGCGTCAGGCAGTTCCCCTGGTAAGGCCTGAAGCTCCTATTGTAGGCACAGGCATTGAACATGAAGTTGTAAGGGATTCCCGGTTTCTGGTGATTGCCGAAGCAGACGGTATTGTCGAATCTGTCGACTCCAACGAAATTGTGGTCAGGTATACCATGACTGAAGAAGAAAAATTTGTCCGTTTCGACGGTGAAGTGAGCCGTTACAAATTGCTGAAATACCGTAAGACCAATCAGAATACCTGCATCAACCTGAAGCCTATAGTCAAGAAAGGTGAAAAAGTATACAAGGGACAGATCCTAACGGAAGGATATTCCACCTGCGACGGTGAACTGGCGCTGGGACGGAACCTGAAGGTGGCATTCATGCCATGGAAAGGCTATAATTTTGAAGATGCCATTGTGATATCTGAAAAGGTGGTACGGGAAGATCTTTTTACGTCCATTCATATTGATGAATACATGCTTGAGGTACGCGACACGAAACGCGGTCTTGAAGAACTGACGGCAGATATTCCGAACGTAAGCGAAGAAGCTACCCGGAACCTGGATGAGAACGGACTGATCCGAATCGGTGCTGAAGTGAATCCGGGCGATATTCTGATCGGAAAGATAACACCCAAAGGGGAATCCGATCCGTCACCCGAAGAAAAACTCCTGCGGGCCATTTTTGGTGATAAGGCCGGGGATGTAAAGGATGCTTCGCTGAAAGCACCTCCCTCACTTCAGGGGATTGTAATTGACAAAAAACTCTTTTCACGTTCCGTAAAGGACAAGAAGCTCAAGTCCTCCACAAAGCCTATTCTGGATAAAATAGAGGAAGAATTTGAACGCAATTCCAATGAATTGAAAGCCAAGCTTATCGACAAACTGTTTATTGTCGTGAATGGCAAAACTTCCCAGGGTGTTAAAGACTACTATAATGTTGATGTGATTCCCAGAGGTTCAAAGTTTACGTTGAAATTGCTTCAGGATATCGATTATCCCAATATCAATCCGAACAAATGGACTACAGATAAAGACAAGAATGATGTAATCAAGACCTTAATATACAACTACATCATTAAATATAAAGAAATCGATGCCATTTACAAACGGAAAAAATACAGCATCACCATTGGTGATGAACTGCCCGCAGGTATAGTACAGCTTGCCAAGGTATATGTCGCTCAGAAGCGTAAAGTGAAAGTCGGGGATAAAATGGCCGGACGGCATGGAAATAAAGGTATTATCTCCAAGATCGTACGTGCAGAGGATATGCCTTTCCTTGAAGACGGCACACCGGTTGATATTGTGCTTAATCCTCTGGGGGTTCCTTCACGAATGAATCTCGGACAGATCTACGAGACAGTACTTGGATGGGCAGGTAAACAATTGGGCATTAAATTTTCTTCTCCAATATTCGACGGGGCATCCATCGACCAGATCTGCAAATACACAGACGATGCCGAATTGCCACGATTTGGCAAGACTTATCTGTATGACGGAGGGACGGGAGAAAGGTTCGATCAGCCGGCAACAGTCGGTATCATTTATATGATCAAACTGGGACACATGGTCGACGACAAGATGCATGCACGGTCCATCGGTCCCTATTCACTCATAACCCAGCAACCGCTTGGGGGAAAAGCTCAGTTTGGCGGTCAGAGATTCGGCGAGATGGAAGTCTGGGCACTTGAAGCATTCGGGGCTGCACATATTCTTCAGGAAATCCTTACGATTAAATCAGATGATGTCATCGGCAGGGCAAAAGCCTATGAATCCATTGTCAAGGGAGAACCTTTGCCTCCGGCAGGAATTCCTGAATCGTTGAATGTGCTGCTGCATGAACTCAGAGGACTGGGATTAAGCATAAACCTCGTCTGAGCTGCTGATCCCGTCATTGAATCAAAGTTAATACACCGAAACATAATAAAATATAAATATGCCACTCAGAAGGGAAAATAAAGCAAAATCAAACTTCGCAAAGATTTCAATCAGTCTTGCCTCACCTGAAGAGATCCTTGAACGTTCAAGCGGCGAAGTTCTTAAACCTGAGACTATTAACTACCGGACTTACAAACCCGAACGTGACGGATTGTTTTGCGAGAGGATTTTCGGTCCTGTAAAGGACTATGAATGTCATTGCGGCAAATATAAAAGAATCCGTTATAAAGGTATTGTATGTGACCGTTGCGGCGTGGAGGTAACCGAGAAAAAAGTGCGCCGCGAACGGATGGGACACATTTCACTGGTCGTACCGGTAGCCCACATCTGGTATTTCCGAACATTGCCCAACAAGATCGGGTATTTGCTGGGATTGCCGTCAAAGAAACTCGACAGCATCATCTATTACGAACGTTATGTTGTGGTCAATCCGGGGATTAAGGCAGCTGACGGAGTACAGTTTCTTGATTTTCTGACGGAAGAGGAATATCTCGAAATCACAGAATCCCTTCCGAAAGAGAACCAGCTGCTCGATGACAATCATCCGGACAAGTTTCTTGCAAATATGGGTGCACAGGCACTGTATGACATCCTTCAGCGGCTGGACCTCGACAGCCTTTCCTATGACCTCAGGCATAAAGCCAATACCGAAACTTCCCAGCAGCGTAAAAATGAAGCGTTGAAAAGACTGCAGGTCGTGGAAGCCTTCAGGGCATCCAAAGGCATCAATCATCCTGAATGGATGATCCTGAAAGTTATACCTGTGATACCACCTGAATTAAGACCATTGGTGCCGCTTGACGGAGGGAGATTTGCCACATCCGACCTGAACGATCTCTACAGAAGGGTAATCATCCGGAATAACCGCCTGAAAAGGCTTATCGAGATCAAGGCGCCTGAAGTCATCCTGCGCAATGAAAAAAGAATGCTTCAGGAGGCAGTGGATTCCTTATTCGACAATTCCAGGAAATCAAATGCGGTGAAGACAGATGCCAACCGCCCGCTGAAATCCCTGAGTGACAGCCTCAAAGGCAAACAGGGACGCTTCCGTCAGAATCTGCTGGGTAAACGGGTGGATTATTCAGCCCGGTCGGTGATTGTCGTTGGTCCTGAACTTCAGCTGCACGAGACCGGTCTTCCGAAAGATATGGCAGCAGAGCTTTATAAACCCTTTATCATCAGAAAGCTTATTGAAAGAGGTATTGTCAAGACTGTCAAATCGGCAAAAAAGATTGTTGACAGAAAAGACCCGGTGGTCTGGGATATTCTTGAGAATGTTTTGAAAGGACATCCTGTGCTGCTGAACCGTGCACCCACACTGCACCGTTTGGGAATACAGTCCTTCCAGCCAAAGCTTATTGAAGGAAAGGCAATACAGTTGCATCCGCTTGTATGTACCGCCTTTAATGCCGACTTTGATGGTGATCAGATGGCGGTCCATCTTCCGCTCGGCAATGCAGCAATCCTCGAAGCACAGATACTGATGCTGGCATCCCACAATATCCTGAATCCTGCAAATGGTGCTCCGATTAACGTTCCGTCACAGGATATGGTACTGGGATTGTATTACACGACCAAAGCCTGCAAGAGTACAGCAGAAGCCCCTGTCAAGGGTGAAGGACGAAAATTTTATTCGCCCGAAGAAGTCCTCATCGCCTATAATGAAAAACGCGTTGACCTGCACGCCATTATAAAAGTCAGAATTATAGATCAGGCAAACGGTAAGCCCGAGACCAGGATCATTGAAACAACTGTGGGAAGAGTCCTGTTTAATGAACTTGTCCCGAAAGAGGTTGGATATATCAATGATGTGCTGACCAAGAAATCCCTGAGGGAGATCATCAGTACCGTATTGAAGAAAACAGGCACGAAGGAAACTTCACAATTTCTCGATTCCATAAAGGACCTGGGGTTCCAGATGGCATTTAACGGTGGCCTTTCATTCAATCTCGATGACGTCATCGTTCCTGAAGAAAAAGAAGATCTTGTAACCGAAGGTTATAAGCAGGTGGATGAAGTAATGAACAACTACAACATGGGCTTCATTACCAACAACGAAAGGTACAACCAGATCATTGACATTTGGACACATACGAATGCCAAGCTCACCCAGACACTGATGAGAAGACTTTCAACGGACAAGCAGGGATTCAATCCTGTTTATATGATGCTCGATTCCGGTGCAAGAGGCTCAAAAGAACAGATCCGCCAGCTGTCGGGGATGAGGGGACTTATGGCCAAACCGCAGAAATCCGGTTCAACGGGTTCGGAAATTATTGAGAACCCTATTCTTTCAAATTTCAAAGAGGGTCTGTCAGTTCTGGAATATTTCATCTCCACACACGGAGCAAGAAAAGGTCTTGCCGATACGGCACTTAAGACAGCTGACGCGGGATATCTTACACGCCGCCTGGTAGATGTTTCACAGGACGTGATCATAGTCGAGGAAGACTGTGGTACGCTGAGAGGCCTGGTTGCCAATGCAATCAAAAACAATGAAGAGATCGTTGAATCGCTTTATGAAAGGATACTGGGACGTACTGTGGTTCATGATGTTTACCATCCGCTTACGGGTGAACTGATTATTTCATCGGGAAGTGAGGTAAACGAAGAAATAGCCCGGATCATAGATGATTCACCGATCGAACAGCTGGAAATCCGTTCGGTGCTCACCTGCGAATCACGTAAAGGTGTTTGTGCGAAATGTTACGGAAGGAACCTCGCGACAGGCCGGATGGTTCAGATGGGTGAAGCCGTTGGTGTTATTGCTGCACAGTCAATTGGAGAACCCGGGACACAGCTGACACTCCGTACATTCCATGTGGGTGGCACAGCCATGAGCATTACCACGGAATCCAGAATTAATGCCAAATACAACGGAACAGCGGAGATCGAAGAATTGCGCGTTGTTGAGCGCACGGCTGAAGACGGCACAACATTCGATATCGTAATCGGTCGCCTGGCAGAAATCCGGATCATTGACAAAAAGACCGGTATAGCACTCACCACCAACAACATTCCTTACGGGGCAAAACTCTACGTAAAGAATGGCGCAGATGTCAGTAAAGGTGATCTCATCTGCGAATGGGATCCTTACAATGCCGTAATTATTTCTGAAGCCGCAGGCAAAGTCACCTTTGAGCATGTCATTGAAGGTATTACTTTTAAAGAAGAGTCAGATGAGGTGACCGGTTACCGGGAGAAAGTGATTATTGAAACAAGAGACCGCACAAAGAATCCGAGTATTTCCATCATGGACAAAAGCGGTCATATGGTGAAAACCTATAACCTTCCCGTAGGCTCGCACCTGACCAGCGACGAGGGTACATCAGTGGAAGCGGGCGATATTCTTGTCAAGATCCCGAGAGCCATTGGAAAATCCGGGGACATCACGGGAGGTTTGCCAAGGGTGACCGAATTATTCGAAGCGAGGAATCCTTCAAACCCTGCTATTGTATCTGAAATTGACGGAGAAGTTGCATTCGGAAAAATCAAGCGCGGAAACCGCGAGATCATTATTACATCGAAGTCCGGTCAACAGAAGAAATACCTTGTTCCGCTGTCTAAACAGATACTGGTCCAGGAAAACGATTACGTAAAAGCCGGGGTACCGCTCTCAGACGGAGCGATAACACCGACTGACATCCTCACGATTAAAGGACCAACCAAAGTTCAGGAATATATTGTGAATGAAGTTCAGGAAGTTTACCGGCTTCAGGGTGTGAAAATCAATGATAAACATTTTGAGGTTATCGTCAGACAGATGATGCGCAAGGTTGAAATCATTGATCCGGGTGACACAAAATTTCTTGAAAAACAACTTGTGGACAAGTGGGAATTTTTCGAAGAGAATGACTGGATTTATGGTAAGAAAGTGATCGAAAACAGCGGAGATTCCCAGTTGCTGAAGCCCGGACAAATTGTAACCGCCCGAAAACTCAGGGATGAGAATTCACTGTTGAAGCGAAAGGACATGAAACCCGTCAAAGCCAGAGATGCCATACCTGCTACTTCACAGCAGATTCTCCAGGGTATCACAAGAGCTGCCCTGCAAACCCAAAGCTTTATGTCAGCTGCCTCCTTCCAGGAGACCACCAAGGTGCTGAACGAAGCAGCGATTTATGGAAAGGTTGACGGTCTGGAAGGACTGAAGGAAAATGTGATCGTGGGACACCTGATCCCTGCAGGTACGGGTAACCGCCGCTTCAGCAACATTATAGTCGGTTCCAGAGAAGAGTATGACATGCTCGTAGAAAGTAAAAAAACAAGTACTGAAGTGGTATCTGAAGAACAAAATTAAACTGGTGACATGGAAGAAGAAAACAAGAAAAAAAACCAGATCAATGTTGAACTGAAGGAAGATGTCGCACAGGGTACATATTCCAACCTGGCAATCATAACACATTCCCCTTCAGAATTTGTGATGGACTTTATCAGGATCATGCCCGGAATATCAAAAGCAGAAGTCAAGTCCAGAATTATCCTGACACCCGAGCATGCAAAAAGACTGATGCTTGCTTTAAAGGATAATATTGCCAAGTATGAGTCGGTTCACGGTCCCATCAAACATGCCGAAGGTCAGGGTGATATGATGATTCCCATAAACTTTGGCGGACCTACTGCCCAAGCATAGGGAACGGCATATCCCGACGGGGATGACATCGCCGGGACCTTCCCTAGAATTTATATTGATTATCTTCTGTAAGTTTGTTGGCAATTCTGCGTCTGGCTTCTTTCACATCAACACCATGTATATGCGTCAGGCGTTCAACAGCAGCGCCAATCGTTCCTGAGTCAGACGGACCGGCAAAAGCATTGAGTGCATCATATGCACTTTTTCTGATCTTGAAGGCAGCATCATAAACCAGGATGTCAACGATGTCCCTGTACACTGCGACTTCATCCCTTGTTTTCATTGCCTCCATTTTGGCAACCCGGAGGACCGTAGACTCTGCAACATAAATTTCCATGATTATATCTGACAGATTATTAAGTACTTCCTGCTCATATATCAGCTTTCTTTCATATTTCTTTGATACTCCATGAAGAATGATCATCATTATTTTTTTGAAATTCCTGATGGTTTGCATCTTCTCCTCATAATAACCTTCAGCCTTTTCTTCCTTGCCGGCAATCACATCAACAATGCATTCATATGATTTTTCGGCTTCACCAAACAGATCAAAATCCCCTTTCATGGCCCTTTTCATGGCTGTATCCACCACCAGCAACCTGTTGATCTCGTTTGTGCCTTCAAAAATGCGATTAATCCTGGAATCCCGGTAAGCCTTCTCAACAGCCATCTCTGCCGAGTAACCCATGCCACCGTGGATCTGCACTGCCTCATCAACAACGAAATCCAGTACTTCCGAGCTGTACACCTTCAGAATAGCTGCCTCAACAGCGTAATGGCTGATCCCGTCGATGGATGCCTGACCTTTGTCGCAGCCTTCGGCTTTGTATTTTTCGATCAGGTCATCAATGTCCTTGCTCACCCTGTAATTTGCTGATTCGGCTGCAAAGGTGCGAACCACCTGCTCGGCAAGTTTATGCTTTATGGCTCCGAATGTGGCGATCAGTGTACCGAATTGTTTTCTCTCGTTGGCGTACTGAACAGAATCGGAAATGGCCTTTTTTGATGCACCCAGAACATTCGCGCCCAGTTTAATCCTGCCCATATGCAGGATGTTCAGTGCAATCCTAAATCCCCCTCCCCTTGCACCAAGCATATTCTCAACCGGCACTTTCACGTCATTATAAAAAATCTGTGCGGTGGATGAACCTTTGATACCCATTTTGTGTTCGTCGGGATTTATCACAACACCGGGCAGGTTGCTTTCCACGATAAAAGCACTCAACACCCTGTCGTTGTCTATTTTTGCGAAAACGGTCTGAACATCCGCAAAACCTGCATTTGTAATCCACATTTTCTGCCCGTTGAGGATATAATGCCTGCCATCTTCTGACAAACGGGCATTAGTTTTTCCTGCGTTTGCATCACTTCCGGCGCCAGGTTCGGTAAGGCAATACGCACCAAGCAATTCTCCCGAAGCCAGCCTGGGTACATATCTCTGCCGCTGCTCCTCATTGCCGTAATATAGTATGGGCAAAGTACCGATACCGGTATGCGCCATAAAGGCGACT
The DNA here is from genome assembly GCA_016926205.1 of Bacteroidales bacterium. GTDB lineage: Bacteria > Bacteroidota > Bacteroidia > Bacteroidales > UBA10428 > UBA5072. Next base: position 10,489 of record JAFGPB010000039.1, read on the forward strand.
GAAAACGAGTATCCGGCACCAATAGTTTCAGCTACAAGCATCTGTGTAACGAATGACTGACCGAAGCCTCCGTATTCCTCCGGCACTGAAATCCCCATCAATCCAAGCTCTGCTGCTTTCTTCAGCTTGTTTTTCATCATTTCCCGGTCAGGTTTATCGACTTCGTCCAGGTTCGTATATATTTCATTTTCAAGGAAATCACGACAGGATTCCGCAATCATCCTCTGCTCTTCATTGAACTCCTCAGGAATGAATATATCTTTTGGTTCGATTTCCTTTACCAGAAACTCGCCACTTTTCAGAGTTTTTCGTTCTTCCATTTCTTTTTTGATTATTAGGTTTTCGCTATTGATTTTTTAACACCATCCATTTTGTCATTCCATGTTTCAGGAACACCTTACTATTAAGGTCATATGTTGCACTCACGACAATCACCGGATTAAATGCCGAGAGCCTGCACAATCAGTTCGGCAATATCATAATTTTTGATTTCTGTCTCCCGGTTTTTGTATTTCAAACCGTCTGTCATCATTGTCATGCAAAAAGGACAGGCTGTGGCTATGATCCCCGCATCAGTTTCCAGCGCATCCTCAATCCGTTCAATAAAGACTTCCTTGTTGCCTTTCTCCGCTTCCTTAAACATTTGTGCTCCTCCTGCGCCGCAGCAAAGAGCAAAACTCCGGTTGCGCTTCATTTCAACAAAATCGTCCGCAAGGGATTTTATAACACTTCTCGGTTCATTGTAAATGCCATTCGCCCTGCCCAGATAGCAGGGATCGTGATACGTTATGCGTATGTCCGCGAAAGCCCCGGCATGGATCTTAAGCCGTTCTTCCCGGATCAGCCTGTCCAGAAATTGCACATGGCTGATCACTTCATAATTCCCTCCCAGATCAGGGTACTCATTTTTAAAAATATTATAGCAATGAGGGCAAATGGTTATAATCTTTTTTACATCATAGGATTTCAAAACCTCTATATTCTGCAATGCCTGCATCTGATACAGCATTTCATTGCCAGCCCTGCGCGCAGGATCACCGGTACAGCTCTCTTCCCTGCCCAGCACGGCATAGCTGATATCGAGAAATGAAAGGATCCTGGCATATGCCCGGGCAACCTTTTTATACCGGTCGTCAAAAGCACCCGCACATCCGACCCAGAAAAGATATTCCGGTCTCTCTCCACGGGCATGTAAATCAGCCATAACGGGAATATCAATCTTTTTGGTTTGCATCATTAAAGATTGTATATTGATGTTTTGAATTCATGAATGAACCTGTATTTCAAGATCCTTTGCCCATAACA
>JAFGPB010000040.1 GCA_016926205.1 Bacteroidales bacterium
ATAAAACAGAGTGTAAAAAGAACCGCAGGATGATGTTCAGAATTGCAGAATCTGTTTTAAAAATGAAATGGAATATTCGGTTGGTATTGATGTTTGTTGAATATATCCAATAGGGAATTGAAATGGACTGGTCGGTTTACATTGATGATTACAGGATATTTCTAAGGCTTGAGAAGTCGCTTTCGGAACATTCGGTTCATGCTTATCTGAGCGATCTGGATAAGCTTATGGCATTTCTTGAAATGAATGGTTATGAACTTAAACCTGAGGAAGTCGATTATGCATTGCTGAAAGATTTTCTGAACTGGGTCAACGAACTGGGAATCGGTCCGCGCAGTCAGGCCAGACTGATATCGGGAATTAAATCTTTCTATAAATATCTGCTGATCAGTGAGAAGACGCAGGTCAACCCGACCGAACTGCTGGAGTCGCCCCGCCTGGGAAGGAAACTTCCGGAAGTACTTGCCGTGGAAGAAATTGACCGGATCATAGGAGCAATCGACCTGAGCAAGCCTGAAGGTCACCGCAACAAAGCGATCATAGAAACCCTTTACAGTTGCGGTCTCCGGGTATCGGAACTGATCAACCTGAGGATCACCAATTTGTATTTTGACCAGGGATTTATCAAGGTTACGGGTAAAGGAAGCAAGGAAAGACTGATCCCCATCAGCAACCAGGCCATAAATGAGATCAATTTCTATTTCGAACAATACCGGAATCACATCACGCCCCAAAAAGGGTCCGGAAACATCGTGTTCCTCAACCGGCGCGGAAATAAGCTCACACGGGTCATGATATTCACCATCATCAAAGATCTGTCAATGAAAGCCGGAATACGCAAAAGTATTAGTCCGCATACCTTCCGGCACTCATTCGCCACGCATTTGGTGGAAGGCGGTGCCGACCTCAGGGCTGTGCAGGAAATGCTCGGGCATGAATCGATTCTGACCACGGAAATTTACACCCATCTGAACCGGGAGTACCTGAGGGATGTGATCATCAGGTTCCATCCCAGGTCGTGACCTTTCCCCCATTACCCGCTCTTATTAAAGGTTAGAATATGAGGTATATTTTTTATAGAACGCTGCCGGGTAACGCACAATTTTTATTACCTTTGTACTTTTTACAAAATGAATATTTAATATTAATCGTATCACAACTAAATAATTAAAGTAATGTCAAAGATGAAGCGTGTTTACACTTTCGGAAACAAGAAAGCAGAAGGTAGAGCAGATATGAAGAATCTGCTTGGCGGTAAAGGTGCAAACCTTGCCGAAATGAGTCAGTTAGGCCTGCCTGTCCCTGCTGGTTTTACCATTACCACAGAAGTATGTACAGAATATAATGCAAACAACCACCAGCTGCCACCTGAATTGATGCCTGAAGTTTGGCAAGCCATGAAAAATACGGAAGAAATCATGGGAATGAAATTCGGCGATCCTGAAAATGCACTGCTGGTATCATGCCGTTCCGGCGCCCGTAAATCGATGCCCGGAATGATGGACACCGTTCTGAACATCGGTCTGTGTTCCACAACAATACCCGGTCTGATCAAAAAGACAAACAATCCAAGGTTCGTATGGGATTCCTACCGGCGCCTGATCATGATGTATGCCGATGTAGTTATGGAAAAATCCGAAGGCAGAGACCCCATCGGCGGCAAAGGTATCCGCAAACAGCTGGATGAAATGCTGGAAGCCTTCAAAAAAAGCAAAGGATATGATCTGGATACCGAACTTTCAGCAGAAGACCTGCAGCAGATATCAGAGAATTTCAAGAAGCAAGTTGAAAAATCACTCGGTCAGCCTTTTCCCGATGATGCAGCATCACAGCTTGAAGGCGGAATAAAAGCAGTATTTAAAAGCTGGGACGGCAAAAAGGCTGTTTCATACCGACGCATTGAAGGAATTCCCGATGAATGGGGAACTGCCGTCAACGTACAGGCCATGGTATTCGGTAATATGGGCGACCATTCAGCGACTGGCGTTGCATTTACACGAAATCCCGCTACCGGTGAAAACTTATTTTACGGTGAATGGCTGGTCAATGCCCAGGGAGAAGATGTGGTTGCCGGTACCCGCACACCCAATCCGCTCAACAATGAAACCAAGAACGAACAGAATGCGCATCTTCCCAGTCTGGAAGAAGCCATGCCCAAAACTTACAAAGAACTTAGCGAGATCCGCGATATCCTGGAAAAAGCATTCAAAGACATGCAGGATATCGAATTTACCATACAGGAAGGCACCTTATACATGTTGCAGTGCCGCACCGGAAAACGTACCGGAACCGCTGCCCTGAACATGGCTATGGACATGCTGCACGAAGGTCTGATCGATGAAAAGACCGTTGTCACACGTCTCGAACCTGCCCAGCTTGATGAGTTGCTGCATCCGATATGTGACCCGGAAGCCGAAAAGAAAGTAAGTCCCATTGTCAGAGGACTTCCCGCCGGTCCCGGAGCAGCAGTCGGCAAGATCGTCTTCACCGCTGAAGATGCAGTCGCCTGGAATCGCAAAGGTGAAACAGTCATTTTGCTTCGCGAGGAAACCAATCCGGAAGATGTTGAAGGTATGCGTGCAGCAGAAGGTATACTGACCGCACGCGGGGGAATGACTTCCCACGCAGCGCTGGTTGCCCGTGGATGGGGTAAATGTTGTATTGTAGGCGCAGGTCATTTGAATGTAAATTCCGATACCAAAACAGCAAAAATTACCGGAACCAATATCGTGATTCAAGAAGGAGATGTTGTTACATTGAACGGAACAAAGGGCAACGTATATACAGGAGAAGTGGCTTTGATCGATGCAACGGAAAATCCAAGATTTCAGGATTTTATGAAAATCGTCGACAAACACAGGGATATGGGTGTGCGAACAAACTGCGACACGCCCGAGGATGCACAGATTGCACGTGATTTCGGCGCCGAAGGTATCGGTCTTTTCCGGACCGAACATATGTTTTATGGTGAAGGTGCAGAACAGCCTTTATTCCTGCTTCGCAAGATGATCCTCAGTCAGGGCATCGAAGAACGTAAAAAAGCCCTCGGCGAGCTCTTTCCTTATGTGAAAGAAGATATGAAGGATACTCTTGAAGCAATGGACGGACTGCCGGTCACGTTCCGGTTGCTCGACCCGCCGCTGCATGAGTTTGTCCCGCAGAGCGAAGACAAACAGGCTGAACTGGCCAAAGCGCTTGATCTTTCAGCTGCAGACATTGCAAAACGCGGAGAACAGCTTCATGAATCCAATCCCATGATGGGACACCGTGGCGTACGCCTGGGTGTTACCTATCCCGAAGTATCGGAAATGCAAATACGTGCAATCTTTGAAGCCACTGCTGAACTTAAGAAAGCAGGCAAGAATCCGTTGCCCGAAATCATGGTCCCCGTTACCTGTGATGTATCAGAACTGGATTTCACGAAAAAGATCACAGATAAGGTATACGAAGAAGTGTGCAATAAATTCGGTCTGAAAGAGATCGAATACAAATACGGAACGATGATTGAAATCCCCAGAGCATGCCTGCTGTCCGATCAGATGGCAAAGACTGCAGAGTTTTTCTCATTCGGGACCAATGACCTGACCCAGATGTCATACGGATTCAGTCGCGATGATATCGGCGGATTCCTGGGCGAATACCTGGATCAGAACATGCTGAAAGCTGATCCGTTTCAGACCATTGACCAGGAAGGTGTGGGTCAGCTCATCCAGATGTCGGTTGAAAAAGGCCGTGCAACAAGACCCGATCTGAAAGTCGGTATCTGCGGCGAACAGGGTGGTGATCCTGCATCTGTGGAATTTTGTTACAAAACCGGATTGACTTACGTCAGTTGTTCACCTTTCAGGGTGCCGATTGCCAGACTTGCAGCAGCACAGGCAGCTGTAAGGAAATCATAAAAAAATACTGACACTGATCCTTATACAATGCCCATAAAGGGGCAATGATATTATAAGTATGAATACCCCGGAAAAGTCTGAGATTCCACCGGGGTATTTTTATGAACTCTGAAAAATGACAAAATATGACAAAACGCATATTTTTCCTATATTTGTTTCCGGTTAAAAATTAAATACCCATCCAATATTGAAAATTTGCCCTGATCCAATGTTAATCACCTAAAAATGAAAACAACATGAATATTGATCAAAGTATTTTAAGTAAGGAAGATCTGAAAAAGCTGGAATATCTGAACAATCCCAAAGTCCTGACAATCGTCGAAGAATTTACAAAACTGATGAAACCCGCAAAGGTGAAGGTGATCAGCGATACGCAGGAAGACATTGACTATGTCAGGGAACTGGCCATCAAGACCGGAGAAGAGCGCAAACTTACCATGAAAGGTCATACCATCCACTACGACGGGTATTATGATCAGGCAAGGGATAAGAAAAACACCAGTATCCTGATTACCCCAGATATAAAAATGAGTAAGGTGATCAGAACAAAAGCAAGAGAAGAAGGTATTCAGGAAGTGCTGAATATCATGGATGGTACTATGGCCGGAAAAGAAGCGCTGGTCAGATTTTTTTGCCTTGGCCCCCTTAATTCAAAATTTTCAATCTGTGCACTGCAAATAACCGATTCTTCATATGTCGCTCATAGTGAAGATATTCTGTACAGGTCAGGTTATGAGGCATTTAAAGAACTGAACGGTTCTGATGATTTCTTTTATCTTATCCATTCTGCTGGTGAACTGGATGAAAGGGGAAATACAAAAAATATTGACAAAAGAAGGATTTATATGGATCTGAAAGAAAATCGGGTCCTGACCGTCAACAACCAATACGCAGGCAACAGTCTGGGATTAAAAAAACTGGCCCTGCGCCTTGCCATTTACAAAGCAAATAACGAAGGATGGCTGACCGAGCACATGTTTATTATGGGTGTTAAACCACAAAACAAAAACAGAATATCCTACTTTACCGGTGCGTTCCCAAGTGCATGTGGCAAAACATCTACAGCTATGGTACCCGGACAGACCATTATCGGGGATGATATTGCATACCTCAGGGAATGGGATGACGGAACATGTCATGCCGTAAACATCGAACAGGGTATATTTGGTATTATTACGGATGTAAACCCTAAAGACGACCCGTTTATCTATGAAGTGCTGACCACACCCCGGGAGTTAATCTTTTCCAATGTACTGGTTAACAATGGAAAACCATACTGGATCAACATGGGTCAGGACCTCCCTGATGAAGGCATGAATCATTTCAGTGACCACTGGAGGCTCGGGGATGTCGATCAGGACGGAACAGAAGTGAGTCACGCCCACAAAAATGCACGTTATACCGTACGAATCAATGAATTGTCAAATGCCGACCCGAACCTCCACAATCCGGATGGCGTCCCCATCAGCGGCATCATCTATGGTGGCCGCGATTCGGATACTTCAGTGCCTATACTGCAAAGCCTGAGCTGGGAACACGGCGTTTATCTGGGTGCCACAATAGAATCGGAAACCACAGCCGCAACACTCGGACAGGAAGGCGTCAGGAAATTCAGTCCCATGGCCAACCTCGATTTCCTCGTCGTGCAACTGGGTAAGTATATTAACAACCATATCAAATTCGGGAACAAGCTTAAAAAACCGCCGTTGACATTTGCCACCAATTACTTTATCAAAGAAAACGGTGAATTCCTGAGTGAAAAAGTCGACAAGAAGGTCTGGCTGATCTGGATGGAAGGCAGGGTGCACGGGGAATATGACGTGCTCGAGACCCCGGTCGGTTACATCCCAAAATACGAAGATGTGCAACCGCTGTTCAGACAGATTTTCAACAAAGAATATTCCAGAGAACTGTATGAAAAGCAATTCTCAATCAGGATCAGGAAATTCATTGAAAAGATCGAACGCATGGAGCGGATCTATGGTGAAGAGGAGGATATTCCGAAGGTTTTCAGGGAAATCATGCAGGATCAGAAAGAAAAGCTGCTGGCATTCAGGAAAAAATTCGGCAAAGATGTTGTGAGTCCCTTTGAACTGTAAGTTTTACATATATTTCGGCAGTAGATGTTTTCATCCGGTCATCATCCTAAATGTGAAAAACAGGATGATTCCTATTGAAAATCATTTAAGATTGCCTATATTTGTGCCCCACTATTACGAAGTGCGTTAATGCAGATATTCTACAATGCTGTTATACTGATACTTGCCTATCTGATAGGATCAATTCCCACATCAGTATGGATAGGAAAAAAATTTTTTGATATAGATATAAGGGATCATGGCAGCAAGAATGCCGGATCTACCAATGCCATCCGCTATCTGGGCTGGAAAGCCGGACTCGTCGTTCTGTCATTCGATGTATTCAAGGGATGGCTGGCTGTCAATCTGATTCACCTGACCAATTTCTATATTCCGGAAACAGGCAATTTTATTGAATTTCAGCTTTTGCTGGGAATTGCTGCCATTCTCGGGCACATCTTCCCGATATACGTTGGATTTCGTGGCGGGAAAGGCGTTGCAACGCTATTCGGACTCATGCTTGCCATCAATCCGGAACCTACGCTGATTTGTACGGGTATTTTTATCATTACCCTGATCCTTACAAAATATGTTTCACTGAGTTCCATGATTGCCGGTTTTTCATTCCCGGTCATGGTTATTTTTGTATTTCAGACTACAACAACTTCTCTTGTAATTTTCTCCCTGATCATTGCTGTTTTGCTGCTTTTCACCCACCAGAAGAACATTGAAAGGCTGCTCCGGAAAGAGGAAAAGAAAGCTTTGTTCCTGATGAGCAGAAAACGGAGGGAGATCGAAAGAATAAAACAGTCAGCCTGACCGTTTAAAAATTTATGTTATCCTATTAACGCGACCGGATGGTATTATTATTTCAGGGAACCCTGATTCTTTCAATCCTGCCACGTGGATCCTGCTCCAACTTGTTCAAGTTGTTTTGTTAAGGGCATCAAAAAAGAAAAACCTCTTTTCCCTGACAGTTGAAAATTCTTCTTCCAGTCGGGAATGCAAAGCCTGAATATCCATCTTTCTGACCTTACCCGATTCAGCCAGTGAAATATTTCCCGTTTCTTCAGAAACCACAATGATCAGTGCATCGGTCTGTTCAGAAAGACCGACAGCTGCCCTGTGTCTCAATCCAAACTCTTCAGGCAGCATATAATTATCGGAAAGAGGCAAAATGCATGCAGCAGCCTGTATTTTATTCTGGTTGATCACCACAGCCCCGTCATGTAAGGGACTGTTACGGTTGAATATGGATTCGAGCAAACGACTGGTTGTCTTTGCATCTATGTTTTCTCCGGTGTTGCTGTAAGCATCCAGAGGTGACGTCCTTTTTAACACGATCAGCGCCCCTACCCGGTCCCTTGACAGGTTTGAACAGGCCTTAATAATGGCATTTACGTTAATCAGCGGCTCTCCGCCTGTTCCTTTATAAAAAAGATTGTCAATGGATATTCCCATTTTCGGTAAATACTTTGAACTGAACATGATCAGAAACCTCCTCAGTTCGGGCTGAAAAACCACAATAATGGCAATGGCCCCCACCCCGATAATCTGTCCCAGAATACCCCCGAGCAACAGCATGCTGTCCTTCACCAGCAACCATACAACATAAAACATGATGATCGTGATGAATATGTAGGTTGCAATGGTTCCTCTTATGAGCATATATATCTGGTACATGAGAAATGCGACCAGCAGAATATCAATAACATCAATAACACCGATCTTAATAAAAGCTGCATTCATAGATTGCACAATATTCAGATTACAACAAATTTACATAAAAAAACAAGGCAATGATCATGCTTTTATCCCCTGATACGCTTCATATAATTTGACGGCTTCACGGGCTTCTTTGACATCATGAACCCTCAGCAAATTTGCACCGTTCATGAGGGCCATGGTATGCAGGACGGTCGTTCCGTTCAATGCCTTATCGGGTGTACAATCTATTGTCCTGCAAATCATTGACTTCCGTGAAACCCCCACCATCAGGGGCAGTTCCAGTATGCCAAAAACCTCAAGATTCCTGAGCAGCGTAAAATTATGTTCATCGGTCTTTCCAAAACCAAATCCCGGATCAATGATCACATCAGTCACGTCAAATTCCCGCAATGTCACAATGCGTTCTGCAAAAAAAGATACGATCTCCTTCATCAAATCGTCATAAACCGGATGATCCTGCATGGTTTGCGGTGTGCCTTTCATATGCATTATGATGTAAGGTACTTTTAACTTTCCAGCGACTTCCGGCATCTTTTTATCAAACAGTCCGGCTGATATATCATTGATCATACCGGCTCCGCACTCCTGAACGGCGAAAGCTGCAATTTCCGATCTGAAAGTATCGACGGAGATCACAGCATGATGCGGTATTTTCTCAATCACCCGAAAGACTTCGGATAACCTGTTTTTTTCCACTTCCGCTGAAATTTCCATAGCACCAGGCCGGGATGAATAACAACCCACATCAATGATATCCGCTCCTTCCGCGATCAGCTTCTCAAAATGTTCCCGGATACCGGTTTCAGTCATGTACTTTCCACCGTCATAAAATGAATCAGGTGTATGGTTCAGTATTCCCATAACCTTTGGTAACGACAAATCAAGCAATATACCACGGCAATTCATCGTTAACTTTCTTGAAAAAAATGTATCTTTAGAAGCCATTCAGTATAACATTTTCGGTTAAAAGTAGTAAAAAGATCTGTATGAAGTTTCTCGTAATAGAAGGTATTGACGGGTCGGGAAAATCCACCCAAATCAAGTTGCTGATGAACTACCTGGAAGAAAATGAAATACTGTACCGGTACATCCATTTTCCGCGCACGGATACGCCCTATTACGGAGAACTGATAGGGCGTTTTCTGCGTGGTGACTTTGGCGACATCAATTCCGTTGATCCTTACCTTGTGGCTTTGTTGTACGCGGGCGACCGAAAAGATGCTGCAGGAACCATACAGCAATGGCTGGAAGACGGATATCTGGTGTTACTCGACCGTTACGTGTATTCCAATATCGCATTTCAGTGTGCAAAAATTGCCGATGAGAAGAAAAGGCTGGACCTCATGAAATGGATCCTGGATCTGGAATATGAATATTTCAGAATCCCCAGGCCCGACCTGAACATTCTGCTCGACGTGCCATTTTCCTTTACCATGAACCAGCTGACCAGAAATCGGAACGGAAGTGAACGGGATTATCTGAAGGGGTCCCGCGATATTCATGAAAATGATCTCGATTTTCAGAAACGCGTCCGTGAAATGTACCTCTGGCAGGCTGCATCATGCCATGACATGATCACGATAAACTGTCTCGACAACAACGAGAACATCTTGCCCCCTGACGTTATTTTCAATGAAATCCGTAAAAAAATTGTTGTTACTTGATAATTCTCATTTCATGAAGATCATCCAGACAATTTCAAGGATACTGACCGGACTGGTCTTTGTTTTTAGTGGGTTTGTAAAAGCCATTGATCCTTTTGGTTCAGCAATCAAATTTGAAGATTACTTTACGGCTTTTCATATTGGTTTTCTCGATTTTTCTTCGCTTCCCCTGGCCATTTTATTGAGTGCCGTCGAACTGATGATTGGGATCAACCTCCTGGTATCTGTGAGGATGAAACTTACGAGTTGGCTGCTGATCATCTCTATGTCATTCTTTACCATCCTGACCCTGATACTTGCCCTTACCAATCCGGTAAGCGATTGCGGCTGTTTTGGCGATGCGATTGTACTGACCAACTGGCAGACTTTCTGGAAAAACATCGTAATCATGGTTCCTGCAATCGTGATTTTCATCCGCCGAAACGATTTTGTTCCCGTCCGGCCCCCGGCTCAAGAGTGGATCCTTGCAGGTTTCAGTCTGCTGGCAACAGCCATGCTGTCGTTATATTGCATCACTCATCTTCCTTTACTTGATTTCAGGCCTTATAAGATAGGTGCCAACATACCGGAAAACATGATCATTCCCGAAGGAGCGCCCATGGATGAATATGAGACCATCCTGATTTATGAAAAAGAAGGTTTAACAAAAGAATTCACGGTGCTGAACTACCCCTGGAAAGACAGCACATGGAAATGGGTGAAAACGCAACAGAAGCTTATTAAAAAGGGTTATGTGCCACCGATACACGACTTTTCCATTACTTCTGCTGAAGGATTTGACATCACCGAAGATGTTCTGTCTGATCCGGGTTATACATTTGTGCTGATAGCACCCAAAATTGAAGAAGCCAATATAAAAAATATGCAGAAAGCCAGCTATCTGGCAGAAAGCAGTCAAGAGCTCGGGATTCATTTTATATGCCTTACGGCTTCCACCAATGCGCAGGTGGAATCATTCATGAATTCCTATGACCTGACCTATGAATTTTATACAACGGATGAAACGACACTGAAGACCATTGTACGTGCATATCCTGGTCTTTTGCTGCTTCAGGAAGGTACCATTCTCGGAAAGTGGAACTTTCGCGATGCACCGATGCCTGATGAAATCAAAAGCTATATGAGTTCCGTTTCACTGTCCATTCAACAGCGGGAGCTGGGTACATTGCGTGTTCTCATCACTTTTTTGGTGTTCCTTATGGTTTTCAGAACGCTGTTGTTGATATTAAGATTGACTAAGAAATTTTAGATTGCAGCCTGCAGACGATAGGCTCATGTGTATAAATTTTATTTTTAATAATCGTGTAGCGTGTCCCTTTCTATCGGAAAAACTTCCAATATCATGACTGAATATACTGAATTAAAATAAGCTGAAAAATTTTTTAATTCAGATTAAAATTTCGTAACTTGTTATTCATTCAACCATAATCATTTCTACTCCTATGACTATTTATGTAGGCAACATCAGCTACAGCTTAGGCGAAGATGACATCAGAAAAATCTTCGAAGTAATGGGAAAAATCGATTCTGTAAAACTTATTGTGGACAAGCGGACCGGCAAATCAAAAGGTTACTGTTTCGTTGAAATGCCGGACAAAAAAGAGGCAATGGAAGCCATCAAAACACTGGATGGTCAGGAAGCAGCAGGAAGGAATCTCAGGGTGATCAAAGCTCATTCCACCAAAAAAGTTCAGGAAAACAGCAACGCTTAAGGATTACCGGTCTCTCAGGTTATTACTTCAGACTGTGCAGTATGAGTCCGCTGCGTAATTTGGGTTCAAACCAGGTCACTTTCGGGGGCATAATGTTATTTGTATCCGCAATATGGATCAGCTGATCCATAGACACCGGGTACATGGCAAATGCGGCTGCCATCTCACCACTGTCAACGCGTGATTTCAAAGCCTTCAATCCCCTGATGCCACCAACAAAATCCACACGGTGAGAATTTCTCAGATCACGGATGTTCAATATAGGTTCAAACACCAGCCGGCTCAAAATTGTAACATCCAGACAACCAATGGGATCATGGTCATCATAATAACCCTCCCTTGCCTTCAGGGCATACCATTTACCGTCAACATACAGCGAAAACTCATGAAATTGTTGTGGCTTGTATTCATGTTCACCGATGAGAACAATTTCAAAAACATCCTCAAGTTTCCGTAAGAACTGTTCCACAGTGTGACCGTTCAAATCCTTTACCACCCGGTTGTAATCGAATATGGCAAGCTGACTTGCAGGAAAATGAACAGCTAGAAAATAGTTGTATTCCTCGTTTCCGGTATGATCTTTACTGGTTTTTCTTTTTTCTTCACCAACATGGGCAGCTGCAGCTGTACGGTGATGACCGTCAGCGATATAGGTATTAAGTATTTCCTTTTCAAATATTTCCTCTATCCGTGCTATAATGTCCGGTTCGGCAATAACCCAAAACTGGTGCCAGATCCCGTCAACAGCCTCAAAATCGTAAACAGGGGTATTGCCGGTATACTTTCGTACGATCCTGTCTATTTCCTGATGATCGCGATACGCAAAAAAAACGGGTTCCGTATTGAAACGGGTAACCTGAATGTGTGTTTTCCGGTCAATTTCTTTTTCAGGCCGCGTCAACTCATGTTTTTTGATTACATTGTCCATATAATCGGATACCGAAGCACAGGCTACCAGTCCATACTGCGTTCTGCCCCACATGGTCTGTGCATAGATATAAAAACAGGGTGATGCATCCTGGGTCAGGATTCCTTCATCAATGAACCGGTACAACGTTTTTTTGGCCTGTTCATACACAGCCGGCGAATAAGGATCCGTCCCTGGAGGAAGATCAATCTCAGATTTTATGATGTGGTAAAACGAATAGGGATTTCCGGCCGATTCTGCCAGAGCTTCTTCTGATGTCAGTACATCATATGGCCGGCTTGCAATTTTATCAGCAAGGTCTTTCGCGGGTCGGAATCCTCTGAACGCTTTTATTTTTGTCATAAATTACTGCATCAGTTCACCTGGAAAGTCTTGTCGCCCTTTGTAAGGTAATTTACAATTTGTCTAGCAGCTGCCAGACCCGCATTGATATTGGCTTCGGCTGTCTGGGCAGCCATCTTTTTCGGTGTGGCATAATATCTGTCGCCGTATTCATTCTTAAGTTGTTCACCGCAATCGGGTGCTACATCTGTAATGTACCTGAAATCTTTCCGTTCAGCAAACATCTTAAGCAGTGATGGTTCGTGGATGATCTCCTTGCGGGCGGGATTGACCAGTGTCGCGCCTTCGGGCATGATGCTCAACAGACTGTAATCAATTAATCCACTGGTTTCCTTGCTGGCGGGCAGACAGACAACAACATACTGGCAGGAACGGTAAAGGTCTTTCTGATCAGCAATGTATTTGATCCCGTCATTTTCGATAAAGATTTTTTCCACGTAAGGATCATTGGCATATACATCCATACCCATGCCCTTACCAATCATTCCGATGACCCTGCCTACATGACCGTAAGCATGCAGTCCCATTGTTTTACCCCGGAGTTCAACACCTGCAGTACCATTATAAAAATTCCGGTTCAGGTAAGTCATCATACCAAATGTAAGTTCAGCCACCGCATTCGCATTCTGTCCGGGGGTGTTCATGACCACAACATTTTTTGCCGAAGCTGCTTTGAGATCTATATTATCATAGCCGGCCCCTGCTCTTACCACAATCTTAAGTTTATCTGCCGCCTGAATGACAGCTTCATCAATAATGTCACTGCGCACTATCAGGGCATCGACATCCCTGACCGCCTCAATCAGGGTGGCTTTATCCGGATACTTTTCCAGCAATTTCAATTCAAATCCTGCCTCTTTAGCAATGGCAGCAATACCATTCACTGCAGCCTTGGCAAATGGTTTTTCGGTTGCTATCAATATCGTATGCATCGTATTCAAGTTTTTTAAAAATCTGAGTTTAAAAATATAATGTAATGATCAATCCCCATTTAGACTTTGGTCTCAAATTCCTTCATGGCATCAACAAGTACCTTAACGCTGTCGAGCGACAGTGCATTATAGATGGAAGCACGGAATCCGCCCACAGAACGGTGTCCTTTTATACCGATAATTCCTTTTGTTTTTGCCAGCTCCAAAAATTGTTCCTGCAGTCCGGCATATTCCGGTTTCAAAACAAAGACCACATTCATAATCGACCGGTCATCTGAATTCGTGAGGGGTGACATAAACAATTTGTTCCTTTCAATTTCATCATACAGAATCCCGGATTTTTCGAGGTTGATCTTATGGATTTTCTGAAGTCCGCCGAGATCTTTAAGCCATTTCAGGGTTTGCAAACATGTATAGATGGCCAGGCAGGGAGGTGTGTTAAACAACGAATTGTTATCCACATGGATTTTATAGTTTAACAAGCTGGGTACCGGTCGGCTCACCTTTTCAAGCATGCTTTCCTTTACAATGGCAAATGCCACACCCGACGGTCCAAGATTTTTCTGGGCTCCTCCATAGATCAGTCCGTACTTTGACACATCCATCGGCCGGCTCAAAATATCAGAAGATGCATCCGCGACCAGAGGAACGGGTGAATCAATATCTTTTTTGATTTCTGTACCGAAGATCGTATTGTTGGTTGTAATGTGAAAGTAATCTGCATCTTCCGGAATAGTATAACCTGACGGTAGAAACGTGTAATTTTGTTCTTTCGAGGAAGCTACAATCTGAACATCCCCAAAAAGCTTTGCTTCTTTGATGGCTTTTGAAGCCCACGAACCTGAATCCAGATATGCAGCCTTTTTATTCAGGAAATTGTAGGGAATCATGACAAACTGCAGACTGGCACCTCCATGTAAAAACAAAACTGAATACCCTGCAGGTATATCCAGGATATCCCTGAATAAAGCAACAGCTTCATTCAACACAGATTCAAAGTCTTTGCTGCGGTGAGAGATCTCCATGATGGACATTCCAGTATCGTTGAAATTCATGACGGCACTGGCTGTGTTCTTAATTGTAAATTCGGGCAATACTGCAGGACCGGGATTAAAAATATGTTTTTTCATAGGAGGATATATTTTAGTTATTAATAATAAGCAGTCTGATCTGATCAAAAGTATAAAATCTATTTTATTTGTGAAAAATTTAACAGAAAATACCGGTAAGTTTTTACCAACAGGTTATGCACAACACCGGATGTGATTGTCACATCATATTATTTTACATCCAGTTTGGTCAGATAGTATTCTTCCAGAACCGGTATACAACGGGTGAGGTCGGTTGTATGACAGTATTCCAGCACATCATCCAGTTGATTCTTTTTTAACCGTTGGCGCTGGGCGGCTTTCTCGATGTACCCCAGAACATCTTTCCTTGCCAGGTTCCAGAGATCGATTGCAGCGTGCGTCGAGTCGCATATGGTCATGAAATTCTGATTCTGAAGCACCTGTTCCACAAGTGCCCCTGCAAAAAGTGTATCTTCGATGTTGAATTTGTTTTTCCAGCCTGCGCACAGCACGATCACATTCCTGTTCTCAGAAATTATATAATCCGTCAGTGCGCTCAGGTTCAGATACCCGCCTATGACCACCCGGTAACTTTCTTTCGCAATCATAATGCTGTGTGTGCCGTTGGTGGTAGAATACACAATATCCCTGTTTTCGATTGCCTCCCGTCTGAAATTATAGGGTGAATTGCCGAAATCTGCAAAATCACGCACGATACCATCACGTTCGGCAGCTACCAGATAACCCTTGTCCTTATATTCCCGGGCTTCTTCGAGCGTTGCGACGGGGATGAGACGTCTCACACCGTTCATAAAGGCAGTAATGATCGCGGAAGTAGCCCGGAGAATGTCAACTACAACGACTATCGCATCATCATTCCTGAATCCCGTGTACAGTGCCGGTGAAAAGCACACCTCTACCGATTTTCCTGTATCATAATCATTCATCTGTAGTGAATTGTTCCCTGATAAATTTCAGGCCTCCTCGTTTCTGAAATTTGAGTTTTACAAATAAAAACAATTTATCAGATTGAAAAAAATTGTTGTTTTTTTTTAAATAAAGGGCAACCTGACAATCATCGCCCGCAACATTTTGTTCCTGATATTGATGTAAATTTGATCCCCGGGTTTACTCCACGGAGTTGCCACATAACCCATACCGATACCCTTGTTGAGAACGGGTGACATGGTGCCTGAGGTCACGCTGCCAATGCAATCGCTGGCTTCATCTAAGATCTCATAATGTTGCCGCGGGATCCCTTTGTCAATCATTTTAAAACCGACAAGTTTGTTCTTTACGCCCCGGAGCTTTTGCTGCTGCAGGTAATCCTTATCGATAAGATCCTTGCCGTCCTGCAGCTTCGTGATCCAACCCAGTCCG
>JAFGPB010000041.1 GCA_016926205.1 Bacteroidales bacterium
GGTAAATCCATCTTTTTTAATTCGGATTCTGTTGCTTGTGGCGGAGCCAGAAGATATCTCGGTTTTACAAATACCATGAGGGCGGGATTTGAATATTTTCTTTCCTGTGGAAATGATACCATGGAAGGAGAACGCTACATCCAGACTCCTGAGATGGTAAAGGAAATTATGAAGAAACAGCAGAATCTTCCGATAAACGTTAAGAACATTGTGTTTAAGCGATGGGATAAACTGGAGGAAAGCGATGATCCGGATGTTGTCATTTTCTTTGCCAAACCGGATGTATTATCGGGATTATTCACACTGGCAAATTTTGACCAGGTTGATCCGAACGGGACGATAGCTCCTTTTGGCTCAGGTTGCGGCACAATCGTATACCATCCTTATCTGGAAAGTAAAAAGGACCATCCCAGGGCAGTCCTTGGCCTGTTTGACCCTTCTGCCCGGCCCTGTGTATCCGATAATATACTTACATTTGCCGTACCGATGAAAAGGTTTGAGAAAATGATTGCATACATGGAGGAGAGTTTCTTAATAACCGGTACATGGAATGATCTCAGAAAAAGGATCAAGATAAGTATTTGATAATATGAGAGTTATTCTTTGCTTTGTTCTTTTCTTTCCGATCAGCACTGTACCACTCATTGCAAGAGATTATTGTATAACGGATTTCGGAGCTGTATCGGATACCAGTGTAATCAATACCGAAGCCATTCAGGCTGCGATTGATGCATGCAGTCAAAATCAGGGAGGAAAGGTAATTATCCCAGCTGGTAATTATGTGACCGGTACATTGATCCTCAAAGATCATGTTACTTTATACCTTACCAGGGGGGCAATCTTGTTTGGCAGCAGGAATATCCAGGATTATGACCGGATCAAACCGGATTTTGTGGCTTTACGGACAAGAGAGGAAACCCGGCAACTGATTTACGCTGAGAATGTGCAGGACATCACAATATCAGGTGAGGGGACCATTGACGGACAAGGCTGGGCATTTCCACAGACTTCAGGTGATGAGGGCATTACAAGACCACACCTGATCCAGCTGATCAATTGCTACAATATTTTGATTGAAAATTTGTCCCTGCAGAATTCCGGTGCATGGATGCAGCATTACCTGGCCTGTGAACAGCTCCAGATACGTGGTATAAATGTATACAATCATTCCAACAAGAATAACGACGGAATTGATGTCGATGGTTGCAAAAATGTGATCATAGCGAATGTAACCATTGATTCCGATGATGACGGTATTTGCATGAAAAGCACATCCGATGCGGGTTGCGAGAATATAACAATTACAAATTGTCTGATAAGCAGTCATTGCAATGCTTTAAAGATGGGAACCGAATCCAATACGGGATTTAAAAACATAGTCATATCGAATATTGTTATACAACCCTCACGGGTACGGGATAACAAGATATATGGTGACATCAAAGGGATTTCCGGAATTTCTCTGGAGATTGTGGACGGAGGTACGATGGACGGAATTGTTATCAGCAACATAAGGATTGAAGGAACATTAAGTCCGTTGTTCATCAGGCTGGGGAACCGTGCACGTCCTTACAGGGATGACGAAATCATCGAAAACGTAGGGACAATCAAAAACATTATGATAAGCGATGTTGTGGCGACCAAAACAACTGATCTGGGATGTTCCATTACAGGCATTCCGGGGCATCCCGTGGAGAATGTGTATCTGAATGATATTGTCGTCGAATTTGAAGGGAATGGGACAATTGATGATATTGAGAGGAAAATTCCAGAGCGTGAAACCGATTATCCGGAAGCCACCATGTTCGGTAAGCTTCCGGCTTACGGCTTTTTTATAAGGCATGCGCAAAACATGAATTTTTCAAGGATCGACCTGAGAACGAATAATCCTGATGCAAGGCCAGGTCTTTTTCTTGAAGATATAAGGGATTCAAAATTCCAACAGATCACCCTTCAGAGCGATTCGACCAATAAAGCCAATATATTCATAAAAGAAGCAAATAATATAACATTCAGTGGTTTTAGCATTAGCGGTTTATCAAACCGCTTTATTGACATTTCAGGTACATCAAACAAAGACATTATTCTCATGAATAATTCATTTCACAATGTAAATGAAGTCTATAATGAAGAAATATGGCCGGATGGTCTGATACATCAAAGCGGAAATTTGAAATAACATTAAAAGGCGTACATGAAAAAACCAAATACAATTGAATTTCAGGAATGGCTTGAAAAATATTTCAGTGCATGGGAAAATCAGACTGCGATGAAATTGCATGAACTGTTTGCAGAAGATGCAGTTTATAATGAAACCCCTTTTTCAATGCCGTTAAATGGATTACAGCAAATCATAAAATACTGGACAGAAGGCGCTCAGGATTCTCAGCGGGATATCAGGACAAATTTCAGGATCGTATGTGTACAGGACAATAAAGGTTATGCCAAATGGCAGGCACAGTTTATCAGAACCAGTGATAACAATTTTGTTGAACTTGACGGGATGCTTGAAGTCGTTTTTAATGATAATTTTAAAGCGGCAGGATTTAATGAATGGTGGCATCGCAGAGAATCTGCCGGATAATCAGCTAAATCATTTACTTCATTGTTTATCAAACCCGAATATTTTTTCTGACTTAATGGGATGGTTTTATCATTTGCGCACAGTTGATGGCCGTGAAATTGATCTTCTTATTGAAACAGAAAAAGGTTATTTTGCAATTGAAGTTAAGATGGCCAATCGTGTATCGGAGGCTGATGCCAGACACCTGAGGGGACTTGGACCCATACTCGATAAACCGTTGCTTTGTTCATTTCTGTTAAGTAACGATCCTGTTGTAAGGAGGATGTATGAAAATATCACTGCCCTTCCTGCAGCCATGTTTTTGAGCTGATATAGAATTCATCAAGCATTGTCGATGCGAGGATTTGCAGTCTTGACATGCATCCGGGTTTTTTCATTGATTTTTCATTTCAACAGAAATGACGAATCTGCAGACAATTATTCTTTCGTCCATATCCTGGTATTCAGGTTCAGGTCCTCCACGATTTCAGTAAGAAGGGTCAGAAATCTTAAATTATCCTCCATAAAGGCATAATCGGCCACAGATTTAAAAAGCCTGGTTTCAAACAGGTTTTTGTTCATCCTGATGGCTATAGTCACTTTTGAGTCCCGGAATGAGAGATAGACGGTGGTATTCCATTTGCGTTTGAAGATGACGATCCTTTGCATCAATGCCGGGGTTAGTATGTATCTGGCTTCAATCTGGTCGTCACCATAGACGCAAAATTCTTTTTCAAATACAGGATCTTCCAGCCTGATCAGATCTCCCCTAACCGGAGCGATCGACTGAAGTGTCTGTCCGAATTTTCCGAACAGCCTCTCCGCAGTGTCAGGCAGAACAACGGTTTGGGTCCTGAAGTGCTTGTTAAAGTCTGCAATGATAAACAACCCTTTGAAGATTATTGAGTAGTCTTCTTTCTTGCCGGAAGAGCTTCCTGACGTATTTCTGTGTTCTGCCACTACTTCCGAGAACTCGATCCCGGTCTTGCCGATTTTCCCTCTGAAATGGTCCTCCCCCTTGAAACGGTCGCATGAAACGGGGAAAATTGCACTGTCTACAAATGCTGATTTCGCTACAGAATCCCCGGGAGAATAGGTTAATCCTTCATCAACATAATGGGTTATCCTGGCAATAATTTTATTCTTGTATTCCTGCCGGTAACTCTTACTGAAAATACTTATGAAAATTACACCGGTTATGCCAGTTATCATTGGTAACAGGACTCTCAAGGCTTCATGCTTGGCGGATATTAAAAGGACTTCCCCGGTGATCAGGGCGGTTGTTATCGACAAGATCGTGATAATACGCCTGTCTGCCTGTTTCCTTTTTTTGTCAATGATCTCGAGATCAGGCCGAAGTTCTTTTTCATAGAATTCCCTGAAGTTGGGATAGATGTTCATTTCAATAGTGTTACAATCACTGGCGGTCAATCAGTTCTTTTGCACTTACATTTTCTCTTTCTGATTCCGGGATTTCAAACAGGGTTCTTCTGCTGTAATTCATCATTGAAGCGATGATATTGGAGGGAAACGCTTCAACGCTGTTGTTGTATGTTGTAACAGCCGCATTAAAAGCCCTCCTCGATGCAGCCAGCTGTTCTTCCACTTCGTTCAATGAAGCCTGCAATTGCAGGAAATTCCTGCTTGCTTTCAGGTCGGGATAATCTTCCACAGCCACGAAAAGGTCTGCAAGCCCCTTCCTGATTTTATTCTCTATAATCACACGGTCATCATCGTTCAGATGATCCGATAAAGCCTGTATCCTGAGCGAGGTAATTTCCGTAAGCAACACTCTCTCATGTTTCATATAGCCTTTCACAGCCTCAACGATGGCAGGAATCAGGTCATATCTTTTCCTGAGCATAACATCTATTGAAGCAAAAGCGTTTTCAACATCGTTTTTCTTTCTGATCAGGGTATTGTAAAGGATTAATGCTATAATCAGAAGCAAAGCAATTATGGCAATAACATAGAACATTCTTTGACAGAATTTTTTACAGGTCCATATTGTATTTCGTTCCAAAACGCAGCCAGGTAAAAATAAGTTGTTTTCTAAAATTTTTCCCTGATTCATAATGCCAATTTTTCCTGTTCATTTTTTGTACTTTTAACATGCAGGAGTATGTTATTCAATGATCCGGCATGTTTAAAAACTACAATATTTATCAGGATGAAAGTTACAGATTTAATCGCAACAGCTTTAAACAGGAGGGATGAAGAACCCAACCAGGAACTTGCCGACAAGATTATCCGATCAGGACGACAGGATTGGATCAAAGAACTTGTCGATAACCTTCATCATAAGGATAAAAACATTCAGAGTGATTGCATTAAGGTGTTGTATGAAATCGGTGAACGTGGTCATCCGGAAATGATTGCGCCTTATGTCAGGGATTTCGGAAGGCTTTTGGAATCAGGAAACAACAGGCTGGTCTGGGGTGCCATGATCGCTTTGGATACGGTCTCTTTGATCAATCCAAAGGCTGTATATGCTTTATTGCCGGATATCATGCAAGTTGTTGATAAAGGTTCCGTGATTACCATTGATCATGGTGTCGGGATCCTTTCAAAATTATCAGGAATCTCAGAATACAAGGAAATGACATTTCCATTGTTAATGGAGCAATTGCAAAAATGTCCCCCAAAGCAACTGCCGATGTATGCTGAAAGATCATTGATGGCTGTTGATGCCGGGACTCAGAGTCGATTCCTTGATTTGCTGCAAAACCGGATCACGGAAATGGAAAAAGACTCACAGATCAAAAGAATGGAGAAAGTAATGAAACAGGTGATCAAGCAATCAACGTGAACACCTGGAATATTAAATAATTATACAATCCAAATAAAACAGAATATTAAGGCAATGCTTTTTAAGTATAAGCATATAAGGGGATTTACAAAAGAAAAATTGAGTGAAGAATTATTACAGATTACTGAATTTAGCAAGGCAGGCTTCTGATGATATCATCCGGCACAGGTTCAAAGAGCTTGCACTGGAATACCATCCTGACGTGAGCATCCATGAAAGGGCTCATGATTTTTTTGTACAAATTAATGAAGCTTATCAGATTCTGGGTGATCCGGAGAAGAAAGCTACCTATGATTTGCTGTACGATAAATACTATGGAAAGACACTGGCTGATATACCCAGTAAAGCTAAGGTAGAAAAGGATTTCCGGAATCTTGAATCACGTGCAAGGAGTAATGCCCGGCAAAGAGCAAAGGTTCGTTATGATGAATATATCAGGAATGCAGATTGTTACTTCACAGCCGGATCAAAAGCCGATGGCTTACCCTTCGTATACCATATGCACAAGACAACAGGTATTGCAGGAGGAGTGGGACCTATGGGAAGCATTAAGGCCAAAGCAGTAAGGATCCCGATCCCAAGAAGTAAAAAGGCTTTACGGATTCACAGAACCGGGTTCGCAATTAAAGCATTCTTTTTTGTCTTTGCATTGTTGATCCTCTTGTTTGATTTGATCACGGCATCAGGACTTTCCTGGCAGGCGGCCGTTTCACTATTATTTATCGGTCTGGGAGGACTCATTACCCATATGATCTATAAAATAACAGGTGTAAAAGCAAAAATTTTTCATGCAAAGAAGTATTTCCTTGTCATGAAGTGCAGAAGCAAGGGATATGAAAGAGGTTTTCATCCTTTGGTTTCAACGACTCCGATAGGGATTATTATGGCACTCGGGCGCTGGATCTTCTAACAGAAAAAAATGACTTCATTGACCGTTCAGATAAAAAAATTGTATTCTTGTATTGTTATAGGCATGGAAGCGGTTTAAAGAATGTAAAACAGGAAACAAATGAAAAAAATTGATGCGCACCTGCACGTGAATTTTGAGGATTTTGATCCGGAGACAATCATTGAATACCTGGATGATCATCAGATTGAGAAATGCTGGTTGTTAACCTGGGAGGAAATGAATCCGCCCGTACCATCTTTATACCAGCACATCTCGGCAGAAGATGTATTTGAAGTATACAGCAGGTATCCTGACAGGATCATCCCATTTTATGCACCTGACCCGAAATCAAAATCCCTGAGCGGTGATCTGGAGAAATATATGAAACTGGGGCTTAAAGGATGCGGCGAATTGAAAGTTGCATACAGCTGGTATGATGAGGCAATGGAAGAATATCTGAAAATTATCTCAGATCTGAAGTTACCACTGGTCTTTCATATGGAAGCACCCGGAATACGTTATGTCACGGAAAATCACAGGAATCCCCTGGAAAGGACATTCGGATTCCTGATGAACGGTGCTTTTAACGGGGTCGCAAGGTATTATATCAATAAGTTTGCGCAGAAAACAAATTTGTTTTCAAGCCGCATCAGCAGTAATTCTATTTGTATTCCGGGTTATCTTCATGATTTCAATCAGTTGGAAAAAAAGATCGCAAAGCATCCCAAACTTACATTTGTCGGACACGGACCTCATTTCTGGAACAACATCTCCTCCGACATCTCTGACCGGTATTTTTATCAGAGGGGACCGGTAAAGGATTTTGGGATCATAGACCTGCTGCTGGAAAAATATGATAATTTTTATTGTGATGTCTCCGGCAGAAGCGGGTATTATGCCTTAAACCGGGATGTTGAACAGTCAAAGAGGTTTCTTGAAAAGCATTCTGACAAGGTTCTGTTTGGTACGGATAATGTAATGCATGGTAAACTGGAAAATCTGATCCTGTCATGGGATTTGTCCCGGCAAAAATTACAGCAAATATTTCATGAAAATGCAGAAAGAATTATTGGGTGAACGGATTTATCACGACTGAAAAGCTATGGTAATGGATCTGGATAAAATGAATACGGAAGAATTGGGTAAGCTTTTTCCGGTTGTGATCTCAGAACCGGATCCCGACTGGCCCAGGCACTTTGAGGAGGAAAAGAAAAGGATAGAAAAGGGACTTGGACCTGAAAACATAACAGGATTGCACCACATCGGAAGCACAGCGGTCCCTGATTTACAAGCCAAACCAACAATTGATATCCTGATTGAGATTCCGCAAGAAACAGATATGCATCTGATCGTGCAACGGCTGAAGGATCTCGGATATCATTTTATCCCTCGGCCGGAGAATCCTCCACCACATATGATGTTTGTAAAGGGTTATTCGGAAAAAGGACTTGAGAAATTGTCCTTTCATATTCATGTCCGGTACAAGAATGACTGGGATGAAATATATTTCAGGGATTATCTCAGGGATCATCCGGAGGTTGCCAGGGAGTATGCCAGATTGAAATTGCAGTTGTCTGAAAAGTTCAGAAATGACCGGGAAGGATACACCGAAGGAAAGACCAATTTTATAACACGAATTATACAACAGGTAAGAAATATAAATATGCCATGAAACTCAGAGCAATCATCACAGGATCAACAGGCATGATCGGCAGGAGTGTTCTGCTGGAATGCCTGAAAAGCAATGAAGTGGAATCCGTGCTGGTAATAAACAGACATTCCATTGGACTGACCCAAATGAAAATGAATGAAGTCATTATTAAGGATTTTTCTGATATTTCTGCCATCCGGAATGAACTGGCCGGTTACAATGTTTGTTTTTTCTGCCTTGGAACTTCTTCAGCGGGACTATCAGAAAAGGAATACCATGAGATCACATATGATCTGACTGTCCGATTTGCTCACCTGGTATTGGAGCTGAATCCGGGAATGACATTTTGTTATATATCAGGTGCTGGTACAGATGAAACGGAAAAAAGCAGGATGATGTGGGCAAGGGTAAAGGGCAAAACGGAAAACGCACTGTTGTCAATGGATTTCAAAGCGGCTTATATGCTCAGACCAGGTTTTATCATACCCAAAGGAAAGTTACGGTCACGGACCCCACTGTATAACTCGGTTTATAAGGTCATGAAACCTTTTTACCCTGTTCTGAAAAAGTTTTCAAGTCATGTTACCGATACGGATAAGCTTGCGAAAGCCATGATCCGGGTGGTTTTGGAAGGATACAGGAAAAACGTCCTGAATACTGAGGATATTAACCTGATTGCCGGGCAGATCCCTGGTGAAAATACTGATGACTTTGTGTAAAAACTGTAAAATCATTTCAGACAATATCTTCCAGCAATTCGTCACTCAGACTGCCATGTGCAATTTCCCTGACTTCGCCGGTCATTTTTATGTTCCATTGATCATCAATCCGGATTTTCAGATCGCCTCCTTTCATTTTTATGACAACGTCCTTTCCGGTCCGTTTTGTTTTGGCCATGATACATGCCACGGCGCATGAAGAACTGCCCGAGGCCAGGGTATAGCCTGCACCTCTTTCCCAGATCAGGATCTCGGCCTCACCAGATGATACCGGTCGGGCAAACTGCACGTTGATCCTTTTCGGGAATACAATATGATTCTCAATAAGGGGTCCGTATTTCAGGATCTCATCTACATCCAGATGATCCCTGAGGATCACACAATGCGGATTGCCGACGGAAACACAGTTTATCCTGAATTCCCGGTCACCTGCAATCAAAATCTCATCGATACATTCGTGGGTTCCCAGATTGACAGGTATTTTGGAAGGCTCAAAAACAGCCCGGCCCATATCGACACGGATGATCCTGGCCTTGTTGTTTGTTGTTTCAAGAATGTTTGCACGTGCAATTCCTCCTTTGGTTTCAATGGTAAATTCCCTGGCCTTGGTAAATTCGTGATCATACAGGAATTTGCAGAAAATACGCAAACCATTGCCGCTTTTTTCTGCTTCCGATCCGTCGGGATTGAAAATCCGGAGTCCGAAATCGGCTTTACTGGTATCTGTTTTCAACAGGATCCCGTCGGATCCGATTCCGAAATGAACATCGCATATCCGTTTCACAACTGAGGTTGTCAGTTTAAACTCCATATGGTTTTGGTCGAGCACAATATAATCATTGCCCAGTCCGTGTGATTTAACAAAAAAGTTCTTTTCCATTTTCAATAAACCTTATCAGCGATAGATTAATCTGGATTCAGATAAAACGTAAAAATCAATTTATTAAGGTTTAAAGATATCATAAAAAAGTTATTTACTACAGTATGGGTACAGGTGTGCATGGGCATGGATATTTTTTTGAACTGTTGAGCATGGATTTGGTTGTGATTCTGATTGTGATTCTGAAAGATGGCTTAGGATTATTTTCTTAATCCCGAAAGGGAAAGTATTTTACAGGGTTCATTATCTTTGCGGCGAATTCAAATTTGTGGGTTATGGCACATTTAAATTCAAATTATTTAAAATTGCAGTCGGGTTATCTGTTCCCGGAGATCGGAAGAAGGGTCAGTGAATATGCAAATACACATCCCGGAACAGATATCATCCGGATGGGAATCGGCGACGTTACAAGGCCTCTGGCTCCCAGCGTGATCAAAGCATTTCATGAGGGTGTTGAAGAGATGGCTGATGTCCGTACCTTCAGGGGATACGGACCGGAACAGGGATATGAGTTTCTGAGGG
This sequence comes from Bacteroidales bacterium, assembly GCA_016926205.1. Taxonomy (GTDB): domain Bacteria; phylum Bacteroidota; class Bacteroidia; order Bacteroidales; family UBA10428; genus UBA5072. The sequence continues at coordinate 10,034 of JAFGPB010000041.1, forward strand.
AACTCATCAGCAAAAATGAATATGAAACAAGAAACGTTCACGTGGATCTTGATGAAATCTTCATATCAGACGGTTCAAAATGTGATACGGGTAACATTCAGGAGATTTTCGGCACCGATAACCGGATTGCCATACCGGATCCGGTTTATCCGGTTTATGTCGATTCAACGGTGATGGCAGGGAGGACCGGATACATACAAGAAAATGGTTATTTTGAAGGGATCAAATATCTTCCGTGCACTGAGTCCGGAGGATTTATCCCTGAAATCCCGGATGAAAAAGCAGATATCATTTACCTGTGTTTCCCCAACAATCCGACAGGTACTGTGGCAACCCGTTCTCAACTGAAAAGATGGGTGGATTATGCGCTGGAAAGAAAATCAATCATTCTTTTTGATGCAGCGTATGAGGCTTTTATCACAGAAATGGATATTCCGCATTCCATATACGAAATTGAGGGGGCAAGGAATGTCGCCATTGAATTCAGAAGTTTTTCAAAGAAGGCCGGCTTCACAGGAACGAGATGTGCTTTTACGGTCATTCCCAAAGAACTGAAGGCCTTTAACGACAGAGGCGAGCCGTTGGCTTTGCATCCACTCTGGTACAGAAGGCATACCACAAAATTCAACGGGGTTTCTTATCCGGTGCAAAAAGCAGCCGCAGCAGTTTATTCAGAGAAGGGGAAAAAGGAGGTTCAGCAGGTGATTGATTATTATATGGAGAATGCGGCTATTTTGAGAGAAAATCTGCTGGAAACAGGGTATAAGGTATATGGAGGCATAAATGCCCCGTACGTCTGGTTTAAAGCCGGTGATCACATCAAATCCTGGGACCTTTTTGATAAATTGTTGCATGAAGCCAACGTAGTGGGTACTCCGGGTTCCGGTTTCGGTCCCTCGGGTGAAGGTTTCTTCAGGTTCTCTGCTTTTGCTGACCGTGATCACGTCATTGAAGCAATGAAAAGGATCAGAAAAGTGAAGATCTGATCCTTGTGCAAATGCTGAATCTGTTAAATGGTCAGGATCGTATTGATTCAGGATGCTGTTGTTGGACCAAAAAGCATGCGGATAAAATAACGAATCTGGCAGAATAAGAACAGTTCCATGCAATTGGGATATAAGTATAATGCTGACAGATGAATTAAATCATGTAATACCAATTGAAAATGAAAAGGAGATCATTATTGCGGATCATGAGCACAAATAAATATATGATAATGACAGCGATTATTGGTTTTGGAGTAATATCGGGATGCGGGAGTGACAGATCTTCGGAAGCATCATCATCTGAAGATTTTGATTTTTTTGTAGAGCAGTTTGCAGACCTGAAAATCATGAGATACAAGGTACCCGGTTTTGAGGACTTAAGTCTGAATCAGAAAAGGCTGGTCTATTATTTAAGTCAGGCTGCACTTTGTGGCAGGGATATTATTTATGACCAGAACGGAAAATACAACCTTGCGATCAGAAGGACGCTCGAAACCATATACGGAAGTTATGCGGGCGATCGCGACACTGATGAATTCAGGGATTTTGAGACCTACACCAAAAGGGTGTGGTTTTCTAACGGTATCTACCACCATTACTCATCAGATAAGTTCAAACCGGAATTCTCCAGGGAATATTTCATAGAACTTGTTCATCAGTCGGATTCAAGTGCGCTTCCGCTCAGGGAAGGAGAAACTGCCGGTGAATTTCTGGAGGAGATCATTCCGGTGATGTTTAATCCTCATGTATTGCCGAAAAAAGTATTTTCAGATACAGGGAAAGATATTGTCGCCAATTCGGCAGTGAACTTTTATGAAGATGTAACAGAACAGGAGGCATTAAATTTTTATGACCGTATGAAGATTCCGGGTGATACAACACCCGTTTCATACGGATTGAATTCCAGACTGGTAAAGGAGAACGGGAAGCTGAAGGAAGAAGTCTACAGATTGGGGGGCCTTTATGATGAAGCCATTTCGCAGATCATACATTGGCTTGAAAAAGCCTCCCAAGTTGCAGAAAATGAAAAACAACAGGCAGTAATCGATAAGCTGGCAGAATATTATATTACCGGTGACCTGAAAACGTTCGATGAATACAGCGTACTCTGGGTAAATGATCTGGATTCGAGGATTGACTTTGTAAACGGTTTTATTGAAACCTATGAGGATCCGCTCGGAATGAAAGCCACATGGGAAGCCCTGGTCAATTTTAAAGATCTGCAAGCAACAAGAAGAACAGAAATAATCAGTGCAAATGCCCAGTGGTTTGAGGATCATTCACCAATAGATGAAAGGTTTAAGAAGAATGAAGTGAAGGGTGTTACGGCCAAGGTTATTACTGTTGCCATACTTGGGGGAGATTGTTATCCGGCAACTCCGATAGGCATCAATCTGCCGAATGCCGACTGGATCAGAAAGCATCACGGTTCCAAATCAGTCACCATCGAAAACATTACTTACGCAAACGATCAGGTTAACCTGGAAAGCGGATTCCTCGATGAGTTTGCATCGGGTCAGGAGGAGATTGAACTGGTCAGAAGATACGGATATCAGGCCGATAATCTTCAGGTCGACCTTCATGAATGTCTGGGACACGGTTCAGGGCAATTGTTGCCGGGGACGAGTCCGGATGCCCTGAAAAACTATGCCTCACCACTGGAGGAAGTAAGGGCAGACCTGTTCTCGTTGTATTTCATTGCCGATATTAAAATGTTGGAGCTGGGACTGCTCCCGGATTATGATGCTGTTAAGGCAAAATATCTGGCTTATATCCGGAACGGTTTGATGACACAACTGGTGCGGATCGAAGATGGCAAAGACATTGAGCAGGCTCATATGCGTTGTCGTCAGATCATTTCACGTTGGGCATATGAACAAGGTAAAGATGACAATGTTATTGAAGAATTCAAACGGGACGGAAAGACCTACTACCGGATCAATGATTTTGAAAAACTCAGGAACTTGTTCGGAGAACTTCTTGCTGAGGTTCAGCGCATCAAATCAGAGGGGGATTACGATGCGGGCAAAGCGTTGGTTGAAACCTACTACGGTATACGGTTTGACCGTGATCTGCACAAAGAAGTGCTCGCACGCTATGAGAAACTGAACCTTGCGCCTTATGGAGGTTTCCTCAATCCAAATTATGAACTGATTGAGGAAAACGGTGAGATTACAGACATCCGTATCAATTACAGTGGTTCATATAGCGACCAGATGATGTATTATTCTGAGAATTACTCATTTTTGCCGACGTGGAATTAAGCAATTCCATAAGAAACAGGGGGAAGGGATAACATTATTTATCAGGCAGTTCGCTTATTACCCTATCATTAAGGCGACCTGACAATCTTAACTTCTCCGTTCAGCTCCAGTTTTATGATCCCCGACGGCCGGCCGGCAGATTTTTCCTGTTGCCTCCATTGAACGACATAATCGACGGATTCTAAAATCATCGTTTCGATGTTGCTGAAATTCGATGGCCATGATGAGCCACTGATATTCGCAGAGGTTGAAACTATTGGTTTTCCAAATTCACTGATCAGGGCTTTACAGAATTTGTCCCGTACAATCCGAATCCCAACCGATCCATCCTCTGCAACCAGGTTCCGAGCAATGTTTTGTGCCCCCGGATAAACAATAGTCAGGGGTTTATCCGCAACACGGATAAGTTCAGGGGCTATATCGGGAATACTGTTCACATACCTGGAAAGTTTCGCTTCAGAATCGATCAATATGATCATGCTTTTTGCATCCTTTCTTTTCTTGACAGTATAGATTTTTTCCACAGCGTTTTCATTTGTGGCATCGCATCCGATTCCCCAGATTGTGTCGGTTGGATACAGGATGATTCCTCCTTTAATAAGTACACCAAGTGCATTGTTCAGGTCATCAAGCATTATCCACCACTTGTTGATATACGTTAATGATGTTTGAACTGACTTTCTCCTCATCAAATTTTCTCGCATGCCGGTATCCATCCTTTATCATCGTTTCTTTGAGGCGTTTATCGGACAGGACCTTCTTGATTGCAGCAGCCATTTCATCCACATTGTTGGGATCGACATATAAGGTTGATGGTCCGCCTGCTTCAGCAAAACACCCCCCCTTGGATGTAATGACAGGTACTTTGGAATAAAGTGCTTCAAGAATAGGAATTCCGAAACCTTCAAAAATGGAAGGGTAAACAAATAAATCAGCCAGCTGGTAAATACCCGGGAGATCCTGATTCTGGACAGCATCACAGAAAATGACGTTAATCAGACCGTGCATTTCAATAAACTCAATGATCCGGTTCAGATAACGGGTGTGCTTGCCAATCACGACAAGGGGAATATCTATCTTACTATAATACAATGCCTTTATCAGAGTCAGCAGATTCTTGCGTTCTTCAATTGTCCCGACATACAATATGAATGATTTGGGCAACAAATATTTCAATCGCAGGATTTCCTTTTCAACCTGAGGAAGATCCCGGCTGAACATAGGATTGCATCCCTGATAAACGACATCAATTTTTTCCTCGTTGACATCGAAAAAATCCATAATATCCATCGCAGTCTGTTTGCTGACAGCAATAATTCTGTTTGATGTTGCGCAAGCATAACGAATCTTGTGTTCATAAACACTCCGGTCAATTGCCCTGTAAAGATGCGGCAGTCTTAAGAATATCAGGTCATGTATGGTAACCAGAGATTTAATCTTGTTCATGGGAAAGTTGTATGGGATTTCATGGGTCAGTCCGTGAAAGATATCAATGCGGTCCATGTTCAGTTGGCGTGATAAAGAAAATGAACGCCAGTATGATCTGAAGATTCTGTGGAACAGTTTTTTTGGCGCTTTTATTGAAAATTGATCCGGCTGAGGTTCAAACAGACCAAAATCGATACCTGGCGTATACAGAAAGTACTCATTTTCCGGATAGTTTTTGGCAAGACCATGCAAAAGGTTTCTGCTATAACTTCCCAGTCCACTCTTGTTAAAAAATGCCTGTTTTGCATCATAACCAATACGCATCATCTGTTTCCTGTTACCTGTCAAATTTTATGTCTTTTATGATCAGCTGAATGGTGGAATTTCCTCTGAACGTGTTCTCTTCCAGGGTATATGCAATATCAAAGGCTTTTCCGGTCTTGATCTGCGTCAGGCATGAACCCTGATTGAATGCAATGGCTTTATAGACACTGAAAGGCTGTTCTTCCTGTATCAGACCCAGCTGCAAATGATCTTCTTCAGCACCTACCCGTCGGGCATAGCCATTGTCGGAAACATTCTCAGCAAAAAACACGGGATTTGTATTTTCCGGTCCAAATGGTTCAAACTGCTTAATGATTCTGAAGAGTGTTGGAGTGATATCTTTAAAATTCAGTTCCGTATCAATCTCAATCTGCGGTATAAGCTGATCCTGTGTAATTGAATTACTTACCACCTCATCAAAACGTTCACGGAACTTAGGCAAATTGTCAGTTTTCAGTGTCAGTCCCGCTGCATATTTATGTCCGCCATAGCTTTCCAAAAGGTCGGCACACTGACTTACTGCATCATACAGATCAAAGCCAGGTATTGAGCGTGCGGAACCTGTTGCAAGTCCGTTAGATTCCGTTAAAACCACGGTGGGTCGGTAAAAGATTTCGATCAGTCTTGAGGCCACAATTCCCACAACTCCCTTGTGCCAGCCAGGATTAAAGAGGATCACGGAATATTTGTATTTGTGCGATACTGAAGATGCCTCCTGAATGGCTTCTTCCGTAATGGATTTATCAAGGTTGCGACGGGTCTGATTGTGGAAATTTATTTTTTCGCAATGTAACATGGCTTCATCGGGATCCCGGGAGGTCAGCAATGCGACAGCCTGTTTTCCCGATTCAATCCTGCCCGCAGCATTGATCCGGGGCCCTATCTTAAAAATGATATCGTCGACAGCAATTGTTTTCTCAGCCAGACCAGCAACCTTAATGATTGATTTTAGTCCAACGGAAGGATTTTCATTGAGTTTTCTCAAACCGAAATACGTGAGAATCCTGTTCTCATCGATCATGGGAACTATGTCAGATGCTATACTGACCGCCAGCAGATCGAGAAAATCCGCAATCTCTTCGAAGGGTATGTGATTCACGTTGGAAAAAGCCTGCAGCATTTTAAATGCAACACCGCAGCCTGAAAGATATCTGAAAGGATATCCGGAATCCGGTCTTTCCGGGTCGAGCACAGCAACAGCATCGGGCAATACATCCCCGGGAGTATGATGATCACAGATAATAAAATCAATATCATGACTTTTGGCAAATGCAACTTTTTCGAGTGCTTTGATTCCGCAATCCAATGCAATAATCAGTGAAATGCCATGTTCTATTGCATATTCAACACCTTTTTGTGATACGCCATAACCTTCGGCATAACGTTCGGGAATATAATAGTCAATCAAATGATGGTACTTTTTCAGAAAAGTATATACCATCGCAACAGATGTAGTGCCGTCTACATCATAATCGCCGTATACGAGTATTTTTTGTTCCTTTTCCAGAGCGGTCGTCAGACGTTGGACAGCCTTATTCATATCCTTCATAAGAAAGGGATTATAAAGCTGTTTCAGATCAGGCCGGAAAAAAGCTTTCGCGTGCTCGAAGCTTTGAATTCCCCTCTGGACCAGTAGTGAAGATATTACGGGACTTACTGACAGTTCATCTGCCAATTTATTAACTGTGTCATTAAAGCCATTTTCCCTTATTTTCCAGGCCCGTATCATTTATTGTGATGAATTTTTGCAGGGGAATATTTAGTTCCAACCTTATTATGTGTTTAAAAGTACTAAAATATGTTGCTTCAGGGTAAGCAATATGATAAAAATCTTTTCGGATTAAATCCACCTGATCAGACTCATATCCTGCCGGTGCGGCAGATGATCGTTCTTTGGTGTAATGCGGATTCCATAACTGAAAGTACCGGCCTGGTTAACACGTATCTCAGCTGTAAAAAATGCTTTGTCCCCTTCGGTTTTGTCCAACTGAAATTTCTGAACATCAATAATACGTTCCCCGTTTTCTGTCAGCACAAGTTCAACTCCCACATCATCGGGGGAGATCTCATTCAGATCAAGAACAACAATTCCCGTGTACGCTTTGCCCATTTTGCAGATATCGGATCCGTTCGCAAATACTTTTGCCTCCAGCACATTGATATTGGGCCAGGCATATCCCATTCTTTTTTTCCAGGACGATATTCGTTTGGCAAGCTCAAAGTCATCTGTCCGCATTTGTTTTGTACGGTTGTAAAGCTTGCTGTAAAACATTTGGCTGTAATCATTTATCATGCGCTTGGTGACAAAATGAGGAGCGATCTGGGAAATTGAATTTTTAATAAACCTGACCCATTCTTCAGGTACATCTTCACTGTTCCGCTCATAGTAAGCAGGTATGATTTCCTGTTCAAGAAGGGTATAAATGATCTCCGCATCGAGTTCATCCTGTAAGGCCAGATCTTCGTATGTCGTTTCGTTGGTAAGTGCCCACCCGGCTTCCGGCTGGTAGCCTTCAATCCACCAGCCATCCAGAACGCTGAAATGCAAAGTCCCGTTCAGTACCGCCTTTTGACCACTTGTTCCGGATGCTTCCAGTGACCTTGTGGGTGTATTCAGCCATATGTCAGCTCCCTGCAGCAGTATCTTAGCCAGATTCAAATCATAATCCTGAAGAAAGATGATTCTGCCCACAAATTCCGGCTTGCGTGATATTTCCACAATCATTCTGATCAGATCCTGTCCGGCTTTATCATGAGGATGCGCTTTCCCGGCAAAGATAATCTGGACAGGTTTATCCGGAATATTCAGTATACGAGCCAGTCTTTCAGGATCCCTGAAAAGCAGATGTGCCCTTTTGTAAGTTGCAAAACGTCTGGCAAATACAATGGTCAGTGAATTTTCTGACAGGTGATTGTTTACTGCCACGATGGTTTTCGGATCTTCGTGCCTTCTTATCCAGTTTTCCTTGATCCTGTCCTTAATGGTATTGATCAGGACTGACCTGTAATATTGTTTTACATCCCAGATGGTTTTGTCGGGAACATCATGGATTTTTTCCCACAATGAAGTATCTGTCAGGTTGTTTTCAAAGTCTTTGCCGAAAGTATCACGATAAAGTCTTTTCCATTTCTTGCCGGTCCAGGTTGGATAATGTACACCGTTCGTGACATAACCGATATGCAGTTCTTCAGTCAGGTAACCTGGCCACAGTTTGGAGAACAACTGCTGGGTGACGGAACCGTGCAGCAGACTGACACCGTTCATTTCCTGAGACAGGTGGGCGGCAAGAAAACTCATGTTGAACTTTTCGTTCCAGGCATCATGACTGGAGCGTCCCAGAGTCATGAGTTCATTCCAGCTGATTTTCAGCCTCTCAGGATAATGTCCGATGTATTTGCGCAACAGGTCTTCTTCAAATTCATCATGCCCTGCCGGAACCGGAGTATGTGTTGTGAACAGGGTGGAGCTTCTAACAATTTCCTTGGCCTCAAGGAAAGTCAGATTCTCGTTCTGAATGTAATGCCGCATCCGTTCTAATCCGATAAACGCACTGTGTCCCTCATTGCTGTGGAAAAGATCAGCCTCGATTCCGAGAACCCCAAGGACCCTGATTCCGCCAATACCCAGCAATAACTCCTGTTTCAACCTGTTTTCATTGCTGCCTCCGTATAAGTTGTGCGTAATTACACGGTCTTCATCAAGATTGCTTTCAAAATCGGTATCCAGCAGATATACCTTGATCCTGCCGACATTAAGTTCCCAGATCCGGGCATACAGGGGCCTTCCCGGCAACATAATCCTCACCAGAATGAATTTATTGTTTTCATCCCTAATGGGTTTTAACGGTAATTTTGAATAATGCTGAAGATCATAGGATGCCTGCTGATCACCTCGTGTCGTGATCATCTGGCTGAAATATCCATATCGGTACAATAAGCCAATTCCGGTTATGTTGATTTTCTGGTCACTTGCTTCTTTCATATAATCTCCCGCCAGAACACCAAGACCGCCCGAATAAATTTTCAGCGAATTGTGAAGGCCGTATTCCATGCCAAAATAAGCAATATGAGGACTTTCAGTAACTTTTTCTGACATATAGGTGGTGAAACGATCATAAACCCTGTCAAGTTTTTCCAGATAGTCCTTATTGTTCCCCAATTCCTGCAAATGCTTCTGTTTAACCTGTTCAAACAGAATTGCAGGATTCTGGTTGCATTTGAACCAGATTTCAGGATCGATCACCTCAAACAATTCCTGGGCCTCTTCGTCCCATGTCCACCATAAATTTTGAATCAGTTCACCAAGTTTGTAGAGCTCATCAGGTAGTTTTGAACGCACAACAATTTTCTTCCAGGACGGTGTAATGCCGGATGGAGGAATGTGCTCATGAATAAGTTCATGGGGCCTTTCCTCAATTTCAACAAACTGGTCCGCCCGGTTTTCAACTTTTTGCATTGCATGTCCGAATGCCTGTGTATAATTTTCGATCAATGAACTCCAAAGGGCATTTCTCGAAACCTCAAATGCCTTTTGCTGTGCTTCTTTTCTTTCCGATTCGGAAAATGCATAATGGTTTGCCATTGCTTTGACCATATTTTCGACTACCACATTGTCATTGTCGTCATTCCTCTCAATGATGGTAATGCTGTTACCCGGATCATCGCTATGTTGTTTTGTCCAGAGGCCGAATCCAGCAAGTGTCGTGGTAACGGTAGGGACTGAAAAAGCCAGACTCTCAAGGGGTGTGTAACCCCATGGTTCATAATATGATGGGAATACTGTAAGATCAAAGCCAATGAGTAGATCGTAATAAGGTTTGTTAAAAATCCCATCATTACCGTTTAAATATGAAGGGACAAACACAACCTTGACCGCATCTGAAGAATCATTTCCAAGACCTGCTTTTTTGATCCTGTTAAGAATGGGATCCCATTCTGCATCATGCAGATTATGGGTCAGGTATTTAGATCCGAATGCACCGTTTTCACTCAATTGACCAGCCAACAGGTCCTTTTTCGGACCGTAATGGTTGGCCGGAATCAGGATAAAGGCAATTAACGGACGTTTCAGGTTTGCTGACTTATTCAGTACACCCAATGCATCTATGAACAGGTCGATTCCTTTATTTCTGAATTCATAACGACCACTGGTTGCGATCATAAAAGTCTCATTGTCAAAATTTTCTTTGAACAACAAACCGGCCACTTCAAGCAGCTTTATTCTGGCTTCCTTTCTCTTTGTGATGAATTCATTTCCGGAAGGAATGAAAGAATCCTCAAAACCGTTCGGTGTGATCACATCAACTTTCTTTTTCAGGAACTGGCTGCATTCCCGGGCTGTGATCTCACTGACAGTAGTAAAAGCATCTGCCTGCTGAGCAGAAAGCTGTTCTGCAGATTGTTTTGAAATGATGTTAAATTCTTTTGCCACTTCCTCACTATTATAGGAATCCAGGTTTTTATAAAGGGCACGATTGTTTCCTGCCAGGGAACGTCCGATTACCGTTGCATGGGTTGTAAAGACCGTACCTACCTGGGGCAGTTCCTTTTTCAGGTAAAGCAGCCCGCTTCCTGTCATCCACTCATGAAAATGAGCGATGATCCGGTCGTGTGTACTCAGGTTATACCTGATAAAACTTTCGATGACCTTACCTGCTGTATATCCGAATAAAATGGGTTCTATATAATCCCACTGTCCTGAAATCGAATCGAGTTTATAATGCTCCCAGAACTCAGAAAATATTTCATCCTTGTCTTTGATGTAGTTGGAAAAATTCAAAGAGATTGCAATAGGTTGCCCTTTTATGTTCCACCTTCCGATCTTGAAAAACAAACCTTCAGATTCAGCATGCTTTTTCCACGAGCTGAAAAGCAAGGGATCTTCTGAGAATTCAGGATTGGTCCCGGAATCATCCTTTATCAGATCCGGACCAATGAGTATTAGATTGTTATGAAGTTTGTTTACCAGTGTAAGGGCTTTTGTTGAGATCACAGTATGTATTCCACCAACTTTGTTGCATACTTCCCAGCTGACTTCAAACAGATAATCGGGTAAAAGTGTGAATTTGTCCATATAAAATATTAATTCAAAGCATGTTAATAAAACTATACCTCATTAATTGAAAGGTGAAAATACGAATTGGGTTTAAATTATTCGCAATTTTTTGGAAATAGTTATCACTTTTTACTTGCAGAAGTTTTTCCTGTTCTTTTGGTGGAAGTTGTCTTGTTTTTGGCGGTCACTATTTTCGTCTTGGTTGATGTGAGTCTTTGAAGTTCGGCCTCATATTTTTTTATAAGTTCGTCTTTTTCATCAATGGTATGTGTGAGCTTCACAATTTCATTATCAAGGCTTCCTTCGGGTACCTGGGCATGCAAACGTATGCCGAAATCGCTCAGTACATTCATATAATTTATATAGGCGTCATAAGGTGATTCGTAAGGATTGAAATATACCGGAATGGCACCGTCAGAAAAGAATTTGGTGGACATATAATAAAAATGATCACTGGACTGAAGATATTGCCAGTCCTTTAAAATTTTAATGTCCTTGCACCGGTTCATCCGTTCCGAAAACTGACTCAATCTGTTAAAAGCATCCAGCTGCAAATCATTACCCAGCCAGGCTGTAATGTCACGCTCTTCATCGGCCCATGAAACAGGATAGGGTACGCTGATGGCTGATACCGGTAAAAGGTTCGATGCAATCTCACCAGGTGTGCTGAAAGTAAAATTGGATTTTTTATATACCTTTTCAGGAAGATCTGTAAGAAATTCAAATATTCCCGATTCCATCCACTGATGTTCCCCGAAAGTTTCATAATCTATGAATATGTTCACGGTTTCTTCCTTTTTATCCAGTTTGTTCAGCCAGCCCACAAATTTATCAGCGGTCAGCGGAAATTCTGACCAGTTGCGGTTGGAAAAACGGAATGCTATATCATCGCTAAGTCTGAAATTACGCAACAAAACTTTTAATCTGGGATTGATCGCATTGCAATACAAATAATTCGGGCTCTTCCAACCCAGTATATGTTTGGCGCCTTCTGTGATCATGGCATTGAATCCCATTTCAGCAACATCATTTCCGATACTGTCGGAATAGATGAGTTCGGTGTTCGTAAAAACTGTAGGTTCCTGGTCAAAAAGATCCCTGATTCTTTGCTTTTGTTTGTATACCTGCTTTGTGAACTCATCCTTATTTCGCAGTGATGCAAGGGAGTGGGAATATGTTTCGCACAGAAACTCTACACTGCCTGTCTTTGCCAGTTTCTGAAAACTTTCAATCACTTCGGGTGCATAAAGTTCAAACTGATCGAGTGTGATCCCCGAAATGGAGAATGCAACCTTAAATTGTTTCCCGAAATTCTTAATAATATTTCTGATCACTTTGTTGGCATGCAGATAGCTTCTTTCGGCAAGACGGTTAATAACGGATTCGTTCAGATAATCATCATAGTAATAATGATCGTTACCTATATTGAAAAATCGATAACGTTTTAACCTCATTGGCTGATGGATCTGAAAGTATATACATATATTTCTCATGTAGCAGGAATCTATTTGGTTACAGTATTATCCAATTCCGACATAAATATCTTTTACCTTGGCAGCTGCATTCTCCCATTTAAGGTTATCTACCTCATCCCGGGCATGAATTTTAAACATTGATGAAAGCCCTTCATAGTTCAGGATGCCATAAATTGCATCTGCCATGGCATGAATGTCCCAAAAGTCAATTTTAATCGCATGTTTCAGAATTTCAGAAACACCTGACTGCCGCGATATGATAACCGGCACATTGGATTGCAGGGCTTCAAGAGGTGAGATCCCGAAAGGTTCTGATATTGAAGGCATCACATATACATCGCTCAATGAAAACATTTGGTTAACGTCGTCTCCTTTAAGAAATCCGGTGAAATGAAACCGCCTGCCCATCCTTAAAGACGCAACCCGCCAGATCATTCTGTAAAGCATATCACCGCTGCCCGCCATGACGAATCGTACATTGTTCATCTTTTGCAGTACGAGGTGGGCTGCTTCGACAAAATATTCGGGGCCTTTCTGCATGGTCACCCGGCCCAGAAATGTAACAACTTTGTCGCCGGCCATCTTTTGACTCTGCAACATTTCGGAGCCTGAAGCGGGTTCAACAGCATTATGGACCGTGACAACCTTGTCGGGATGAATACCATATTTTTCGATAATGATACTACGGGTGAGGTTGCTAACAGCAATCACTTTGTCGGCAGCCTGCATACCGGATTTTTCTAATTCATAAACACCCGGATTGACATTTCCGCCACTTCGGTCAAATTCTGTTGCATGTACATGGACAATAAGGGGTTTGCCGGAAACCATTTTTGCTGCAATGCCTGCAGGGAATGTCAGCCAGTCGTGGGCATGAATGATGTCGAACTGATACTGCATGCCAATTACAGATGCCACAACAGCATAATTGGCGATTTCCTGAAAGAGATTTGTCCCGTATCCTCCTGTGAAGTTTAATTTGCCGGAGAAAGAAGAATGTATAAAATATTTTGATTCATTGATGTTTTGGGTTTGCAGGGCTTCATATTCTTCCGGAGAGGTGTAGGGGACCAGGGAAGAGCCGACCTCAATAAAATGCATCTCTTTGAAAAAACCCCGGTAGTCAATGATCTTGTCACTGATAACAATTTCACCCGCATCAAGTATCTGCAGATTGTTTTTTTCTTCATCACCATATGTCTTCGGAACAACAAAAAGAATGTCATCAATGCCGACACTGCACAATCCTTTTGTCAGTCCATAACACGCTGTTCCAAGCCCTCCCGATATATGAGGAGGGAATTCCCATCCGAACATCAATATACGCATGTTGTGCATATTTTCTCCAAGATTCAGGCTTCAGGTTTGTTTACTGTTATTTTCTCTGTTAATGCAATGATCCTTAAAAGTGCCGCAACGCTCCAGGCCTGAGAAATTGCTCCACGAGGCTCATGGGGGGGGTCACCATCAAAGATCTCAGGTATTGTTCCAACACCCAGTTCATTTAAAACCGGTTCAAAACCATTGATCAGGTTGTTCAGGAAAGCCACTCCGCTTTCCTTATAAAGGCTGATATAAGCCTCACAGTAATGCTCCAGCAACCATGGCCAGACTGTCCCCTGGTGATAGGCCTGGTCACGCTGCTCCTGGTTACCCTTGTATACTCCTATATAATTTTCATTCTTGGGAGAAAGAGACCTCAATCCCCTCGGAGTCAGCAAATCCCTTTCAACTACCGTCAGGACGGATTTCTTGACAGCATTTTCGATTGGTGTGTATTCCATGGATGCTGCAATGATCTGATTGGGCCTTACAGTCCAGTCGGTTGCGCTGTAATCTGCCACATCTGCCAGATATCCTTTACTAAAGTCCCAGAACATAGTATTAAAGGATTCTTTGACCAGGTGGGGCAGATCTCCCCATTTGCTGATAAACTCCTCATCCTTTGCCCTTTTTGCGAGTTCCAAACTGAATACCAAAGCGTTATACCACAACGCATTGACTTCAACAGGAAAACCAATCCTCGGTGTTACAGGCTTCCCGTTTACGACGGCATCCATCCAGGTAAGGGCTTTGCCTGTTTCGCCTGCATAAATCAACCCGTTATCATGCATCCTGATATTAAATGATGTACCCTGTCTGTATGCCTCAAGTATGGATTTCATGGCCTTACCGTAGGACCGCCAGACTGAAGTATAAGACTTGATCATTCTGGAGTATTGCTGCACAGCCCAGAAAAACCACAGCGGGGCATCAACGGAATTGAATGCAGGGTCATCATCCGATCCCATATTCGGGAAAAGGCCGTTTTTCAACTTTTTAACCTGCGTGTCCAGAACATCCTTGCATGTTTTAACATCTCCTACCGCAAGGGTCAATCCGGGTAATGCAATAAACGTGTCACGTCCCCATGTACCGAACCAGGGAAAACCTGCAATGATCTCCGTTTTTTTGTTCTTCTTAACGAAAAACTGTTGTGATGCATTGATCAGGCAGTTTTTAAAGCTGTCTCGGGGGACTCTGTTGCCCAGTTCGATACTGAACTTTCGTTTCAATTGTTCTGTACTGGTATTAAATGTAGCGGCAGAAAAGACAAGAACATCTCCTTTTTTGGAAGATAGCTCAAAATAACCAGGAACAAACAGATCTTCCTTGAAATCATATCCCCTTTTCATCTCCTTATAATATTCGATTCCATAATACCAGTCAGGTGCCGGAATGAATTCCGCTTCCTTTGAGAATTGCATATGCAGAAAAGGGTAACCGTCATAAAGCTTTATCTTGATTCCATTGGGCACAAGCCTGAATTTCGTATTTGCGTAAAGATTGGCCGAACTGAGCTTGTGTATGTTCCGGAACGCAAGAAAGGGCCTGAATCTTAAACGTATAGGAACATCCGATTCGACAATGGTATAACGGATCAGGAATTGTTCTTCTTTCTCCACAAGGATACTTTCTTTTTTAACCACGACTCCACCGACACGATAGAATAAAGTAGGAGCGGGATCGACTTTAAAATCACGAACATATTTATGTCCCCTGGGAAAGTAAATATCACCCTGGTATTTATGGATCCCGAGGTTGAATTCATTGTTTCCTTCAATTATGGTCTCATCGAATGATGAAAGCAATACATGTCGGTCACCATCAAGATATTCCAGAGGTGTGACGAGCAGTCCGTGATACTTGCGCGAATTACAATAAATTATTGTAGTACTGCAATATGAGCCTGCCCTGTTGCTTCTGATGATCTCCCGGTTGAGCGAGTATTCAAGATTAATAAGCTGGGTTTTATCAATTTTGAGATAGGTCATGCGGGTCACAAATTATTGTTACAAGGTAATAAATAATTCAGTGATATCATATGATCTTAAGTTGTTTTTTTACTGGGTTTTCAACTCGTTACAGGTCAAAATTACAATTTGTTTACTATTTTTAATGGGTTTGATGTGAAATTTACATGAACCGGTTTTACAGGGAAACAGACCAAATAAATCCCCGGGAGTTGTTAATATCTTAAGGAATAATATAAATTTGAGGTTTTGAAATGTACAGGACATGCGTTTGTTCCTTCATCTCATCGTGTTTGCGGTTGTGCTTGTTTCCTGCAGTGAGGAAAGGAGCAATTTTGTTGTGGAGTACGCGGCAAAGGGATCCGGGAATCAGCAGATGTACCTGTCGAGGCAAACCCTTTCGGGACCGGTAGCAGTTGATTCGGCCATGCCCGGAAAATCGGGAACATACTCATTGAGAGGACATACAACGATACCTGATTTTTTTGTCCTGTTTTTTCAACCCGGACAATACATCAATCTGATCATTCATCCCGGTGATCATATCAGCATAACGGGAAATGCAGCTGCATTTGATCATGATTACTATGTTGAAGGTTCGAAGGATTCCAGGCTAATACAGAAAATGGTGTCCAGACAGGCAGCGACGCTGCGGGAAATTACCAGAATCAGCACTGAATTTGAGAACAGTCGTGATGAAGCGGATTTTGAAGCAATAAAAGCCCGGATCGACAGTACGTATGATCAGATTGTCGGAGAGCACCGCCGGTTTTCAATGGAGCTCATCGAAGAGAATCCGGGATCACTGGCCAGTTTAATGGCCTTATACCAGCAGCTCGGAAGAAACATACCCGTCTTTGATTATAAAGATGATTTCAGATATTATGCAATGGTAGATTCCTGTTTGGCTGAATTATATCCGGATTCTGAAGCGGTAAAGGACCTGAACAGAAGGGTGACGGAACTCCGACAGAGGTTGCGTACTGATATCGGTTCAACAGCTCCTGATATTGTTTTGTCCGATACAACAGGAACTGAGATTGCATTGTCATCACTCAGGGGAAGCGTTATACTGCTTTATTTTTACGCATCCTGGTCACAGGAGAGCACAAAACAGAATGAACTCCTTGCTGATATATATGTCAGATACGCTGATCAGGAAGTGGAATATTACCAGGTATCACTCGACCGTACAAAAGAATCCTGGATGAACTATCTCAGGGAAGAAAAACCTGAAGGCATTCAGGTAAGTGACTTGAAATACTGGGATTCACCGGTTGTGGAAACATATATGCTGGAAGAGATCCCGCAATTGTATTTGCTGGATCAGGAAGGGAGGATTGTCGATAAAAGCTTTTCGGTTGAAGAGGTGGATGATAAAATATCCGATTTGCTCGATAACTCATCAATGACCGGCATGCATTGAAACTAAAATAACAGATTTCAATTTAATACCCACTGTAAAAATGATGAATAAACCCTTAATGATCGTATTGGTCCTGAGTATGATTGCCTGCAGCAAAGAAAGGATTGTTATCACAGGTACGATCAGGAATGCCGACACGCTTTCCATTTATCTTGATGAGGTTGATGTTTATGACAGCATGACGCTTGATTCTGCCATTTTGAAAAAGAATGGCAGATTCCGGTTTGCCTTCCGTTCTGCATCACCGGGATTTTACCAGATGAGGCTATCGGACAACAAAAGCTTCGTACTGTTTCCCGAACCCGGACAGCATATTCATATTGAAGCTGATGCCACCAATCTGATCCCTTCACTTCATATAGATGGATCTGAGGACACGGAACAGGTCCTGAAGGTAGTGCGAAATCTGAACGAATCCAGAGTGAAGCTTGATTCCCTGACGGTTTTGTTCAACAAGGCTGAAGCAGACTCGACAAAACAAAGACTGAATAAAGAGTATGATTCTGTTCTGGAGTCTCACAGGAAATTTTCCATTGCTTTTCTGCTTACCCACTACCATTCATTTGCGAGTCTTTATGTCCTGTATCAGCAATATCTGCCAGGTTCATATGTCTTTTACAAAAATACAGATTTGCAGTATTTCAGGATTGTCAGTGATTCTCTGAAAAAATACTATCCTGATTCGAGACACGTTATCGCACTGGAACAAAACACAGAGCGTTTAATTGGTGATTACAACGCATCACTCTTTCTGAGGCTGGCTGAAGGTACCGAACCTGCTCTCCCGGAAGTAGCATTGCCAGGTTTAGCCGGGGATACAATTCATCTGATGTCACTGGAAGGTCCTTATATTCTGTTGCATTTCTGGGCTTCATGGAACGAAGCAAGCATCAATCAGAATCAACAGCTGATAAAGGTATACAATAACTTCAGAAACAAAGGATTTGATGTGCTGGCTGTTTCACTGGACAATTCCACGGATTCATGGACAAGAGCCATAAAGTTTGATGAACTTTACTGGACCAATGTAATTGATGTGACATTTCCGAATTCAATTATTGCGACGAATTACAATGTAACATCACTGCCCTGTAATTATCTGATCGACAAGAACAATATTGCAATACTGGCAAAGAATCTTACTCCTTCTCAGCTGCAGATGAGACTTAATGAATTGCTCAATTAACATAGACATAGTTTGACAAAAGGTTCCAAAATTTATTTTATCTCGGATGCTCATCTGGGATTGTTCCCCCCGGAAAAAAGTACCATACGTGAAAAACGTCTTGTAGACTGGCTTGATCGGATTCAAAAAGATGCATCAGAATTGTTTCTGCTGGGTGATATTTTTGATTTCTGGTTCGAATACAGGCAGGTGGTTCCCCGGGGTTATATCCGCTTTCTTGGCAAGCTGGCTGAACTTTCAGACAACGGCGTAAAAATTCATTACTTCACAGGAAATCATGATGTTTGGATCTATGATTACCTGCCTTCAGAAGTAGGTCTGATCCTGTACCGCCATCATATCGAACGTGAATTGGACGGCCGTATGTTCTATATCGGACATGGTGACGGATTGGGTGCAGGTGACAAAGGATATAAAATCTTAAAGTCGATCTTCGACAACAGATCGTTGCAATGGTTGTTTGCACGCATTCATCCCAATGCTGCCCTGAAATTCGGAAAATGGTGGTCAAAAAAGAGCCGCTATGCAAAGGGTATCGTTGCTGAACCGTACAAGGGTGATGAAAATGAATTTCAGGTGGTTTTCGCACTTGAGATGCTCCGGCACAGGCATTATGATTATTTTGTTTTTGGTCACCGGCATATTCCGTTCGAGGTTAGAATCGGAAAGGACAGCAAGGTGATTAACCTGGGAGACTGGATAACCAGTTTTACCTATGCGGTTTGGGACGGCAGGAATCTCGAACTGCACTCCATTGATCCGGAAAGAGAGTCAGCCATTCTGAGAAAGTAGGATTAATCCACCCTGATAAAGAGAATCAGTCATCCAGATAAAGAGAATCAGCCATCCTCATAAAGCAACCGAAAAAATTATAATGGATTGCACTTTTGTAATCTGATCATAAAAAAAACCGGTTCCGGTAAAACACCGGAACCGGAAATCGCAATGTTCTCTATCTCTTATTCAGGTCAGATCAGTGCTGTTGCAACGGTCACGCCCACAACGACAATAGAGACCATACTCATCAGCTTGATCAGGATATTCAGGGAAGGACCTGAGGTATCCTTGAAAGGATCGCCTACTGTATCACCGATTACTGCTGCCTTATGGGCAACACCACCTTTGCCGCCGAGATTCCCTTCCTCGATAAACTTTTTCGCATTGTCCCACGCACCACCGGCATTGGCCATAAATATCGCAAGTATGAATCCTGTTGCCAGTGCACCGACCAGCAATCCCATAACACCTGCAACACCAAAAAGAATTCCGGTAAAAATGGGAATCAGGATGGCAAGCAGAGAGGGAAACATCATTTCACGCTGTGCACCTTTGGTAGAGATTGCCACGCAGCTTGCATAATCAGGTTCAGCTTTGCCTTCGAGAATACCGACTATTTCACGGAACTGACGGCGGACCTCGTCGACCATCCTCTGTGCTGCGCGTCCTACAGCATTCATGGTAAGTCCGCAAAAAAGAAATGCCGCCATTGAACCGATAAATGCGCCCACCAGTACCCTCGGATTCATCAGATTTACCTCGAAGTAATTGATGACGTCATGTATGGAGGCATTATGAGGATTTACGCCCATGGCAGCTTCGAATGCGGCTGCTTTTTCCGGAACACGGACCAGTGCTACCTTGATTTCTTCAACGTAAGAAGCCAGCAGGGCAAGTGCGGTAAGAGCCGCTGAACCGATGGCAAAACCTTTTCCTGTTGCAGCAGTTGTATTGCCAAGAGAATCGAGTGCGTCAGTGCGCTTGCGGACTTCAGGACCGAGACTGCTCATTTCGGCATTTCCTCCTGCATTATCTGCAATGGGGCCATAAGCATCCGTAGCGAGGGTAATGCCCAGCGTCGAAAGCATCCCTACTGCAGCCATCCCGATTCCATACAGGCCCATGCTGATGTTTGCAAAGGCAAATCCTGAGGCAAACAGATAGGCGAGAATAATGGCTGTGGAAACGATCAGGACCGGTATGGCGGTCGATATCATACCCGTGCCGATACCCCCGATGATCACGGTAGCCGGACCGGTCTGTGATGCTGAAGCAATGAATCTTGTCGGTTTGAAACCTGAGGATGTAAAGTACTCCGTTGATTTTCCAATTCCAATACCGCTTAACAAGCCTATGATCATGGCACCCCATATTCCTGTAAAATTGGGGATATTCAGTACGTAAAGAACCAGGAATGCAAAGATTGCTATCAAAACAGAACTTATGTTAACACCCCTGCTCAGTGCTCCCAGCAGTTGTTTTTGAGATGCTCCTTCCTTTGTGCGGACAAAAAAGATGCCCAGTATGGAAAGAATGATGCCTACGGCAGCAATCAGCATGGGTGCGATCACTGCATTAAACTGTGTTGAAAGGGCATCATATTTATCAAATCCCGCTGATGCGAGACCAACAGCTGTGAAACCTGTAGCGCCGAGGGCTGCAGTTGATAAAATGGATCCGCAATAGGATTCGTACAGGTCAGCACCCATACCGGCCACGTCACCCACGTTGTCTCCAACATTATCCGCAATTGTGGCTGGATTGCGGGGATCATCCTCGGGAATACCGGCCTCAACCTTCCCAACCAGGTCGGCACCCACATCTGCTGCTTTTGTATATATTCCACCTCCTACACGGGCGAACAGAGCCTGGGTTGAAGCACCCATTCCGAATGTCAGTGTGGTTGTGGTGATGATGATAAGTTTCATGCCGGGATCTGCAGCAATTACCTGTCCGGTTGCAGCATCAAGTGATCCAATGATAAAATTCAAGGCATAAAACCATATCGAAATGTCCAGAAGTCCCAATCCAACGACCACAAGCCCCATAACAGCTCCGGAGCGAAATGCAATTCTGAGGCCGTGGTTCAAAGATTGCCTTGCTGCATTTGCTGCACGGGCAGACGCATACGTTGCCGTTTTCATTCCGAAGAACCCGGATAATGCGCTAAAGAAACCTCCTGTCAGAAATGCAAAAGGCACCCACGGGTTTTGCACTTTAAATCCATATGCCAGGAGGGCAAAAAGTACGGTCAGGATTGCAAAAACAATTGTGACCACTTTGTACTGTTGTTTCAGATAAGCCATCGCTCCCTGTCTCACATGCTGAGCAATTTTTTTCATCGTATCCGTTCCCTCATCAGAACCCATCATATTCCTGAAGAAATAGTATGCGAATCCGAGAGCCAAAACGGAACATATTGGAACCAACCAGAATAAATTATTGAACATAGTAAAAACTGCTTTTATGGATGAATACTTAGAAAATTATTATCATATTGGATTACAAATACATAGATACAATATTTATAAAAATACGGCGGTAAAGATAATAATTTCATTAAACTTCTGAAGATTGTGAATTACAAATTTTAGGGAATGGACAGTAAGAAATCCGGTTCATCCATAGTTTTTAAAATTACCTGCTGAAAGGGGGAGACAAGGTACTGTATTAAATATAAATCATGATGCATTTTATGAGGTTTGCATTTTTTTATTAATTTGCGACGACCTAACCTAACCCATTATGAATGTACGTGTCCTGCTCCTTATTTCTGCAGGTATTGGTGTATGCAACCCTGCTCTTGTCCAGCCTGTCATTGAAAAGCATGTCGAAATCATTGAATCTCTTGCCGAATCAGCAGAAGTTAGTGAGGATGGAAAGGCTGATTACGAATCGCTTCTGGAGGAACTGGAATATCTCTATGAACATCCGCTGAACCTGAATACTGCAACCCTTTACGAGCTGCAAAAAACTGTCTTTCCTGACGGATTTCCAGATTCAAAGCCTGCTGGATTACAGAAATGCGAATGGTGTTTTGCTTAGCATTTATGAATTACAACTGGTGTATGGATTTGCAGAAGAGACCATTTCAAAGATGATCCCGTATGTTATTGTTGGTAAGCCGGTAGCTGCACAATCCCTTAACTTTAAAGATGTTTTGAAATATGGCAGGACTGAAATTACCCTGAGCTGTCACCGGACCATTGAAGAATCAAAAGGTTATGCAGGCAATGATGCCGGTCAGGTTCCCCCGGCATATCCCGGAAATCCGTGGCACTATTACGCAAAAGCAGCTTTCCGTTCCGGCGACCGGGTCGATCTCGGAATTACTGCGGAAAAGGATCCAGGTGAAAGCTTCTTCAGGGATTCAAATCCGAACGGATTCGATTTTTATTCCGCACATTTTATGGCACGTGATATCGGCATGCTGAAATCCTTCGTTGCCGGAGACTACCGGTTGCAGTTCGGACAGGGGTTAACACTCTGGAATGGTTTTTCCCCGGGCAAGTCCTCATTGCCTTTGAATGTAATCAAGCGACAGGAGCCGGTAAAAAAATTTTCATCAACAGAGGAAAATAATTTGTTCAGAGGAATGGCTTTGAGTCTTGCCACAGGAAAATTCATATTCACCGGTTTCTTTTCGTCGAAACACAACGATGCAAACATTACGGATACGCTGGATACGGGTATGAATAGCTTTTCTGCTTTTCTTTATAACGGCAGTCATCGGACGCGGGCAGAAACAACACATGAGAAATCGGTTCATGTCAGTGCTGTAGGAGCAAACATTACCTTCAGGGGAGAATCCCTGAAGGTTGGATTCACCGGTATAAATTACCGGTTTGACAGTTATCTGGAAAAAAGTGAAAAGCCTTACAAAGCCTTTGATTTTTCCGGGAGTTCATTATTCAATGCAGGGCTGGATTATATGCTTACGTTGCGCAATATTCAAATTGCCGGTGAAGTATCATATGGAAATGATGCTTTCGCCACCCTGCATTCAGCAGTTTTCAACGCAGGTAAATACACATCTTTGGCCGTTCTATACAGATATTTTCCGGCTTCGTTCTTCTCACTCTATTCAGCAGCATTTTCAGAAGGATCTGGAATTTCCAACGAAAGCGGATTCTATCTGGGGACTGTAGTTCATCCTGCGCCTCACTGGACGGTTTCTGCGTATGCAGACCTGTACAGGTTTCCCTGGCTCAGATATCAGGCCAGTGCTCCTTCATCAGGTTCCGATTATCTGGCAACATTAGGATTCGCGCCAGACAGAAATATTGAAATGCAGCTGCGTTTTAAACGGGAACGCAGTCAGGAAAATTCCGTTTCTGAGGATCAGTATGTTAAGGACCTTATCTGTTCAGTGTACACAGGACTTCGGTATCATTTCTCTTACAGGGTCAGTGACATGCTGCAATTGCGGACACGCCTCGAATTTGTCACTGTGAAAAAGGAAGAAACGGATCCTGACCAGGGATTTATGTTTTATGAGGATGTTGTATGCCATTTCAGAAAAATTCCGGCAATACTGTATTTCCGCTATGCCTGGTTTGATACTGACCATTACAGTTCAAGGATCTATATTTATGAGCAGCAAACATTATCTTCATTCACGGGCACTCCGTTATATGATGAAGGATACCGGACTTATATCATGATGAGGTACAACTGCACAAACATGTTGTCCTGCTGGATCAGACTGGCCAGGACCAGTTATTCCGACAGAACAACCATCGGTACAGGTCACGATGAGATCTTTTCCAGTAAAAAGCATGAAATTAAATTTCAGGTTGTGATCAGAATTTGACCGGTGTCTCCGGCTGCTAAGAGCTGTCTGCTTTTGAAGGATATTTGCCCGCGCTTCGATATATGTAAAAAATTTCTATTTTTGCAATTCTTTCTCATAATAGCAAAAGTTTATTTAAACACAAACGGTAATTCAATCGAGATGAAGACATATTCTACAAGTCAGATCAAAAATTTGGTGCTGGTCGGAAATTCAGGATCGGGAAAAACTACGCTGGCCGAGGCCATGCTTTTCGAAGGCGGAGTGATTGAAAGGCGCGGAGATGTTGAAAGTAAGAATACAGTTTCCGATTTCAAAGAAATTGAACACAACAACACCTGTTCTGTATTCGCCTCATTGCTGTACACTTTATATAATGATCACAAAATCAATCTTATTGATAGTCCGGGTCTCGATGACTTCATCAATGGGATGGTTTCGGCCATGCGTGTTACAGACGCTGCATTATTGGTACTGAATGCACAAAACGGTGTTGAGGTAGGAGCTGAAATACACGGAAGGTACCTTGCCCGTGACGAAAAGCCCATCATTTTTGTCGTAAACCATCTTGATCATGAGAAGGTGAACTGGGAGAAGACGGTTGAATCCCTAAAGGAAAGATTCGGAAACAATACGGTACTGATACAGTATCCGGTCAATCCGGGAAGTGATTTTAACTCCATCATCGATGTGCTTGCCATGAAAATGTACCGTTATCCCCAGGACGGGGGGGCTCCTGAGATACTCGACATACCGGCGGATCATAAAGATCAGGCAGAAAAATTGCACAGCGTATTAATTGAAAAGGCTGCTGAAAGCGAAGAGTCCCTTATGGAGCAGTTTTTTGCAAATGATACACTCACCACGGAAGAGTTTCAAAGGGGAATTAAATCGGGATTGCTTCAGCGGGGATTGTTTCCTGTGTTTTGTGTATCTGCAAAAAGGAATATCGGTGTGGGACGCCTGCTCGAATTCATTACCCAGGCTGTTCCCGGTCCGCAGGATTCACCTGCACCGGTGGCAGGAACAAAGGAAATCAAGTGTGAAACTTCGGGTCCCTGTTCCTTGTTTGTTTACAAGTCAGCAGTGGAGGCACATATTGGTGAGATCAACTATTTCAAGGTCATTTCGGGGGAAATGAAGGAAGGTATGGACCTGATAAATACCACTACGCAGAATAAGGAACGTATTGCACAGATCTTTGTTGTGGCCGGTAAGAACCGAATCAAGGTGAACAATATGTTGGCAGGGGATCTTGGGGCAACAGTGAAGTTGAAAGCCACCAAAACGAACCATACGTTATCTTCTGACAGCAGCATTAAGTTTCCTCCCGTGGATTTTCCGGAACCTAAATACAGGACTGCTCTGAAACCTTTGAGTGAGGGAGATGAAGAGAAGCTGGGAGAAGCGCTTCAACGGATGAATTTTGAGGATCCCACCATCCAGATAGAATATTCAAAAGAACTCAGGCAGATCATTGTGTCAGGACAGGGTGAGTATCATCTGAACATTCTGAAATGGCATCTTGATAATATCTTTAAAATCGGCACAGAATTTCTGCCACCCCGTATCCCTTACAGGGAAACGATTACCAAGGCTTCTCAGGCTGATTACAGGCATAAAAAGCAATCAGGCGGTGCCGGACAGTTCGGTGAGGTTCATATGATCGTTGAACCCTATAAAGAAGGTGCTGCTGATCCGAACATGTTTAAGTTTGACGGAAAAGAACAGAAGATCACCATCAGGGATAAGGAAGAGATTAACCTAAGCTGGGGCGGAAAACTGGTATTCTATAACTGTATAGTAGGTGGGTCAATAGATGCAAGATTCATGCCTGCAATCCTGAAAGGAATTATGGAAAAGATTGAAGAAGGACCACTGACCGGATCTTATGCCCGTGATATTAAGGTATATGTTTATGACGGAAAGATGCATCCTGTCGATTCCAATGAAATATCGTTCAGGCTGGCCGGACGAAATGCTTTCAGCATGGCTTTCAAGAAAGCTGCGCCAAAAATACTTGAACCCGTTTACCAGGTTGATGTGCTTGTGCCCGCTGAACGTATGGGTGATGTCATGAGTGATCTTCAGGGTCGAAGGGCAGTTGTGCAGGGTATGACAAGCGATATGGGATTTCAGAAAATAACTGCCAAGGTTCCTCTGGCCGAAATGAGCAAATACTCCACTGCGCTTAGCTCACTCTCGGGAGGAAGGGCTATGTATACAATGAAATTTCTTGAATACGAGCAGGTTCCTGGAAACATACAGGAAGAGCTGCTAAAAGCATATGAAGAAGAGGAAAAAGAAGAGTAGGATCAGGATCATTTCAGCCGCATCTCGATGCACCGCATGAAGTGCATACAAGGCAACCTTCCTGGTAAACCAGGTTGTCAGATCCACATTCCGGACAGGTTTTCCCTTTTTTAGGTTTTGTCCCGTTCGGAATATATTTTCGCAGTGCTCTTTCGACACCGTTCTTCCATGTGTTGATCGTGTCATTGTCAAGTCTCAGCGAAGATACGAGGTTCACTACATCCGGAATGGGCATTCCGTGACGCAGTACGCTGGAAATCAGTTTTGCGTAATTCCAGAACTCCTTGTTAAACATATGGGACAGGCCACCCAGGGTGTTTTTATACCCGTATTTGTCGACATATTGAAAATCATACCGTGAGATGCCTTTTTCATCTCGATTCTTGATGATTTTACCGTGAATAATGGATTTTGGGATCGGAAACATTTCATCGTCAATAATACCGGTAAATATTTCATAAGGCTTGTTATCCTTAAGACCGATGAATGCGATCCATTTTTCTTCATTGTTGTTAAACCGGATGATTTCTGCATCAAGCACCTTTGGACGCTTATATTTTACTGCATCGTTCTTATCATCTTTGTTGTTGGTGAGCAGAACACCTGAGCGGGAACCTTCACGGTAAACCGTAACACCTTTACAGCCACTTTGCCATGCAGTAACATACAGTTGTGCTACCAGGTCTTCTGTAACGTGTGCAGGCAGGTTGATGGTGACACTGATCGAATGGTCGACCCACTTTTGTATTTCACCCTGCATCCGAACTTTACTGATCCAGTCAACATCATTTGAAGTGGCTTTGTAATAGGGTGATTTTGAAATTATTTCCTGAAGTTTTTCATTGTCATACTGTAAAACCTCATCAACATTATAGTTGTTTTCAGTGAGCCATACTTTGAATTTGTCATGGAACACATTAAACTCCTCCCACTTGTCACCCACTTCGTCTGTAAATGTCACCCTGGAATTGCCATCGTTCGGATTGACTTTCCTGCGACGTTTATAAACCGGCATGAAAACCGGCTCAATTCCGGATGTGGTTTGTGTCATCAGACTGGTTGTGCCGGTCGGCGCAATCGTCAGAAGAGCGATATTCCGGCGGCCGTTTTTGACCATATCGGAGTACATTTGTTCATCCTCTCCCTTCAGCCTTTTGATGAAGGGATTATCCTTTTCAAGGTGTGCGCTGTAGATGGGGAAGGGCCCTCTTTCTTTTGCCAGATCAACTGAAGAACGATAAGCTTCAACGGCAAGTATTTTTTGTACCTCGACGGAAAAATCAATGGCATCTTCACTTCCATAACGTAAACCCAGTGCTGCAAGCATGTCGCCTTCAGCCGTAATACCGATACCTGTCCTTCGGCCTTCCTGAGCTTTTATGTGTATGTTTTTCCATAGGTTTGTTTCAACTCTCTTTAATTCAGCGTCTTCGGGATCATTATTAATCTTGTTCAGTATTGCATCAATCTTTTCAAGTTCCAGGTCAATGATGTCATCCATAATTCGTTGGGCGTAATGCACATGTTGTTTAAACTGATCGAAATCAAATACGGCGTGCTCTGTGAAAGGTTTTTTCACGTAACTGTAAAGGTTAATCGCCAGCAGTCGGCATGAATCGTAGGCACAAAGAGGAATTTCGCCGCAAGGATTGGTTGAAATGGTACGGTAGCCGAAATCCGAATAACAATCGGCAACGGATTCCCGGATGATGGTGTCCCAGTACAGTACACCCGGTTCAGCAGACTCCCATGCATTGTGTATGATCTTTGACCATAAGGTACGGGCTTCAATATCTTTTGTAACGACCGGATCTTTTGAGTCAACCGGGTAGCTTTGCTGGTAATTGCCGTTGCTTACAACTGCCTTCATGAATTCATCGTCAATGCGCACGGAGATGTTGGCACCGGTAACCTTGCCCCTTTCAAGCTTTGCGTCTATGAACTGTTCAGAGTCGGGGTGTTTTATAGAAATGCTTAACATCAGGGCGCCTCTACGGCCATCCTGAGCAACTTCACGGGTTGAGTTTGAATATCTTTCCATAAAAGGAACCACACCGGTTGAAGTGAGGGCACTGTTCAGCACCGGTGATCCTTTAGGACGGATATGGGACAGGTCATGCCCGACACCTCCCCTTCGTTTCATCAGCTGTACCTGTTCCTGGTCAATTTTCATAATACCGCCATAGGAGTCTGAAGAACCTTCATTGCCGATCACAAAACAGTTTGAAAGGGAAGCGATCTGATAGTTATTGCCAATGCCGGTCATCGGACTCCCTTGAGGCACGATGTATTTAAATTCCCTGAGCAGCTGATAGACTTCTTTTTCATTTAACGGATTCGGATACCGGTTTTCAATCCTCGCAATCTCCTTTGCAATCCTCCAGTGCATATGGTCTGGATTCTTTTCATAGATCCTGCCGAAAGAATCTTTCAGGGCATATTTATTGATCCATACTGTGGCTGCCAGTTCATCACCCTTGAAATATTCAAGAGAACTCTGAAAAGCCTCCTCATAAGAATAAGTATGTTCAGTATTTTTTTCAACCGTCTTCACCTCTTTTATGGTTTCGGATGAATGTAAAATCGCGCTCTTTAACCGGGTACCTTCAGCCTGCATCTTTAGGATGTAATTTTAGTAAATGAATCTTACGGGATAATTTCAGATGTTGATGCAATTTAGCAACAGAAACAAATCCTGACAAATTAGGATTCATCGTATTTATCAACATTCCCGAAGAGTTATTAACCCTGTGTATTAAGGGTTTGATAAACTGTAAATTACTTCCCGTACTCCATAATAGGCCCAATAATGTAAGCAAAACAACCCGGTTTTTCAATAAAAAATGTTCAGTAAATTATTAACTTTTTGTTAACGGATCGGTGAAATGATCATCAGCCCTCTTTTAAAACAAAACATTTCAAGTTTTGTTCCGATTATTGATTTGCTATTCATGATATAGAACCCTAAATCATATGCAAAGTTACTTATAATAAGGCTACTTTGCCATTATCGCCACCATTTTTTTGCTGGATGAAAAACAATTGTTTATCTTCGCAATCCGGTTCATAAAAACCTTTCCGCGACTATGTAAAATGTCTGTCGTTTTCCACACCCACACCCACACCCACACCCACACCCAATTGCCCGGATGGCGGAACAGGTAGACGCGCTGGTCTCAAAAACCAGTGGGATTTTTCCCTTGCCGGTTCGATTCCGGCTCCGGGTACAGCAGAATCCCTCTATCTTACTAAATATGAGGGATTTTATATTTTATGGGATACAAAAAGGATACAAAAGTTGAAATAAAAATAGATAAAATGAATGCTGCTAGCCCTTAAACAAATTTACCAGTTATGACATGTGTGCTGGAATATCTGAATTTCTTGAAGCTGTCTGTACATGTACTAAGAATAGAATTCCTCAACTACATCAGAGTATCCAAAGAAGAAACAGCCGAACTCCTCTCCAATCATCCTAATTTCAGGGTGAAGATGAGGGTGGTTTTACCCGTAAGAACGATTAAGTCATTTTTTTACTTGAATTTTGTTTTCGTTTTAAATTAAAGTTTGAATGTATGTGTATACTTCAGCAGAATGGTACGGGTGTAATAATTGGGTAAAGCTGGCACTAGTTCATAATTATTTATTCCACGGTAATCGTTAAATACAAGATAGAAGTCATTACCCTCGAATGGATTGAACCTTAGTCGAAAGTTACTAATCAGGTCATCAGTTGTACTGACATACTGAACAAACAGGCTTGCCGATAGTTTTGTGTTTAACATATATATTAGCCTGGCTGAGGCGAGGTGAATGTCAACTTTTATGTCACGATCAGGGAATAGTATATGTTTATAATCGTAGGATCCTGATAACTGGAAACTAGGAGAAATATTGAAATTAGGCCTGACTGAAAAACCGTAACATTGTCCATCATAGTACTGACCCAAATTTAAATTGAAAGTTGAGCTAATGCGTTTCCCGGCAGGTGTTTGCTGTGATAAGTTGCCATTTATGAAAGAATAGTCACCAGACATAACAAATACGCTATCTGTAATTGGAAAATCGAACAACACACCCTCCTGCTGGTATGTGAGGGAAATTGAAGTCTTATAACCTGTCTTGAATTCTATTGACCATCCCGGTACAATTGACATGGATTCCATTTTCCCATCTTCCAACCTCATATACCTTGATGCACTTAATTGTGCCATTATAGTGAAAAATTTAGATTCAGCACCTGGCAACCATCCATATGTAATATTTCCTGAAAACCCTTGCAGACTCCCTTTGTTTACAAAACCTATCCCGGGATTGAATTCCAGACCTGAATATGTATAACCAAGGTTATATGAAAAACTCCTTACTGTTCGCCTTTCCCATTTAACCGAAAAATACATAGGATTAATTGAGTTGATTTTATTATTTATTTTATCATCATAAGTCTGTGCTGCCTTAACTTCTATATAATCGTTACCAAAAACCCTGAATATCCCGTCAATCCCATATGAGAAGTTATGTGCTCCGTTCATTCCAATCCGGGAAGTAAATATCCCGCCGATATAAGAATTTGCATTGATTACCTGCCTCCGCATTCTGAACACTCCAAAGTTCTCGCTTGGCGTTACACCATGTTTTTCAGTCTGCATATCTAACAGTCCTATGTCCAGTTTTCCAATACGTCCCACCAAGCGTGCACCGCCATATATTCTGACAGATTCTCCACGTGATAAACCTATATTCCTACTATAAAATAGATCAGAACGTCCTCCAAGATTGTAACTGAACAAACTTGAGCGTTCCTGGAAAAACATGCGTTTTTCAGGAAAATATAGTGAATACCGGGTGAGATTTACTTGTTGATCATCAGCTTCCACCTGGGCAAAGTCGGTGTTGGCAGTCAAATCAAGTGTCAGGTTTGTATTGATGTTATATTTTACATCCAGACCTGCATCCAAATCGGGCGTATCATCCTTTATATATTCAGTTTCTTCAGTGTTCATTGCCCAGTTTCTTGTATTTCCTCCTGTTACATAAGGTGATATATAAACAGGATTAGAAGGCTGTATGCCTTTAAACTGAATGGTGGCAGCCAATGAAGGTTTTTTAGATCCATATTTGGGTTCAAGTGCGGGGTATGTGTCCATTCCATGATTATAACTAATAAAACGCCTTATAATCAATCCCATGGTAGTTATATTATTCTCAGGTTTAAACTTCAAGCTTGAAAAGGGTATCCGCATTTCAATATACCATCCTTTATCGTCTATTGATGTTTTTACATCCCAGAAAGTATTCCAATCGGTATTAAAAGGAATAAAGCCTTCAGCAAATACACCATCATTGGAAATAGAATAGTCAGCTCTGAGGCCCGATGGTTTTGTATGAAAGAGCAATGAATTTTCATTGTCATTA
>JAFGPB010000042.1 GCA_016926205.1 Bacteroidales bacterium
GGTGGTTCAGATGAGCAACATTAAAATATTAAACCCGAAACTGGCCAGAGAAGCCAATTTCGGGTTCAGTCTGATATGTTTAGGGTCCGGTGGGAATCCTTACCCGTTAATCCAACAAAGAAGCAATCTTATCAGAAGCATACCTGCCTTCTCTGAGTTTTTCCTGAATCTCCGCAAATGCGTTTATTGTATAAGTCACATCATCAAGTGTATGAACGGTTGTCGGTATAATCCGCAGCATGATCACATCCTTGGGAACTACCGGATAAACCACCAGTGAGCAGAATATATGATAGTTTTCACGGAGGTCTATCACAACATTGGTGGCTTCATTGATCGAACCGGAAAGAAATACCGGTGTTACAGGTGATTCGGTATTGCCCAGGTTCAGACCTTTGGCGCGGAATCCTTCCTGTAGTGCCCTGACGATTGTCCATAACCGGGTACGCAGTTCCGGATGGTCACGCAAGAGTTCAAGCCGTTTCATAGCACCAATGACCATAGGCATGGGCAATGCTTTGGCAAATGTCTGTGACCGCATGTTGTATCTGAGGTAATTCACAACGTTTTCTTCAGCAGCAATAAAAGCGCCTATACCTGCCATTGATTTTGCAAAAGTACTGAAATACAAATCAATACCGTCCTGAACATCATAATGTTCACCCGTTCCGGCACCGGTTCTGCCCATTGTTCCAAAACCATGTGCATCATCCACCAGAAGACGGAAATTGAATTTTTCCTTCAATGCAACAATATCCCTGAGTTTTCCGAGATCACCCGCCATTCCAAAAACACCCTCAGTGATCACAAGTATTCCGCCTTTTGTTTCATTGACCATTTTAGTTGCCCTTTCGAGCTCTTTCTCAAGGTTCTCCATATTGTTATGAGGGTATACAAACCGTTTTCCCATATGCAATCTTACACCATCAAGGATACAGGCATGAGATTCAGAATCATATACAATCACGTCATTCCTGTTGACAAGTGCATCTATGATTGAAACCATTCCCTGATACCCGTAATTGAGCAAAAAGGCATCTTTCTTGCCTACAAAATCAGCCAGCTGATTTTCAAGCTCTTCATGTTTGCTGGTCTGGCCCGACATCATCCGGGCACCCATCGGGTAACCCAGACCGTATTCTTTTGCCGCTTCAGCATCAACTTTTCTTACTTCGGGATGATTTGCCAGGCCCAGATAGTTATTCAGGCTCCAGTTCAGCACTTCCTTTCCCCTGAACTGCATTCTCGGATGAATCTGTCCTTCGAGTTTGGGAAACAAAAAATAACCATGTCCAATTTGCTGGTATTGTCCGAGAGGACCTCTGTTTCTGTTAATTTTGTCGAAAATATCCACTTTCTTAAACAATTATGTGATTAGACCGTTTGCAAAAGTAGCTTTTTTTGTGTTATGCGCAAGAAACACATATCAGTTTTGAAAGCAGATAATTTAAATTGAAGCGCTGCAATGTGAATTGTTTAAAAAGTTATAACTTTGCGCGATGTTTACGAGCAGAAGACATACAGGCATCATATCGGTGATTTTAACCTTTGCGGTTTCCTCATGTTCACAGTACGCCAAAATATTGAAAAGCGATGATGTTGACCTGAAAGCAAGCATGGCCGTTCAATACTTCAATGACGCAGAGTATACCAGAGCCGCTATGTTGTTTGATCAACTTTCAACAATCGTACGGGGAACTCAAAGGGCTGATTCCGTGTTTTTCTATCAGGCCATGACAAGTTATCATCAATATGATTATTACGTTGCAGCAAGTCAGTTTAACAGTTTTGTTCAGGTTTACGGGAACAGCATATTTGCAGAAGATGCTGCCTTTATGGAAGCATACTGTTATTACATGAATTCTCCCAGGCCTGAATTGGACCAGACAGAAACCAACAAGGCAATTGAAACGTTACAGCTTTTTATGATCAGATATCCTGATAGTCCAAAAATATCTGAATGTCAGAGAATGATATTAGAACTCAGGGAAAAACTGATGGAAAAATCATTTCTTGCTGCTGAACTTTATTACAATCTTGGCAATTACAAGGCTTCCATAACAGCATTGAACCATTGTCTCTCGGAATTCCCGGATACCAAGTACCGTGAGAATATTTTATTCAGGCTGTTGAAATCGAGATATCTTTATGCCATCAACAGTGTTCCGGAAAGAAGACCGGAACGGTACCAGGAGACGATTGACGAATATTATTCTTTCATTGCAGAGTTTCCTGAAAGCGAGAACAGAAAGGAAGCCGAGAACATTTATGACAACGCTTCAAATTATGTCGAAGAGACCGATGAAATGTTAATTTTAAAATAATTATACATAATGGATTATAAAAAATCAAAAGCCCAGATAACAACAATCACAAGAGATCTTGACAGTCTGGAAGCCAAAACCGGTAACATTTACGAGACCGTGATGATTTGTTCAAAAAGGGCCAACCAGATCTCGATTGAAATCAAAGAAGAGTTGAACCGCAAGCTGGAAGAATTTGCCAATTATACTGACAATCTCGAAGAAGTATTCGAAAACAGGGAACAGATAGAAATATCCAAATTCTACGAGCGGCTTCCCAAACATACTCTCATTGCCCTTGAAGAATTTGAGAACGATGAGATATACGTCCGTAAAACCGAAGATTAATGAACGGTTGATGATTCGAGGCAGAAAAATATTGTTGGGCGTCACGGGCAGTATTGCTGCCTTCAAGGCCGCAACCCTGATCCGATTGCTGATGAAAGAAGGTGCTGAGACAAAAGTCCTGATGACACCTCTGGCCCGGGAATTTGTCACTCCGCTTACCCTGGCCACACTGAGCAGAAATACGGTACTCACAGACTTCTTCAATTCCGAAAACGGTCAGTGGAACAATCACGTGGACCTCGGTATGTGGGCTGATGCCTATGTAATAGCGCCCGCTACAGCGAATACCATGGCAAAAATGGCCTGCGGTGTTGCCGACAACCTTCTGCTCACAACTTATCTTTCAGCCAGATGTCCTGTGTTCATAGCACCTGCAATGGATGTTGACATGCTGAACCACAGCTCCACAAGGAAGAACATGGATATTCTGCGCTCATACGGCAACATCATACTGGAACCGGCAACAGGTGAACTTGCAAGCGGCTTAGCAGGAAAAGGACGAATGGTTGAACCGGAATTCATCGTAACAGCAATCTCCAGATTCCTCGGCAACGGAAAAAAAAAAGCCTGAGCAACATACTTTCCGGGAAATCAGTACTCGTAACTGCGGGGCCAACATATGAACCTGTGGATGCCGTGCGGTTCATCGGTAATTATTCATCGGGCAAAATGGGCATTGCCATTGCAAATGAACTGTCAGCATGCGGAGCGAAAGTAACATTAATTTGCGGTCCGGTTGCAGAACAGCCCCTTCATCCGGATATAAAACTGATCAGGGTCACTACTGCCATGGAGATGCACAACCAATGCATGGGTCTGTTTGCACATGCTGACGGTGCGATCCTTTCAGCTGCAGTTGCAGACTACAGGGCAAAGCACCCCTCCCGTGATAAAATAAAAAGAAAAGCAAAGGATCTCAGCATTGAACTTGAACCTACAGAAGATATTGCCGCCAATCTGGGAAAAATAAAGAAAACCCGGCAGTTTCTTGCAGGTTTTGCACTCGAGACCAGCAATGAAATAAGCCATGCAACAAAAAAACTGCAGCAAAAGAATCTTGATTTTATCGTGCTCAACTCCCTGAAGGACGAAGGTGCCGGATTTGGTACCGACACCAATAAAATAACAATTATTGACAAACATAATAAAATTACCCGGTTTGAGTTAAAAACTAAAAATGAAGTCGCACATGATATCATATCCTTTTTAGCAGAATTAATATCATGATCATCAGATCTTTCATATCATTACTGCTGGTCTCTGTTTCGTCCCTTTTAAATGCGCAGGAATTGCGCTGTAATATCCAGTTCACAACGCAGCAGATCCAGGGAACCAACAAACAGGTATTTCAGACCCTGCAGGGTGCTGTCAATGAATTTGTGAATTCAAGGGCATGGACCAATTACAGGTTTGCTCCAAATGAACGTATTGAATGCAGTATGCTGTTCAACATTCAGGATATGGCCGGAAATGACCAGTTCAGGGGAACCCTGCAGATACAGGTCAGGAGACCTGTATACAACACATCATACAACACTGTTCTCCTGAATTATGTCGACAATGATCTGGATTTTCGCTACACTGAGTTTGAACCGCTTGTGTTCAGCGAAACATCTCATTTGTCAAACCTGACATCCATCCTTGCATTTTACGTATACGTCATACTGGGGCTTGATTTTGATTCATTTGCACATGAATCGGGGAATGAATTTTTTCTGAAAGCAGAGAAAATAGTTAACAATGCACAAAATGCCTCCCAACGGGGATGGCGTGCGGGAGAAAGCACAAGCCGCAGAAACCGGTACTGGCTTATCAACAATATTCTCAATGACGATTATAAATCCGTTCGGGAGTTTGTCTACATGTATCACAGACAGGGCCTTGACCTGATGTACGAACGGCTTGCCGAAGGAAGAACAAATTGTGTCGAAAGCCTGACTCTGCTGCAGGACTTCTATCTCGAACGTCCCGATCCCTTTATGTATTTTTTGCAGATAATACTGGATGCAAAATCCGATGAATTCGTCAACCTGTTCAGAGGATCTCCGGAAGATGAAAAAAGACGTATACTGGCAATGCTGAACCAGATAGATCCGACACGGGGAGAAAAATACAGGAATATATTAAGCGATGATCCCTGACCCATTGGTTATTCACAGAAGTCTAAACATGTTGATAAGCTATTGATATTTATTGATTCCCTTCAGCCGTTTTTATAATGCAATTTGACTAATTTTATCTTTTTACAAAGTTATTGCTAACCTATGCTTTGCAATCTTAGCGTGGAAAATTATGCGCTGATCCGCAAGCTCGAAATTGATTTCAGGAACGGACTGACAACAATAACGGGTGAAACAGGAGCCGGAAAATCCATATTGCTCGGAGCGCTTTCCCTTATCCTTGGAAAACGTGCTGATACCAGTGTTCTTTATGATAAAAAGAAAAAATGTATTGTTGAAGGCACGTTTGACATTCGCAATTATCATCTTGCGGACTTGTTTCAAGAACGCCAGATCGACTATGATGATTTCGCCATTTTGCGCAGGGAAGTATCTTCAGCAGGAAAATCCAGGGCATTCATCAACGACAGTCCCGTTACCCTTGAGACCATTACGGAACTCGGGCTCAAACTCATTGATATCCATTCACAATATCAGACACTGAACCTTGCAAACAGCTTGTTCCAGATGAAGGTGATCGACAGTTATGCCCAAAACCAGGAGTTCCTTTACGAATATCAGACGAATTATCATGATTACCAGCGGCTGAAGGAAAAGCTCGAACACCTGACACAGGAAGCAAACCGGTCGAAATCAGATCTCGATTATCTTCTTTTTCAGTACAATCAGCTTGAAGACGCAAGACTTTCCGAGGGAGAACAGGAAGAACTCGAATCCGAACTCGAAAAACTCAGTCATGCTGAAGAGATCAAGAACGGACTGTCGTATTCCATCGGGCTATTTCAGGAGGAAACGACTTCTGTTTTGCAACAGCTGAAGGAATGCCGCACTGCATTATCCCAGATCAGTAAGTTTCTTCCTGAAATCTCTGATCTCCATCAGCGTATCGAAAGTTCTTATATTGAACTGAAAGACGTTGCACAGGAGTTGGATGCTATAAACCAGAAGGTTTTTGTCGATCCCGGCCGCCTGAATCTGGTCCGGGAACGGCTGGACCTGATCTATTTACTTCAGCAGAAGCATCACCGCTCAACCATTGCTGAACTTATCGCACTGAAAAATGACCTTTACAGGAGAATTGCCGAGATCAATACATCTGACCATACGCTCGGGCATCTTCAGCAAGAGATCGATGCCATGTACGGCATCCTTAATGATCTGGCTTCAAAGATCTCCTCCCGGCGAAACAAAATATTGAACGCGTTTGAAGTTCAGATCACGGAGATGCTGCACGAACTTGCCATACCAAACGCTGCCTTTAAGGTTGTTCTGGAACAGACAGAAACGTTTAACATCCGGGGTAAAGATAAAATACAGTTCTTATTTACTGCGAATAAAAACACACCGCTTCAGGAGATTTCAAAAGTAGCCTCAGGCGGAGAGCTTTCAAGGCTGATGCTGAGCATCAAATCACTGATGTCGGATTTAACCGGACTTCCGACCATAATTTTTGACGAAATCGACACCGGGGTATCAGGCGAGGTGGCAGAGAAAGTCGGGAACATCATTTACAGGATGGCGGAACACATGCAAATCATAAACATTACTCATCTGCCACAAATCGCCAGCAAGGGTAACGATCATTATCTTGTTTACAAAACTGATGAAGGCGAATCGACCATCACGAGGGTCAAACTCCTTTCAGAGAATGAAAGGCATTATGAGATTGCCAGAATGCTAAGCGGCGAAGAAGTTACCAGTGCTGCACTGGAAAACGCACGCATCCTCCTCGGAAACTAGATCATCAGATCTTTTGACCCGCCCGCAGTTCAAAATCATTCCAATCTTGTATTTTGGGATAATTTGTATTTTGGCATTTTTAAAACAAATGAACATTTCCTACAGTCTGCCAGGCAGATCATTCTCACAAATACTCCGGCAGGCCATGCGGCCCGGCAAGACTGCTGAACTGGCAAAGGCATATGAATGGTGAATGCTTCAACTTACTTCGCCCGTTCAACATAATCCCCCGTACGTGTGTCGATTTTTATTTTATCCCCGATATTGATAAAAAGTGGAACTTTCACTTCAGCACCGGTCTCCAGTGTTGCAGCTTTCAACGTTCTTGTGGCCGTGTCTCCCTTCATACCCGGTTCTGTATAGGAAACCTCCAGATCAACGCTTATAGGCAATTCTGCAAACACAGGTTCGTCACCGTCAAAATATACTTTGATCAGCATGCCTTCTTTCAGGAACACCAGACTGTCACCGATGGCTTCCCCGGATAAATGAATCTGTTCGAAAGTCTCGGTATCCATGCAAACCACATGATTGCCCTCAAAATACAGAAACTGCTGTTCTTTGAACTGGACCCTGACAATTTCAATTTCATCATCCGGACGAAACCTTTGCTCAATAAGCCGTCCTGACTTCAAATTA
Organism: Bacteroidales bacterium; assembly: GCA_016926205.1. Taxonomy (GTDB): domain Bacteria; phylum Bacteroidota; class Bacteroidia; order Bacteroidales; family UBA10428; genus UBA5072. Next base: position 7,211 of record JAFGPB010000042.1, read on the forward strand.
CGCATTTTAACCTGGTAGAAGGCCCTCAGGTTGCCGGGTGTCCGGTGTTCATATTCCAGAACCACGCAAAGCTCTCCGTTGTATCTTACAAAATTTCCTTTGGCGATGTTCGAGATTTTATCCATGAATGTAAATTTTGTGCAAAATAACGATTTATTTGTTCCGTTTTGCATCCTTCTCAATCAATTCCTGATAAGCAAGCATTTCATCCCGGTATCGGGCAGCTTCAATAAAATTGAGCTCCGAGGCAGCTTTCTCCATTTCCCTTCTGGCATTGAGCCGGGCTTTTTCCAGTTCCTCCCGGTTCATATATTTTACTACCGGGTCAGCTGCAAGTTCAAATTTCTCAGGTTCAATATAAACGTCGGTGAGTCCGGTTTTTTTCTTAAGATCTTTCATTATAGTGGAAGCAGCTTTAATGATCTGACTGGGTGTAATGTTGTTAGCTTCATTGTATGCCAGCTGCTTTTCACGCCTGCGGTTAGTTTCCTCTATGGTATTCTTCATGGATTGTGTGATTGTGTCGGCATACATGATTACTTTCCCGTTAATGTTCCTGGCAGCCCTGCCTGCCGTCTGGGTAAGAGATCTTTCTGAACGCAGAAATCCTTCCTTGTCTGCGTCCAGAATAGCTACAAGTGCCACCTCAGGAAGGTCAAGACCCTCCCTGAGAAGATTTACACCTACCAGTACATCAAATACTCCGCTCCGAAGACCTTCCATGATCTCAATACGTTCCAGCGTATCAATATCTGAATGAATGTAACGGCAACGGATATTTAATCTCAACAGATAATCCGTAAGTTCCTCTGCCATTCTTTTGGTAAGGGTGGTGATCAGAATGCGTTCATGATGTTCGGTTCTTTCCCGGATCTCGGCAATCAGATCATCGATCTGGTTCCGGCTGGGTTTCACCTCTATCTCAGGATCGACCAGACCGGTCGGACGGATCAGTTGTTCAACAATGACGCCCTCACTCTTCTCCAGCTCAAAATCCGCAGGTGTTGCACTGACAAAGATCGTCTGTCCGATGATCCCGAAAAATTCGTCAATTCTCAGAGGTCTGTTATCAAGGGCTGCAGGCAATCTGAAACCATACTCGACCAGGGTTTGCTTGCGTGAATGATCACCTCCGTACATACCTCTGATCTGCGGAATTGTAACATGACTTTCATCAATGATCGTCAGGAAATTACGGGGAAAATAATCCAGCAGGCAAAAAGGACGCTTTCCTGACGGTCGCCCGTCAAAATAGCGGGAATAATTTTCAATGCCAGAACAGTAACCCAATTCCCTGAGCATTTCAATGTCATACAAAACACGGTCTCTAAGACGTTTCGCTTCCTGATGCCGACCGGTATCCCTGAAAAAGGCAACCTGCTTTTCAAGGTCCTGCTGTATTTCCTGAATTGCATTTTCCACACGCGGCCGTGTCGTAATAAAAATGTTCGCGGGATAAATAACAGCCCGTTCAATTCTCTCCAGCATTTTTCCCGTCGCAGGATCAAAGGAATGGATGTCTTCAATTTCGTCCCCGAAAAAAACAATCCTGTAAGCAAAATCAGAATATGCCAGAAATATATCTACCGTATTGCCGGTTACCCGGAAATTCCCTCTTTTTAAATCTTCTCCGGAGCGGGAGTACAGGCTGTCCACAAGTTTTCTTAGGAATACGTTACGTGGAACGACACTGCCTTTTTCTACCGTAACGGTATTGCTGTGAAAATCCTCCGGATTGCCGATACCATAAAGACAGGATACCGAAGATACCACAATGACATCCTTTCTGCCTGACAACAGGGACGAAGTAGTACTCAGTCTCAGTTTCTCAATTTCATCATTGATGGAAAGATCTTTTTCTATATATGTGTCTGTAACCGGCAAATAAGCTTCAGGCTGATAATAATCATAATATGAAACAAAATATTCCACAGCATTCTCCGGAAAAAACTGTCGGAATTCTCCAAAAAGCTGAGCTGCCAGGGTTTTGTTATGGCTCAGTACGAGTGTGGGTTTCTGTATCTGCTCTATTACATTTGCCATTGTAAAGGTCTTTCCTGAACCCGTCACACCGAGCAAAGTCTGGAACAAAGTACTTTGCTTCAGTCCGCTTACCAGTTCCCTGATAGCATCCGGCTGATCACCTGTCGGTTTGTAAGTTGAATTGATCCTGAACTCCATAAAATGTAAAGCTTCTTCCCTATCAAATGTCAAAAATAACAAACCTTTTTATCTCTTTTGTACGTATATGAAAAGGATTGTTGAATTTGAAATACAAAGTCATTTCAGACGAAAAGCTTCTGTACTGGTTTGAAACATTAATTCTTTCGATGCTGTGTTAAATAACAAACGAACAACTACTTCACTTCTGAAATATGTAGCCGATCTCCTGAAACAGGTCAATTCTCTGAAAGACGAAAATGAAAAACTTGCGAAAAAGAATGAGAAGCTGCAGAGGGAAATTGAGAGATATAAAACCTATTCTTCAGAGCAAGAAGCTGAAGTGAAGGGTCATAAGCTTACAGCGGAAAAAGAGAAGTCACTTGTCCGGTACAAAGCGGCAACGATTTTATATGCTGACATCCGCGGATCACGGGATTTCAGTACCAGTCCCGATAACATTGCCCTGGTCGATTCTCTTGACGAAATCCTGATCAAACTGCAGGAAATCATCGCAAAACATGACCTGAAGAAAATCAAGACTGTTGGTGATTCATTTCTTTGTGTGGGAGGTATTCCGAAAAAAAACCTTGCCAATCCGGTGTTGGTTCTCCTTGCGGCAATTGAAATGCAGTATCTGATAAAGGAATTGTACTCATCAGACCGGAATAAAGAGATATGGAAACTGCGAATTGCTGTCCATACCGGGAGCATTACAGCAAGCATCAGAAATTCAAGAAGCCAGCAGTATGATGTTACGGGAACGACTGTGGATCTGGCGGCACGCATCCGGCATGTATGCGAGGATAACCAGATCATCATTTCAGGAAATACTTATGAACTGGTAAAAGATTTTTTCCGGTGTGACTATTGGAGCAAAATACCTGTTAAATATCAAGGTTTTATGCAGCTGTTTTCAGTGAAAGGACTTAAAACAGAGTTTTCACTGACAGGTAAGGGAATCATACCGAATAAAAGCATGATCATCCGGATCGGCCTGATTCAATTCATGGATCTGCAGGAACTGATATTGGATAAAATGGAGAAGGAATTGCCATCCGATTTGTATTATCACAACATAAAACATACTGTTGATGTGGTAACTCAGGCTGAGCTGATCGGACTTGGAGAAAATGTTTCTGATGAAGAACTGCTGTTGTTAAAAACTGCTGCCCTGTTTCACGATACTGGTCATATCCTGTCATATGACAATCATGAGTACTACAGTACGTTAATTGCCAGGGAAATGCTTGTGGAATTTCATTATACCCAGGCGCAAACGGAGAAAGTCTGCGAACTGATCATGGCGACAAAATTACCACCCAATCCAACAAACAAGCTTGAGTCCATCATTTGCGATGCAGATCTTGACTATCTTGGACGAAGTGATATGATACCCGTTTCCAATTCCTTGTATTACGAGATGAAAGAAAGGGGAATGGTTGAATCCCTGAACGACTGGAACAACATTCAGATAAAATTCATCTCGGGTCATCAATATTTTACAGAAACAGCAAGGAATCTGCGCGAAGTAAACAAGCAGATGCAAATTGAACGCATCAGGAACCTCATAGTCGAAAATGCCGAATGATGCCGGTTACACGGAAGGTTCTCCCTTCATGGCGGGACTGACATCAAAAGATCCTGGCGATGACTTTGACTCAGGAATTATTATCTTTACAGCCCACAATCATTTCTTTGCTTTATGAAAACCCGGTATTCTGGCATGCGTTTGTCCTATTTCCTGCTGTCCATTATCCTTTTGATATACGGTTTAATTATAGCACGGAATTTTCTGTACCCCCTGGCATTCGGAATACTGTTTTCATATATGCTGTATCCCGGAGTGAACTACCTTGAAAAAAAAGGATTTCCAAGAATACTGGCAATTCTTATATTTATCGTTCTGGCTGCTGCTGTATTTGGCTTTGCTGTAACAATTATTCTGAAAAACAGCAACCGCTTCCTTGAGGAATTGCCTGCCCTCAGGGTAAAGACAATAAATCACCTGGATGCGCTGCAGCAATACCTTGAAAACAATTTTGGCATACCTTCGGAGCGATTGAAAAACTTTCTGCTGGAACAGATCTTCAACATCAGTGCCAAATCCGTGGAATTCTTTTCGGCCACCACCCACACCATTTTCACGATCCTGATGCAACCCGTTTTTATTTTTCTTTTCCTGTATTACCGTACCAAATTTGCATATTTCATCCTTAAACTGGTGGGAGCAGAGAACCGGATGATCACTGTAAACATTCTGAGGGAAATCTCAAAAGTTGTCGCCCGGTATTTGCTTGGACTGACAACAGTGGTTCTTTTTATGGCTGTAATCAATTCGATCGGATACTGGATTATCGGCATCAAATACTTTTTTCTCCTGGGAATTGTTGCCGCATTATGCAGCTTCATACCTTATTTTGGAACGATCATCGGTGGTTCCATAACTCTTATCTTTGTTCTGCTCACAACCGATAATGCCGCACTGCCACTGCGTCTGGTAGTCTTTGTCTATATTGTCCATTTTATTGAAAACAATATTCTGTCACCCAATATTGTCGGACACAATGTGCGCATCAATCCTTTCATCATTATTTTGTCATTGATTGCCGCAGCTATGGTATGGGGTTTGCCCGGAATGATTGTCGTGATTCCCTTTCTCGCAATGTTTTATGTAATTATTAACCAAATACCCCGAATGAAATCATATGCATATCTTATGGGAATGCACGGAACAAAAAAACATGCCCTGAATCTGGGAAACATTAAAAAATTCCTGAAAAAAACAAAACCCGGCAGCGGAGAAAGTGAACAAGTTTGATTTTTCACGGATACCGGTTTACAATTTCAGGGAAACCGTCAGTCCGTTTCAATGAAATTGAATTTGATCTCGAGGATGGATTCATAGTATTCTCCACGTTCCATGATATCATCGTCACCTTCCTCATAATACCAGTTGATCGTCAGTTTATTGCCTTTATTTACCACCTCCTTGAGGGCCCGGAGAATATGAAGCAGCGCTTTGGATGATCCGCTGTTGAAATATTCCAGTTCAATATCAACAGTGGTTGATTCAGGGGGAGACTGACAAAAATAATAGATCCATTCAAACAGATCATCATAAAATTTGGTCGCATCTTCAGGTATTGAACGCCCGCTAATCCTTATTTTACCATCCGTACTAAATGAAACTTCAGGTGTTTTTTTTGTGCTCTCTATCAGCAGATTTTCCATACCAACAGAAAAAATACGGTTCTCCCAAGTAATATCTATACGCCCTGTAAAAATAAAATGTTACCAGACTATATTAAAAATATAACAAGTATACTAAAATTATGTCAATTAATCATTATCCGTGATACAATCAGAGGAAAAAACAAAAACCTTTATGATGCAAGTTCTTATTCCTGTTGTTTCAATGATAAAATTACACATACATTGCATTCTTAAAACTGCATTTCGAGTTATTCCTGCCTTAAATTGACCAACTACTGTATTGCATTGACGAATGAGATTGTCTTTCAGAATTTTTACAACCCGTTATGTCTCGCGACGGGAACTTCATGCTGGCTTGAAAAGCGGTTGTTGATATACTTATAATATCCTGCAACCGCAATCATTGCCGCATTGTCAGTCGCATAGTCCATTTCGGGGAAAAAAACATTCCAGCCTGACTCCCTTCCCATAACTTTTACTGATTCCCGCAAACCGGAATTCGCAGAGACACCTCCTGCTATGGCAATCTCTTTAATTCCTGTAATTTGTGAGGCTTCGGCCAGTTTCTGAGTGAGTGATTCAACAATGGCATGCTGTATGGATGCACATAAATCTTCCCGGTTCCGGGTGATAAATGCCGGATCTGATTTAAGTCTGTCACGAAGGAAGTATAAAAAAGATGTCTTGAGTCCGCTAAAACTGAAATCCAGTCCGTTTACCCTGGCCCTGCTGAACCTGAATGCTTCGGGATTTCCATCACGTGCATGTTTATCGATTAACGGACCTCCGGGATAAGGCAGGTCCATGAGCTTTGCACATTTATCAAATGCCTCTCCTGCAGCATCATCTATGGTCTGGCCGATAATCTCCAGCTCAAGAGGTGATTTCATGATCACAAGTTGTGTATGACCACCTGAAACCAGCAGGCAGAGAAAAGGAAATGAGGGGAATTTTTTTTGATCGCCATAACGGGTTACAAACAGGGATAATATATGCGCATGCAGATGATTTACCTCAATGATCGGAATATTTAACGCCAGAGACAAGCCTTTGGCAAATGAAGACCCTACCAGCAAAGCTCCCATCAGACCGGGACCACGGGTGTAAGATATTGCCTGCAAATCATTTACTGTGATGCCTGCTTCCGTGAGAGCAGCACTGACAACGGGTACGATATTCTGCTGATGTGCTCTTGAAGCAAGTTCAGGCACAACACCTCCATATTGCCTGTGAACCTGCTGATCTGCGATCCTGTTTGAGAGTAAATAACCATTCTGTATGATTGCAGCAGCGGTATCATCACAGGAAGATTCAATTCCCAGCAGTGTGATCTTCATTATTCCGCTATAAATGGCAACACATTCAACTTTTTTTGCAATTTTTGCATGA
>JAFGPB010000043.1 GCA_016926205.1 Bacteroidales bacterium
GAAAAGGTCGGGTATGACAAACCCATAATCGTTGAAGAGTTTCTGCCCGGGAAGGAGATCACTGTCGGTATCATCGGAAATCCGCCTGAATTTTATCAGTTCCTGCCTTTTGCTGAAGAAGACTATTCGAAATTGCCTCCCGAACTCCCCAGGATTTGCGGATACGAAGCGAAATGGATTGAAAGCTCCCCGTATTTTAAACTCCTCAGATCAATTCCCGCAATATTGTCAGAAGAAACTGAAAAGGTCATTTCTGATCATTGTCTGAAACTTTTCAAGCGACTGGATTGTGCTGATTATGCGAGGTTTGATTGGAGATTTGACCAGAACGGAGTACCCAAGCTTCTCGAAGTGAATCCCAATCCCGGTTGGTGCTGGGATGGTCATCTGGCAAAAATGGCTTCCATCAAAGGGCTGGAATATGCTGAAATGCTCAGGTACATTCTGCAGGCGGCTGAACAAAGAATCAACAGCACGAACGGAAATGGTCATGATACAGGAAAACAGAAAGAAACGGAACCCGAATTCTCTGCTGCGGAACTGAATTGACGAATCAGGGTTCGTCACATGAAAGCCCGTTGTCAAAACCCGCGACTCTGAGACAATCCTGTGAGAATCAGAGAAAGATCTTGCCCCATTCGTAAGGTTTTCTTTTTTCCCAGATTCTGCTGTGATATGCATAACTGGCAATCAGGGGAAGGACGGTTGTGGCTTCAGCATAAACCATCTGTTCGAATCGGGTATCGACCTTACCCCATGAGGATGCTTCCTGCAGGGTCGAGGAAGAGCAGGCTCCATCCCTGACGTCAGCCACGGTGATCTGAATGGCATATTTATGCATTGGTACGGATTTTCCGAGTATTTCCGCACAGACAACAGTGTCCTGTGCAAAATTCTTCGGTACACCACCGCCAATCATCAGTAATCCGGTTGTTTCGGCCTGCATCTTGATCATGGTAAGCTCCCGGAAATCGCTTACCGAATCGATGGACAAATGCTTTTCAGGATTGCTCCACTGATGCTTCACCAGTCCAAAACCCGCGCTGCTGTCGGAAAAAGCGGGGCAGAAAACAGGAACATTCTTTTCGTATGCCGTTTGTACAAGGGATTCCTTCTTGACTGCATTCAGGGTAAGGTATCTGCCGAGCTCCCTGATAAACTCCCTTGAGGAATAGGGCCTGCGTTCAAGTGCATCTGCAATCTCCATGATGGTGTTGTCGCAGACCTGAAGATCATCTTCATCAATATAGGTATCATAAATACGGTCAATATAAAATTCCCTGAGCCGCTTGTCCGGAATATCGATCCTGCCTTTATAATGTTTGAAACCAATGGCCTCAAAGAAATCCATGTCAATGATACTGGCTCCGGTTGCCACAACCACATCAACCATATTATGTCTGACGAGATCGGCATACACCTGCATGCATCCTCCGGCACTCGTACTGCCTGCAAGTGTGAGGATCATCGTACATTCTTTGTCCTTCAGCATCTTCAGGTAAATATCGGCAGCATTGGCTGTATCCCTGGCTGAAAAGGACATTTTTCTCATTGAATCAACAATTCCGGTTGAATCGAATGACTTGATGTCTATATGTTCGACAGGTTCCTTTAAAAGTTCTCTTTTTGTGATCATTTCCCGGTTTTAAATGTGAAGTTCAGTTGTTTTGCTGTATACCATGCATGTACCATAAATCAGTTGCATGTGAATACCTAATTAATGGTTACGGCATGAAAAATAGATAAACTTCATCAGAAAATCCCCTTTTTCCGGTATTTTTTTAAAACAAATTATAAAATGCTGCAATGCCGGGATCATGAACAAAGGTGAACGGGATCGCTGACTAAAAAGTCATGGTGAAAACCGTTTCAACATCGGGTTCAGAATGTACGCGGATACTGCCATTGTGCAGCCTGATGATCTGTTTTGAAAGGCTCAGTCCGATCCCTGAACCTGAAGGTTTTGTAGTGAAAAAGGGAATGAATACCTTATCAAGCACTTCTTTTATAATACCCGGACCGTTATCTGTGACCTGCAGGGTCACGTGACCTCGCTTGTTCAGGAATGCCGCCAGGTGAATCTTCCCGTTCTTTCTGCCGTTGAGCGCATGCATGGAGTTTTTGATCAGATTGATCAGCACCTGTTCAATCAGCTGTTCATCGGCAGTAAATTCAAGCTTTTCCGGTTCAACAGAGACCAGAAAATCAAGTTCAGAATGTTTAAGCTCTTCTTCAAGCAGCTTTTCAATATTCGTGAACAACTCTCTGATCTGGCATACCTTGAAACTGGGTTTCGGGATCCTGGTCAGGTTCCGGTAAGTATTCACAAAATGCAGCAATCCGGTGCTCCGTTTGTTGATTGTTATTAATGCATCCTGGATTTCGGATACGGATTCACCATCAATCTTTAGTTGTTCTTCCTGTTGTTGTGAGACCATTCCCTTCAGCATCAAATCCAGCGTTGAGGATAAGGAGGCAATGGGCGTGATGGAATTCATAATCTCATGTGTCAGCACACGGATCAGCTTTTGCCAGGCCTCGGTTTCCTGTTCTTCAAGAACATTTTGAATATCCTTGATGGTCACCAGGTTGATCATCTTGTTCTTTACTTTTATGGTCGAAGCATTGATAGCAAGCTGCAGAATGTCATCATCGAAATGCAATTTTACAAGCCGGTTTTCACCGGGTTTGATATTATAAAGCGCATCAACAAGTTCTTTGCTTAGTGTTTCAAGAGAATTGATGTTCTTTATGCTGGCAACCTGAAACAATTTTTTTGCGGTTTTGTTGATCAGTTCAATATTTCCGTCAGCGCTGTAGGCAATGACACTTACGTCAATATTCTGGACGATGGTTTGCAGGTAGTGAAAGCTTTCTTCCTTTTCGGCGCGGACTTTCTGAAAATCCAGCATGACTTCATTAAAGGCCTTGTTCAGTTCGTTGAAGGATCCGCCCATGCCTTCAATCTGGAATGTCCTGGTGAATTCCGAGAATCTGATGGATTCCAGAAAACTTGTAAGTTCCCTGTTGGTTTTGTCGAGATAACGTATGGTTGAAATGATGAGAAATATAACAAAAACTGCCACAATGACAGGTGCAATGAAATAATCTCTTTCAATGGTAAAAAAGAACAGAAATATGTTCGCTGTCAGCAGAATGATGCGCGTTATGATATTCAGCCTGTAATTCTTAAAGACCATATTTTTCCATGCGTCGGTATAACGAGGTTCTTGTAAGTCCCAACTCCTGCGCTGCCTGAGTGATATTGCCCTGGTTCTGACGGATGACTTTTTCAATTACAGTTTTTTCGATTTCCTCAAGGTTGGTTGTCTCAAACTCCAGATCACCTGATTTTCTGCGAGGTGGTGACAGAATAAAATCATCCGGTTCAAGGGAAATGGATTCTGTCAGGATAACGGCACGTTCAATGGCATGCTGCAATTCGCGGACATTCCCCGGCCAGGAGTAGTGCATGATCTTTTTCATGGCTGCCGATGATATTCCCCGCAGCCTTTTTTTGTACTTTTTGGAATAAATTTTCAGGAAATGATTGGAAAGAAGAAGTATGTCCTCACCTCTTTCACGCAAAGGAGGCAGGTTTATCTCAACCGTATTGATTCTGTAAAGCAGGTCCTGCCTGAACAGGTTCTGGCTGACCGTTTCATACAGGTCACTGTTGGTAGCGCAGATCAGTCTCACATCAACCGGGATGGGTTTGTTCGAACCCACTCGGGTTACCTCACGACGCTCAATTACGGTAAGGAGTTTTGATTGCAGAGGAGGGGTCAGGTTCCCTATTTCATCGAAAAAGATTGTGCCCCCCGAAGCAATTTCAAACCGCCCCGGTTTTTCTTTCCTGGCATCCGTGAAAGCCCCTTTTTCATGTCCGAAAAGCTCGCTTTCAAAAAGGGTATCACTTAATGATCCCAGGTCCACACTGATAAAAACCTCTTCAGAACGTGTGGAATTTCTGTGCAAAGCCCTTGCAACGAGTTCTTTACCAGTCCCGTTTTCACCCAGTATCAAGATGTTCGCATCAGTGATGGCGACTTTGCTGATTGTGTTGAATACTTCCTGCATCTGAGGAGACTGACCTACAAAATCCATGTATGGTTGATCCATCAATGCGCTGATCCCCTTTTGTTTAGCCCTCAGTTCATCAGCTTCCATTCTGGAACGGTGCAATTTAATGGATGAAGAAACAGTTGCCAGGAGTTTTTCGTTTTGCCAGGGTTTCAGTACAAAATCCGTTGCACCCGCCTTAATGGCTTTTACGGCTCTTTCTGCATCACCATATGCGGTAATAAAGACGACTACAGCAAGAGGATCTATGGCAAGTATTCTGTCGATCCAGTAGAAGCCTTCCTGTCCGCTTATCGCATCTTTAGTGAAGTTCATGTCGAGCAGGATCAGATCAAAATTCTCCTGGGCGAGCAGTTCAGGGATCTTTTCCGGATTGTTCAGGGTAACAATTTTTTCGACATGCGGTTTTAACAATAATTTTAATGCAAACAAGATATCCTCATTGTCGTCGACTGCCAGTATGTTTCCTTTTTTGTCATCCATATGCCTGAGATTTGTTTATAAACCAAACAAATGTAGCGAATAACTCCGAAAAAATACGACTGAATCTTAGTTTTCTTAATGACCCCGTACTGTTCGAAAATGAACAGTGCTTGTATCATTTCCGTACACTGCCTTACAACAAATGCAGGCCTTGGGGTATTTAATAAAATTTTGTACTTTAACATTTTAATGCATTTGGCATAATTCATGTTAAAAATTGCTGAAATTATTTGTTTAACGATCAATATTTCAATACTTACCAGCATATGGAAGGAATGGATCGCAAAATTGAAAAAAAAGGAATAAGGAAAAAACACATCTGGATAAGTGCCGCAGTGCTTTTGGTTTTGATTTTGTTGATACCTGCCCTCTTGAGCCGTAGATTATCAAAACTTAATATCGACAGGGAGAAGATCACCATTCAGGAGGTTGTCTCCGGTAAGTATCAGGATTATATATCCGTTAACGGAACGGTTGAGCCCATAGCAACCGTTTTTCTGGATGCTGTTGAATCGGGGAGGGTAGAGGAGATCCTTATTGAAGAAGGGGCTGTGGTTGAAAGGGGCGACATCATCCTTCGCCTCAGCAATTACAACCTACTGCTTGAAATTTCCAGCAATGAGGCCAACGTATCACGGGCCATCAATGATCTGAAAACAGCAAGGATATCGCTTGAGAACCAAAACATTCAAACCAGGGCAAGAATGCTTGAATTGCAATTTGCATTGAAAAAGCTCGAAAGACAGCTTCTGAGAAATCAGGAACTTTATTCGGCCACTCATATTTCAAAAGAAGAGTATGAAATTTCCAGGGAACAATATGATGAAACACGGCTTCAGCTTGAGCTTCAGCAACAAAAATTCCTTAGTGACTCTGTTTATATAAATACCAGAATACGCGCTGATGAATTGTCCATTGAACGGATGCAGAGCAATCTGGAGCTGACACGCCGTCGTCTGCAGAATCTTGAGATCAGGGCTCCGGTTGACGGGGAACTTGCCAGCCTGAATCCGGAGGTCGGTCAGGTGATCAACTACGGTACCAGGATTGGCACAGTCAATGTGCTGGATTCATATAAAATGCGGGTACTGATTGATGAGCATTACAGTACCCGGATATTCAGGGGACTTCAAGCAGAATTCAGTTTTGCCGGAAGTACCCACGATCTTGTGATTACCAAAGTATATCCCGAAATCAGAAATGGTACATTTGTTGTTGATATGGAATTTGCAGGTGACATCCCGGAACAGATCAGGATCGGTCTTACTGCGCGTATAAGGCTTGAACTTGATGAATCTGAAGATGCATTGCTGCTTCCGAGGGGCGGGTTTTATCAAAGTACGGGAGGCCAGTGGGCATACGTTGTTGATGCCTCAGGTGATCAAGCGAACAAGAGAAATATCCGGCTCGGGAGGCAGAATCCAAACTATTATGAAGTTCTAGATGGACTGGCAGAAGGTGAGCAGGTCATTGTTTCCGGATATGAAAATTTCGGCAATGTTGATAAATTGATATTCAGATAATACCTATAGATAATTTCATTAATACAGACGCCATGATAAAAACAATTGATCTGGTTAAGATTTTCCGCACGGATGAAGTCGAGACCACAGCACTGAACAAGGTGAACATATCGGTCGATAAGGGCGAATTTGTTGCCATTATGGGTCCTTCCGGATGCGGAAAATCAACTTTGCTGAACATACTCGGATTGCTTGACACACCGACCAGGGGTCAGTATTTTTTTAATGATATCGAGGTATCGACTTACAGGGAGAGGCAACGGACCAGCCTCCGGAAGGGAAACATCGGTTTTGTTTTTCAGAGTTTTAATCTTATCGATGAACTTACCGTATATGAAAATGTTGAACTTCCGCTTCTGTATCTTAAGGTTTCGGCATCGGAACGCAAGGCAAAGGTAAATGATGTCCTCGAGCGGATGAAAATATCGCATAGAAAGAAACATTTTCCCCAGCAACTATCCGGAGGACAGCAACAGAGGGTTGCCATTGCGCGCGCTGTGGTCACGAGGCCACAACTGATCCTTGCGGATGAACCCACCGGAAACCTGGATTCTGCAAATGGAGAAGAAGTTATGGCCCTCCTGACCGAACTCAATGCTGAGGGTACCACCATTGTCATCGTTACCCATTCACCTACGGATGCGGATAAGGCGCACCGCATCGTACAGCTTTTCGACGGGCATATCGTAACGGAGAACATCCGTCAGATTCTATGATCCTGGGAGAATTATATATCACAGAAACATACACATGCAATTGCATTCCTTAAACAAACTTAAAAAAGCTGAAACATGAAAACCAGGATGCTTCTGATACCGGCCATGGTTGCGCTGGGATCTGTCATTGCAGAAGCGCAGCATTACTGGACACTGGAAGACTGCATCAAATATGCTCTCGAAAACAACCTGCAGGTCAGGAGACAGGAACTGTATGTTGAAAACGGCAAAAACAATTATGTCCAGAGCATATTCAACTTGCTGCCCAATATGAACGGTACAATGTACAACAATTACAGCTCAGGAAAGACCATTGACTATGCCAAATTTGAATATGTGGACCAGAATTACTGGTCGAGTAATATGCAACTGTCCAGTAACATGACTGTATTCAGCGGACTTCAGAACTACCATAACATACTCCTGAACCGTTATACGTTCTTAAAGAACCAGGCGGACCTCGAAAAGGCTAAAAATGACATTTCATTGCAGCTGACCATGTCGTACCTTCAGATCCTTTTTGCGCAGGAGCTGGAAAACATTGCAGATAGCAGGCTTGAAGTGACCGGTATGCAGGCTGAACGAATGAAAAGAATGCTGGAGGCCGGCAACATCGCACAAGGGGAGTATCTTCAGGTCAAAGCCCAAGAGGCAAATAACAGGACAGCGCTGATCAATGCCCAGAACAATCTGAAAATCGCCTATCTGGATCTTACGCAATTGCTGGATCTTGATTCAACAGGTGGTTTTGAGATCGTTGTTCCGTCTGATATTCATGTTGAGCTGATTACTCCGCTTGAGGCGGTTCAAACCATATACAATGCAGCAGTACTATCGTTACCGCAGATAAAGAGTGCTGAATACAATCTGGAAAGCAGCCGGAAACAGCTTGCCATGGCATGGGGACAGGTGAGTCCTACTGTCAGCATAAACGGTTCCCTGTCAACCCGGTATTCTGAACTGGCCGTAAATCCTTTGACACAGGAAGATCGATATCCATACAGGGACCAGCTTAATGATTACTATTATAAACAGGTATCGGTAGTGTTGTCCTTACCCATATTCAACCGGTTGCAGGTCAGGAATAACATCAGCAACGCAAAACTAAGTGTCAACGATGCAAGACTCCAGCTTGAGATAGCTCAAAAGGCTCTTTACAAGGAAGTGCAGCAGGCTCATGCAGATGCCCTCGCTGCCATGGAAAAATACAATTCCAGTCTGGAAGCCGTGAAATTTAACCAGGAAGCCTTTAAGTATACCAGTCAGCAATATGAACTGGGTCTCGTGAACATTGTCGACTACAACCTGGCACAAAACAATCTTACTGCAGCGGAGTCCGATATGCTGCAGGCCAAATATGAGTATATCTTCAAGCTGAAGATCCTCGACTTTTACATGAATAAACCCATTGTCCTGAATTGATGGCAAATATGAACAGCCATTAAACCATCATTAATACTGTTCCTTGTCGCTCGGGAAGGAATTATTTTTAATGTCCGCAATATATTTGGTAACAGCTTCACCGATTTCCTGTGACAGATTCAGGTAGCGTCGCAGAAAACGCGGTGAGAAATCCTGTGTTATTCCCAGCATATCATGCAGAACAAGTACCTGGCCGTCAACGAATTTTCCTGCCCCGATCCCGACAATGGGTATTTTCAGCTCACGGGTAACCTGCAATCCAAGAGAAGCAGGTATTTTCTCAAGCACTATTGAAAAACATCCCGCCTGTTCCAGCAGATGTGCGTCTTCAACAAGTCTTTCAGCTTCTTCCTGTACCTTTGCACGGACAACATAGGTTCCGAATTTATGAATGGACTGTGGGGTCAGACCCAAATGACCCATTACGGGAATACCGGCTGAAAGAATCCGCGAAACGGATTCAAGGATCTGTTGTCCGCCTTCAAGTTTTACCGCGTGAGCTCCTGTTTCCTTCATGATCCTTATGGCGGAATTCAGTGCTTCTTTTGAATTGCCCTGGTAAGATCCGAAGGGCATATCGACAACAACGAGGGCTCGTTCAACTGCCCTTACCACGGAACCAGCATGATAGATCATGGCATCAAGGGTGATGGGAATCGTGGTTTCAAAGCCTGCCATGACGTTTGAAGCTGAATCTCCCACCAGGACAACATCGATGCCTGCCCGGTCAAGTATTCTGGCCAGGGAATAGTCGTATGCTGTCAGCATGGAGATCTTTTCACCGCTGTTTTTCATTTCCTGGAGGACATGTGTGGTAATTCTTCTGGGCTTTTCAGAGGAGGATGACATGTTTTTGTGGTATTGGTATTGTTATGCAAATATCAGCAATTAACCCGGATAAATCAACAGATGCATGTAAATCTGCTGGCCTGTTCAGAACCACCAGTCTTATAATGCAGAACCACCTGCCTTATAAGGTTGTCATTGATGATTCACAGGCCTGTCGTTTTGTCACGATTTGCTGTATGAAATGCAGCACCTGTTTAGAAATCCGAAGTAAAAATGTCAGTTTTTATATGTGGCACAATCATTGCCAAAAGATATTGACAAAAGATTGACAAAAGCTGTTTTTGAAAGACAAATTCATAAATAATTAAAATATCTTGGCATGAGTAAAATAATTGGAATTGACTTAGGGACAACAAATTCATGCGTTGCTGTTATGGAAGGCAACGAACCGGTTGTTATTCCCAACAGCGAGGGAAAGCGTACAACACCTTCGGTGGTTGCATTCATTGACAATGGTGAGCGGAAGGTGGGTGACCCTGCGAAACGGCAGGCGATTACAAATCCGACAAAGACGGTTTATTCCATCAAGCGCTTTATGGGAGAGACCTATGATAAGCTGGATAAGGAAATTAACCGTGTTTCCTACAAAGTGGCCAAAGGAGACAACAACACTCCCCGTGTGGTAATTGATGACAGAAAATATACCCCTCAGGAAATATCTGCCCTGGTACTTCAGAAAATGAAAAAAACAGCTGAAGATTACCTGGGTCATGAAGTTGACGAAGCGGTGATCACGGTTCCTGCTTATTTTAGTGACTCACAGCGGCAAGCCACCAAGGAGGCAGGAGAAATTGCAGGTCTGAAGGTTAGGCGTATCATTAACGAGCCTACGGCTGCATCTCTTGCTTATGGTCTGGACAAGAAAAACCGTGACCTGAAAGTTGCAGTATACGACCTGGGTGGTGGCACTTTCGACATATCGATCCTGGAACTTGGTGACGGGGTATTTGAAGTAAAGTCCACCAACGGTGATACGCATTTGGGAGGTGATGATTTTGACCAGACCATAATCGACTGGCTTGCCGGGGAATTCAAAAAAGATGAGGGCATCGACCTGAAAAAGGATCCCATGGCATTGCAACGTCTAAAGGAAGCTGCTGAGAAAGCCAAGATAGAATTGTCAAGCTCTTCACAAACAGAGATCAACCTGCCTTATATCATGCCTGTTGACGGAATACCGAAGCATCTGGTCAGGACACTGACAAGAGCAAAATTCGAAAGCCTCATAGATTCACTTGTGCAGCAAACCATTGAACCTTGCCGCAAAGCACTGAAAGATTCAGGATTGTCGGCCTCGGATATCAATGAGGTCATTCTTGTGGGAGGATCGACACGCATTCCCGTCATTCAGGATACGGTTGAAAAGCTGTTTGGCAGAAAACCTTCAAAAGGAGTGAATCCCGATGAGGTCGTTGCCATTGGTGCTGCCATACAGGGTGGTGTTTTAACGGGAGAAGTCAAGGATATCCTGTTGCTGGATGTCACACCACTTTCACTTGGCATTGAAACCATGGGCGGTGTGTCCACCCGATTGATCGAAGCCAATACGACAATCCCGACCAAAAAGACTGAAACCTTTACAACGGCTTCAGACAACCAGCCCTCAGTCGAGATACACGTTCTTCAGGGTGAACGCCCCATGGCACAGGGTAACAAGACCATCGGACGCTTTCACCTTGACGGAATACCGCCTGCCCCGAGAGGCATACCGCAAATTGAAGTTACATTTGACATTGATGCAAACGGAATTCTGCACGTTTCAGCAAAAGACAAAGGTACCGGGAAGCAGCAGAGTATCAGGATCGAAGCATCTTCCGGACTTTCTTCCGATGAGATCGAAAGAATGAAGAAGGAAGCCAAGGAAAATGAAGCCCGTGATAAGGAACAAAGGGAACGTGTTGATAAACTGAATGCTGCAGACAGTCTTATTTTCCAGACTGAAAAACAGCTGAAGGAATTTGGAGATAAGCTTCCTGCGGATAAGAAAGAGCCGATTGAACAGGCTCTCGCAAAACTAAAGGAAGCATATAAGAGCCAGGATCTTTCTGCAATTGATAAAGCAACTGCCGAACTCACCGCAGTGTGGCAGACCGCTTCCGAGGAACTTTACAAAACCAGTCAGGCAGGAGCTCAGGCATCACAGGGTAGTGAAGGCGCTGAGCAGCAGACCGGAGCAGGACAGGGAGGCACTTCCGGCAAGGATGATGAAGTAACCGATGTTGATTTTGAAGAAGTGAAATAAATATCTTTTCTTGTATAATTGTCTATGGCTGCACTTTTCGTGCAGCCTTTTTTTTTTGCCCGAAGCAAACAATTCGCTTCAGGTTGAAAAGAAATGTTTATTTTTAAGGGCAGTAATCAAATGCCTCAGGCATTAACTTCTTCGTGCCATGCTGGAAAAGATAATTCAATTCAGTATCAGGAATAAACTGATTGTTATCCTGTTTACCCTGTCAGTTGCCTGTTTCGGAATTTATGCCATAACGCAGATACCGCTGGGGACCGTGCCGGACATTACCAACAATCAGGTTCAGTTGATCACTGTTTCGACCAATTTATCGACACAGGATGTGGAACAGTTCATAACCTATCCCGTGGAACTTGAAATGGCCAATTTGCCCGGAGTAATAGAGATCCGTTCCATTTCCAAATTTGGCTTGTCGGTCGTTACCATAGTTTTCGAGGACGGAATGGGAACTTATCTGCCACGTCAGTTGATCGCGGAAAAGATTAAAACCGCATCAGAAAACATACCAGAGGGTTTCGGGACACCTGAGATGGGCCCGATCTCAACAGGGCTCGGTGAGATCTACCAGTATACTCTGGATGTTAAACCAGGCTATGAGAGCAAATATTCACCAATGGAATTGCGCACCTTACAGGACTGGGTCGTGAAAAGGCAGCTTGCAGGGATTCCGGGTGTCGTTGAGATCAATACATGGGGGGGATACCTGAAGCAGTACGAAGTGACCGTCAGTCCGGAGCGATTGAATGCAATGAAGATTACCATAAGTGATGTTTTTGATGCTCTTGAAAGGAACAACAGTATCGCAGGAGGTGCTTATATTGAAAAGCTCAGCGAAAGTTATTTTATCAGGGGTGAAGGCCTTGTAAGGTCTCTTGAAGACCTGAAAGCCATTGTTGTCAGAAATTCAAACGGGATACCCGTATATATTGAAGATGTCGCAGAAGTGAATTTCGGATATGCGAACCGTTATGGTGCTATCACGGGCAATGGACAGGGGGAAAAAGTACTCGGACAGATCATGATGCTGAAAGATGCGAATTCAAACAAAGTGATCCGGGATGTCAAAAAACGCATATCAGAAATCCAGACCACATTACCGGAGGGCTTGATAATCAATCCGATTGTCGAACGCAGTGAACTGATTTCAAAAACCACCACCACGGTTGCAGAAAACCTGATCCTGGGTTGCATTATTGTGGTGCTGGTCGTTGTTATGCTGCTTGGCAACCTGCGCTCGGGACTCGTGATCGCCTCGCTGATTCCGTTATGTCTTTTGTTTACCATCTCCATAATGTTTATCTTCGGAATTGACGCCAATCTGATGAGTCTCGGGGCAATAGACTTCGGGATTATCATCGACGGGGCTGTAATCATTGTCGAATATACTGCTATACGTTTGACAGAACAAAGGAAGTTACTGAAAAACCTTCAGGATCCGGAAAGGCAAAATATAATCGATGAAATTACTTACAGTTCAACTTCAAAAATGTTGAAATCAGCGGTATTCGGACAATTTATCATTCTCGTGGTATTCATTCCCATTCTTTCATTGACCGGAGTGGAAGGCAAAATGTTCCGGCCCATGGCCCTTGCATTCATTTTTGCACTGGTTGGCGCAATTTTCTTTTGTTTCACCTGGCTGCCGGTCACTGCATCACTGTTTCTGAAACCGGAATATCTGCAGAAAAAAAATTTCTCCCAAAAGACTATGGATTTTTTGCTCAGGATATATTGTCCTGTGATCAGATGGTCCTGCGATCATAAAAAGTTCATGCTCGGTCTGGCGTTTTTAATGCTTGTTTTTACCGGAATCCTGTTTTCAAGGATGGGAGGTGAATTTGTTCCCACCCTTGATGAAGGTGATTTTGTGATCCAGCCGGTGCTAAAAACAGGTACATCACTCTCGAGAACGATTGAAATCACTACCCAGATGGAGAATATTCTGCTTGCGGAGTTTCCTGAGGTTGAACAGATCGTGAGCCGGATCGGTGCGGCTGAAGTACCTACGGATCCCATGTCAATGGAGGAAAGCGACATCATTATAAAACTGAAGCCGAAAAGGAAATGGGAAAGTGCAAAGTCCAAGGATGAGCTGGCAAACAGATTCAAGGAAGCCCTTTCTGTGATCCCGGGAATCGATTATGAATTTACACAGCCGATAGAAATGCGTTTTAACGAACTGATCACCGGCGTCAGAGCTGATGTTGCGATCAAGATTTTCGGAGAAGACATTCATCTGCTGGATGAAACCGCAAATCAGATCAGGGATCTGATCTCAGACATAAAAGGCGCTGCAGATATCATTGTGGAAAAGACCGTAGGGCTGCCACAGATGAATGTGACTTATGACCGGTCGAAACTTGCACGGTACGGACTGGATGTTGAAAAGATCAACCGGACACTTTCGGCGGGATTCGGAGGTGCCGTTGCCGGAAGTGTCTTTGAAGGAGAAAGACGCTTTGATCTGGTAGTCAGGCTGGACCAGGATTATCGTCAGGACATTAAAAATCTTGAGAACCTTTATGTTGATCTGCCGGATGGGAGCCAAATACCGCTCCACGAACTGGCTGAGGTCAGGTATTCACAAGGACCTGCCAAAATATCCCGTGAAAATACAAGAAGGCGGGTAGTAGTAAGCATTAATGTGCGAGATCGGGATATGCAATCTGTAGTTGAGGATGTTCAAAAACGTATTGATGAACACATCGAATTGCCTTCCGGGTATTCCATATCCTACGGCGGTCAGTTTGAAAACCTTCGCAATGCTTCAAGACGACTTATGATTGCAGTGCCGGTCTCCTTGTTGTTGATTTTTATTCTTCTGCACTTTGCCTTCCGGTCGTTTAAGGAGGCATTTCTTGTGTTTACCGCAGTTCCGCTGGCTGCAATAGGAGGTGTGCTGCTGCTCTGGATCCGGGGTATGCCCTTCAGCATTTCTGCAGGAGTGGGTTTTATTGCACTTTTTGGTGTTGCAGTACTAAATGGAATCGTCATGATAGATCATTTTAAAGAACTCAAGGAACAGGGAATTGTTGACATGCGGGAAAGAATTCTGAAAGGAACCCGGGAACGGCTGCGTCCTGTTATACTCACAGCATCGGCCGCAGCAATGGGTTTTCTGCCCATGGCTGTTTCAACCTCAGTGGGTGCTGAAGTACAGCGTCCTCTTGCCACGGTGGTAATCGGTGGCTTGATCACTTCAACACTCCTGACTATGATCGCCTTACCTCTTTTGTACACTATTTTTGATAGCATTACCAACGTAAGGTTGTGGCCACCCCGGATCATACGGGGCGCTTCAGTGGTTTTACTGTTGCTTTTGCCTGTTTGGAAAACTCATGCTCAAACAAATGAAGTTTCTGTTGAGGAAGCTGTGAATCTGGCCTTCAGGAACAATCTCGGGCTCAGGTCATATGAATTGCAGGCAATGCAGATCAAATCTATGATTCCTACAGCCTTTGCCATAGAAAAAACGAATTTTTTCTATGGTCTCGATGAAAACAACATTGCAGAAAATGGTTATCCCTTGCAGGTCATAGGACTGGAACAGACCTTCAGTATTCCGACCTATTATTTTGCACAATGGCGTGCAAACAAAATTCGTTTCAATACATCCTTATCTTCTTATGAAATGAGGAAAAGGGAACTTGAAAAAAATGTCAGGCAGACTTATTTTCATCTTTTGTTCCTTTTGAACCAGCAGAATCAATACAGGTATCTCGACAGCATTTATTCGGATTTCTCGCAGGCTGCAGATAAACGCTTCATGACCGGCGAAACCAATTACCTTGAGAAACTGAATGCCCGTGCCAAACGGGAACAGGTTCAGATGCAGCTGAAAGCAATCCATATGGATATCAGCAGCGGTTATGCTGAACTGGTAAAACTGACCGGGACTGACAGTAATCTGGTCATCCGCTATGAATCTCTGTATGAGATCCCGGTCAGGAATGACCTGATTGCATCCAATCCGGGATACAGTTATATTGAGGGATTGCGGGATCTTGCTGCGGAACAGCTGAAGATCGAGCGTAACAGCTGGCTGCCTGATATTAACCTGACCTATTTTTACGGTACAAATCATTACGATTATGCCAAAAATTATCTGGGTTATCAGGTTGGTTTAGCTGTCCCTGTTTTTTTTGGTGCACAGGCCGGAAAAACGAAGGCCTCCAGGTTGGGGGCTGAGATCGCAAAAATTGATGTACAAAATTACGATATTACTGTCCGCACAAAGATCGATGAACTGGAGAACGAAATGCAAAAATACCGGGGAGCCATCAGTCATTATCATGCGATCGGAAAAGAACTTTCGTCAGAGCTGCTTAGGACAGCAAAGCAAAACTACGCAAGTGGTGAAATTGACTATTTTGAATACATTCAAAGTCTAGAAAATGCAAAGCAGATTGAAATGGATTATCTGATCAATCTGGACAGATATAACCAGACAATACTCGAACTGAATTATATAACATTATAACAATCAAGCACCATGAACGTCACAACAAAGTTATGTATCATTCCTTTCATCGCGATGATAATGCAATCATCCTGCCATACCGGCGGAAGCAGTACCGGAGAAAACGATACATTCATTCAGGGGAATGAGGTTACTGTCACGGGAGACCAGTTCAGGGCGGCAGGGATGATGTTGGGAAACATGGAAAAGGTACTCTTTGAAAATGCAATCAGGCTGAATGGCATGATAAGTGTTCCGCCTGAATATAAAGCCGGCGTGAGCATCATCATGCCAGGTTTTGTCAGGCGAATTCCAGTGGTTGAAGGTGAATTTGTGCATGAGGGTGAAACTGTTCTGGAACTGGCAAATACAGATTATATTCAGCTGCAGCAGGACTATCTTGAAGCATTTTACAGTCTGAATTATCTCAGGTCTGAATATGAACGGCAGAAATCGCTGATTGGCGATAACATCACTTCACAGAAAAATTATCTCAGTGCAGAAAGTGAATATGATAAGATGCTGGCGATTTATGAGGGGCTGACTGAGAAGCTTAGGCTTATCAACATTGACCCGGGAAATGTGGAAAAGGGCAAAATCACATCTGTGATCAGGATTCCTGCTCCGATAACAGGTTATATTACAACGCAGAAGGCCTACCTGGGCATGTTTCTCGAGTCTCACGATATCATTGTAGAAATTATAGATACCCGCAATCTTCAACTTAAACTATCGGCGTTTGAGAAAGACGTCTTACACATACAACCGGGCCAGTTGATCCGGTACAGAAATGTTGATGCACCGGATGAATGGCATGTCGCCTCGGTAAGGATTGTCGGAAAATCCGTTGATCCGGAGACCAGGACCATTCCGGTTTACGGCAGGATCGAGGAAGAGGACAAAGAGGTATATCTTGATGGAATGTATGTTGAGGCAGAGATCATAACGCAGGACAGAGAAGCATATGGCCTGCCAAATGAATCAATACAGAAGGAGGAGGACAAGTTTTTCATTTTTGCCAAGAAAGATGAAGGGGATGATGAAATCTTCTTTGAAAGAAGATATGTAACTGTCGGACAAGTCTCCGAGACTCATACAGAGATCATCACAGATACTGCATTAACGGAAATCCTTGTTAAGGGTGCTCCTAACCTGAAAATTGAATCGTCAATACAGTAAAAAACAGTCCTGCTGTTTCCTGCTTTTCTGTTTATTATCCTGCAGATATTGAACCAGAAATTAAAAAATCATTCTATTTAATTGAACTTATGAAAATTATATTAACTTTGATGTAAAATATGACTAAAAGTCATTTAATTGACCGAAATCAAATCATCTGATTGAAATGGGTATTCGTGAAAGAAAGGAACGTGAGCGGGAACATCGCAGAAATGAGATCATTGACGCAGCGGAAAAAATATTTTTCGCCAAGGGCATATCCAATGCCACCATGGATGACGTGGCTGAGGCGGCTGAACTGAGCAAGGGCACTTTGTACATATATTTTCTGAGCAAGGAAGATCTTCATTTTGCCATTTGCCTGCGCGGACTGGATATCATGGCCGGCGAACTCCAGAAGGCATATGATGAAAACCTGACAGGTGCGCAGAATGCGTTTGAAACGGCAAAGGCTTACATGCATTTCGTGGATCACTTTCCGGATTACTTCAATGCGATCATGTCGTTTGAGTCTTCAAGTCTTGATAACGTTGATCCCGCATACCGCAGCCACATCCTGAAACCCGACTCGCCCTTGATGGCATTTGTAAAAGTTGTGGAAAAAGGGGGGATGGACGGTACCATCCGTCAGGATATTCCGGCAAAGGAACTTGCCGTATTGCTGTGGTCGCAGGTAAACGGAGTTTTGCAGTTCCTGCGCTATAAACCGGATTTTCTTGAACTGATGGGCTGCACAAAAGAGGATCTGTTAATTCATCAATTGTTCATTTTAAAAGACGGCATCATAAGAAGTGTTGTTTAATAGTACGATAATATATCTGTTTTAACCCTGAAAGGTGGCAAAATGAAGAGACTGCTTTCCCTGGTCATTGTTACCATTGTATTTTCGTCTCTGGTAAAGGGACAGAATACCATACTGGATGATTATATCAGGCAGGGTATCCGTGCCAACCATGGACTTGAACAGCGAAGGATCGGTTACCAGATCAGTCTGTCGGAATATAATGAAGCCCGCGGAATGTATCTGCCGGGAATCAGCCTCAATGCGCGGTATTCCAGGGCTGAAGGAGGAAGGACCATTACGCTGCCCATGCGGGATATATTTGAAGGTTACAGTCTGCTGAACAATTTTGTGAATCCTGGATTAATCCTGGTAACTCCTGAAGAATTCCGGAATGAGGAATTCAGGTTCCTGCGCAGGACGGAGCATGAAACAAAGATCTCACTGGCGCAACCGCTTTTTAACAGTCAGTTGTTTTACAACATCAGAATTCGCAAAGAAATGGCATATGCCGACCGGAAAACTCTGGAAGTTTCAACCCGTCAGCTGGTCACGGACATCCGCAAGGCTTATTTTTCATACCTCCAGGCTGTCGAATTGTGCAGATGGCTTGAGGAGGTAAAAAAACTTTCTGTTGAGTTTGTCAGGGTCAACGAACGTTTGCTGGAAAACGACAAGGTGACCGCAGATGCACTGTACCGAGCGAGAGCGGAAGATTCCAAAACGAACCAGGAGGTCGCGGAAGCAATAAGGAAAAAACAGCTTGCGCAGACATATTTCAACTATCTTGTCGGCCGGCCTGCTGAAAGTCAGGTTCTCATCAGCGATACAATTGATATTGTCCCCCTTTTTTCCACTCTGGATGAAGTTGTTGATGCGGCATGCTCAAACCGCGAAGAACTTGGTCAGCTGGAAATAATGGATAATGTGGCGGACTATAATGTCAGAATGTCTTACGCAAACCGGCTTCCTTCGATCTTTGCTGCAGCTGATTACGGATTTCAGGGTGAGGATTACCGGTTTTCCGGAGAATATGATTATTTTCTCGCTTCGGTTATCCTGCGCTGGGATCTTTTTGAAGGATTTCAGAACAGGGAACAGCTGAATCAGGCCAGGCTTGAAAGACTGAATCTTGAAAGCAGCATGCAGGATGTTCTTAAAAGGATTGAGATTGAGGCGACGGATGGATGGTATGGATTCAGGGCAGCTGCTGTGGCAATGGAAACCTCCATTCTTGAAGAAGAGGCCATGCAGCAGGCATTTGAGATCATAAAACGCAAATATGAGAACGGACAGGCCACATTGCTTGAATATACAGATGCGCGGACAAATTTGTCACAAAGCGGGATGAACCGGATTCTTAAGAAATATGATTATTGCATGACTTATTTTGACTTGTTGAGGATCACAGCGATAGAAAATATGAAACCCTACCAAAACAATTCCATGCCATGAAAAGAAGCATCTCATCCCTGATCCTGCTGATCCTGATGATTTCCTGCAGGAACCAGCCTGAAGGTCAGGTCACTGCTATTCCGCCTGAAGTTCCCGTTGCATTGATCACTAAAATATTAACCGGTATTCCGGTGGAAGTTGCCGGAAGAATCACAACGAGGGATGAAACCAGACTCAGCTTTAAGAAAGGCGGGATCATTGAGAACGTATATGTGGAGGAAGGAGAGACCGTGAAGAAGGACCAGCTGCTGGCCAGACTGAAACAGGATGAGTTTGAGGCAGTAAGGATACAGGCTGAGCTGGCGGTCGATAAAGCTTTGCGTGATTTTGACAGGGTAAGCAATTTGTACCGTGACAGTGTGGCTACCCTGGAACAATACCAAAATTCCCGTACGGCACTTGAAATTGCGGAGCAAATGCTCTCCGGCACCTTGTTTAATGTCAGCTATACTGAAATCAGAGCACCTTCAAACGGAAAAATACTCAAAAAACTAGCCAGTCCCGGGGAAATTACAGGTGAAGGCATACCGATAATCCTGTTTGGATCGACCGACAGTCAGTGGGTGTTGAAGACAAGTATTGCCGACCGGGATGTTGTTCGCTGTGAACTGGGTGACTCGGCAGTTGTATACCTGGATGCCTGGCCCGGCAGACCTTTTCCCGCGGTTGTGACGGAGATCAGTGGGATGGCAGATCCCTATACCGGGACTTTTGATGTCGAACTTATGCTGGTCAGGAACGAAAAACGTTTGGCAGCAGGACTGATCGGAAAGGCACTGTTATATCCGTCTGATGCATCGTGGTACTGGATCATTCCGTCTGAAGCCCTTTTAGAGGGAGACGGACGAAAGGCCAGAATCTTTGAGTTCAGGGACGGGATGACCGGCATCCTTACCATACAGGTTGATGCAGTGAGGGGGGATAATATTTATGCCAAAGACATTCCGGAGGATTCCCTGTACGTGATTACCGGAGGTCATCAGTTCCTCTCTGAAGGCATGGATGTTAAACCTTCACCGCACCGGCAGTGAGCCTTAATGATCAAGATATTGCGTGGCTATGAACATTCCGAAATTGGCTTCTGACAACCATCAGTTTGTACTGATCATTTTTTTGCTGCTTACCTTTATGGGAGTTCATGCTTTTTTCACAATGCCCCGGACTGAAGATCCGCCACTGACGTTACCCGGAGCAAGTATTTTTATCGTGCTTCCGGGATCGAGTCCGGCAGACCTTGAGGAGCTTGTCGCAGATCCGTTGGAAGAGGCCGTTAATGAGCTGGAAGATATCAAGCGGATCGAAACTGTTATCAAAGAAGGGATCGTGAGCATTTCGGTGGAATTCATTTTCGGGACCGATGCTGCAGACAAATACGGCGAGGTCGTCCAACAGGTCAATGCGTTGCGGAGCAGCCTTCCAGAAGAAATATACAGTATCACGGTCAGCAAATGGAGCAGCAGCGATGTGAACATCCTTCAGCTGGCATTTGTCTCCGATTCAGCCGAATACAGCGTTCTTGAAGACCAGGCTGAACAACTTAAACAGGAAATTGAGCAGATCGCCGGGGTGAAGTCGGTTGATATCTGCGGGCTGCCCGACCGGGAAATCAGGGTCTCACTTGATTTTTCCAAGATGTCCATGATGAATATTTCACTGGACCAGATAGCGAATGCGATCATTAGCAACAATCTGAACATTCCCGGAGGTCGGGTTCGTTCAGGGGATGTAAGCTTTACGGTCAGGACCAGCGGTTCATATGAAACCCTGGGTGAAATCAGGAAAACGGTCGTGGGATCCTATCAGGGACGGCTGATTCATCTGGAGGACGTTGCCGTTGTGGGTTATGACTATAAGGATGCAACCTGGATTGCAAGATTCAACGGACAACGCGCCATTTTCCTCACCGTAAAGCAAAAGGAGGAGGTCAATGTTTTTGATATTGCAGGCCTGATCCATCAGGCTGTTGACAGTTCAGAAAAAAATACCTCTGAAGGAGTGCAGCTGATGACGGTTTTCGACCAGTCGGTCAGTGTAAAGGAGCGGATCAACGGTTTTCTTCTGAATCTGATGCAGGGTATGATCATTGTGGGTATTCTGATCTTTTTATCTCTGGGATTCAGGGTTTCTTTAATAGTGATACTGGCTGTCCCGCTGTCCATAGTGACCGGACTGGGACTGGTCGATCTTGCCGGATTCGGTTTGCAGCAGATATCCATTGCTGCATTGGTAATTGCACTGGGCATGCTCGTCGACAATTCGATCGTGATAACAGAGAATATTGAGCGGTTTATACGGCAGGGTTTTGAGCCCGAAAGGGCTTCGATAGAGGCCACCAACCAGCTGTCCCTTGCTGTGCTGAGTGCCACACTCACCACCCAGCTTGCCTTCCTGCCCATTATCATGATGCCTGACAGGTCGGGCAAATTTGTTCAGAGCCTTCCGGTAACCGTAATTCTGACCCTGTTTGCTTCATTGCTGATTGCCTTATTTTTGACACCTTATCTTGGAGGAAGATTTCTGAAGCCGCCGTCACGGAAGGAACGATCATTGCCCATCAGGAAATTCCTCAATACGGTCATTGAGGGACCTTATTCCCGGATTCTCAGAAATGCTCTGAACAAACCCTGGCGCACGATA
Source organism: Bacteroidales bacterium (assembly GCA_016926205.1). GTDB lineage: Bacteria > Bacteroidota > Bacteroidia > Bacteroidales > UBA10428 > UBA5072. The sequence goes on from JAFGPB010000043.1 coordinate 21,836, forward strand.
TTCATTACTTTTATGGCATTTTGCCTGTCCCTGGGACTGATCGCGGTTATCGGGGTATCATTCTTCCCGAAAGCTGAAAAAAACCAGTTCCTGATCCGCATTACCGTTCCCGAACAATCTGATATCCGCAGGACTGATGCTGCTGCAAGGACTGTGGAACAGATACTGGATACCATACCGCTGGTGAAAAGGTATGCAACCAACGTGGGACATGGGAATCCGCGTATATATTACAATCTGGTACCCGTGCAGGAACAGAAGAATTTCGCAGAGATCTATGTGGAACTGGAATACTTTAAAGCAAAGGAGTTTGACGGTCTGATCACCCGCTTGAGGGACAAATTCAGTACATTTACCTTTGCCCGCGTTGAAATCAAGGAGCTTGAGCAGGGTTCGCCCATTGAAGCGCCGGTCGTGATCAAGATCACAGGTGAAAATACAGCTGCTTTGATCGACATTGCACGACAGGCGGAAGAGGAACTGAGGAAAGTACCCGGAATCATCAATACGGACAACCAGATCGAAAAGATCAGCACCGATCTGAAATTGGTCATCAATAAAGATAAGGCAGGGATGCTGGGTGTGCCTCTCTCAGATATCGACAGGACCGTCAGAGCCTGTGTTGCCGGTCTGCCGGTATCGGAATTCCACGGTCCGGAGGGACAGAATTACGACATTGTACTGAGGATGCAGAAAGGAGATTCCATAGCGGTCGAAAATTTATCGGGGCTATACGTGAAATCATTGGAAAACCGGTTTATACCGCTTTCCCAGCTGGCTGAAATAAGCTTTGAACCTTCCTCCGGTATCATCATGCATTACAACCTGATGCGATGTGCAACCATAACCGCGGACATCCGGAAGGGATATTTCCTGGATGATGTAATCGGCGGGATCACTCCCTGGCTGAAGACTTATCCCTGGCCGGCCGGATACGGATATTTCTTCGCCGGTGAGATTGAGAGCAGGCAGGAAAGCTTTGGAGGAATGACCAGGGCCCTGATCATTGCGGCCTTACTGATTTTTGCGATTCTGGTGCTGCAGTTCCGGTCCGTTAAGCAACCCCTGATCATCTTTTCATCCATACCGCTTGCCATTACGGGAGCTGCTGTTGCACTGTTCATTACCGGAAATTCGTTTTCCTTTACGGCCTTCATTGGTGCCATAAGCCTGATCGGTATTGTTGTCAACAACAGCATCATCCTGGTTGATTATACAAATCAGCTCATCAGAGGGGGTTCGTCCATACGTGAAGCCCTGACTGAAGCCGGGATGACAAGATTCACCCCGATAATACTGACTGCAGTGACGACCATCGGTGGTTTGCTCCCGCTGACCATCGGCGGCGGTACATTGTGGGCCCCAATGGGATGGACCATCATCGGGGGTCTGCTTTTTTCCACAATCCTCACCCTCGTGGTTGTTCCGGTTCTTTATCAGTTAATTCAGAAAAAAAACTGAAAAAATTTTCAGGGCAGTGCCTGTCCGCCTGGAAATGAGATTTCGTTGATAATTTGAAGGTTTTTCCCCTGAAACGGGAAACAGAAGCACTATCTTTGCATGAGACAACCGATAGGAATATGATCACAAAACGCCTGGAACTTGCTCTGATATTGCTGTTACAGTTGGTAGTTCCGCACATCAAGGGACAGACAGATTCACCAGTCAACCTGACCGATGAGGGGAACCTGAAACAGGGATACTGGGAAAGAAAATATTCCAATGATGCGATCATGTATCAGGGCTACTTCAAGGATGATATGCCTGTCGGTGAAATGAAACGGTATAATGCAAACGGGACGTTACAGGCCATTCTGGATTACAGTGAAGGAGGGGAACGGGTAAGTGCCCGCCTGTTCTACGGGAATGGCAGCATTGCAGCTTCAGGAATGTATGATCATATACTGAAGGACAGTGTCTGGAATTATTACAGCTATTATGACAACACGCTGGTGTTGCGGGAATCCTATACCAAGGGAAAACGGAACGGCCCGATGCTGTATTATTACAGCAGCGGAGCCGTATCAGAAACAATTGAATGGCAGAATGATATGAAGCATGGACCCTGGGTGCAGTATTTCATGGACGGTTCGGTTAAATTGAAAGCTTCTTATATCAATGATTTGCTGGAAGAGGATTTTCTGACGAACTACCAGAACGGAATGCCTTATGTTACAGGTACATATCTGAATGATCAGCGCCATGGATTGTGGACGTTTTATAATGAGGACGGAACAGTTGATATGGAATTGAATTATGTGAACGGCACATGTCTGGACGAGGAAAAAATTGTTGATCAGCAGATTGAATTTTTCAGAATGATCGATGAAAATGAGGGTAAATTCAATGAACCTGACGAGAATGAATTCCTCATGCCTGAAGGCAGGTAAAAATGGCCTGTCGAAGAAACCATTCCTGAATCCGGTCAGGCAGGGCTTTATTGTTTTATTTACTCTGGCAGCTCTGTCCTTGAGATCCCAGGTGCCTTATGATCAGACGGCACCGGAAACCTACAGGGTGGAGTTTACCGATAAAACAGGAAGTCCTTTTTCACCCGAGCATCCGGAAGCGTTTTTGTCTTCACGGGCAATTGCACGCAGAATGAAACAGGGAATCCCCATCGTTTACAATGACATACCGGTATCACCTGTTTATATTGACAGCATCAGCAATACCGGTGTTTCAGTTCAGAATATTTCAAGATGGTTCAATGCATTGACTTTCAAAACATCAGATGAGGAGGCGCTGGACAGAATCGCGGGCATGACTTTTGTGAAACGAATGATCAAGTCAACCGCAAATACACATTCAGGTTCAAAATCCGCAAGGATTACGGAAACAACTGATTATAAGTTAGTTTCAAACGAACATGGGGTTCTCGACTACGGTCCTTCATGGGTTCAGACAGGTATACATCATGGATCTGTCCTGCATGACAGAGGTTTTACCGGTGAAGGTATCCATATTGCCGTGATCGACAATGGATTTTACGGGGTGAATGATTTGTCAGCCTTTTCCGGTCTGTGGGCAAACGGGCTGGTTCTGGGCGTCCGGGATTTTGTGGACCGGAACTCAGACATTTTTAATGAAGGAAGCCACGGGATGAAGGTACTTTCTGTCATTGGCGGATTCCTGCCAGGCATGCTGGTTGGGACTGCTACCGGGGCATCATTCTGGCTGCTGCGTTCTGAGGATGCCGGTTCTGAATACATCGTTGAAGAAGACAACTGGATTTCCGCAGCCGAATTTGCAGATAGTGCAGGCGTTGACATAATCAACACATCATTGGGATATACGAATTTTGATGATCCGCTGCAGGATCATTCATTCCCGGAAATGAACGGAAACAGTACAAGAATATCCAGAGCTGCGGACATAGCTGCATCCAAAGGAATGCTTGTGGTCGTCAGTGCAGGGAACCAGGGACAGACCAGCTGGAAACACATATCGGCACCGGCAGACGCCGACAGCATTCTGGCAGTCGGTGCAGTTGACGCGACAGGTAAAATTGCTTCCTTCAGCGGCCGGGGTCCTTCTTCAGACGGGCGGGTCAAACCTGAAGTGGTTGCAGTAGGGAAGGGTACATATTATGCCGGACCGGATGGAGGTTTGTGGCAGGGTGACGGAACATCGCTGTCAGCGCCGGTAATAACCGGTCTTGCTGCATGCCTCTGGCAGGCCAATAGGGGTGCAACAGCCATGGAGATCAGGGAGGCGATCCTGCAGAGCTCACATTTGTATACTGATCCGGACACAATATACGGATATGGTATACCTGACTTCAACCTGGCTGATTTGCTGCTGAATGCCGGAAACACATCATGGGAGCTGTCCGGCAGGGTGAACGTCTTTCCAAATCCATTTCAGGATGAACTTTATATATTTTTTGAAACAGCATTGCGTTCGGGTGTGGAACTTGATCTTATCGATCTGTCAGGTAAAGCGGTGTTGTCGGATTCATACAGAGGGTACGAGGGACTGAAATACATTAAGCTTGCACGTGATTTGCAGAGCCTGCCGGGTGGTATCTATATCCTGAGGATTGTCACGGAAGAATTTACGGATTGTTTGAAAATCATTAAGTACTGACAGATGAATGATGCTCCGCTGACATTGTATCAGCTGTTAAACCGGACAAAGACTGCATTGAAATCGGCGATGCCTGCTTCCTGCTGGATTTTGGCAGAAATCAGCGAAATGAAAGTGAATTATTCAGGACATTGTTATCTCGAACTGATCGAAAAAGAAGAGGATAACGACCAGATCAGGGCAAAAGCAAGGGCTACCATCTGGTCCGCCACTTTTCGCATGCTGAAGCCTTATTTCGAGACAACTACACATGCTGAACTCAGGTCCGGATTGAAGATCCTGGTCAGGGTGACGGTTGAATTCCATGAAATATACGGATTCAGTCTGAATATCAACGACATCGAACCTTCATATACCATCGGTGAAATGGCCCGTCAGAAGCAGGAAATCATCAACCGGCTGATCAGTGAAGGTGTTTTTGAGATGAACAGGAAGCTTCCTTTTCCGGACATACCCAAAACGATCGCGGTGATCTCTTCAAAGACGGCAGCGGGATATGGTGATTTCATGGATCAGATCCTGGACAATCCGTTCGGTTACGGTTTTCATATCAAGCTGTTCCCTGCCGTCATGCAGGGTGACGATGCCGAAAAATCCATTGTAAAAGCGCTGGAAAGAATATTTGCCTATGCGGACTTTTTTGATGTTGTTGTCATCATCAGGGGCGGCGGTGCCCAGTCGGAGCTGAACTGCTTTAACAACTACTGGATAGCCAGTCATGTTTGTCAGTTTCCCTTACCGGTGCTGACGGGAATCGGACATGAACAGGATGAAACCATAGCGGACCTTGTGGCGCACACACACCTGAAAACCCCGACTGCAGTCGCTGAATACCTGATCTCAAGATTCCGGGCAGCCGATGAAAGGATCAATGAACTGACCGCGCAGTTTTCTGAAAGTCTTGCAGCGAAGCTTGGATCTGAAAGGGACCGGCTGAACCGGTACATGATGACATTCAAGCCTGCCATACGGGAAAAGATCTTTGGTCATGCTGCGTACATCAGGAACCTTCAACTGAGCATGGCAGGTTCTTCAAGACAAATGATCTCAAAGCATTCCATAAGGATTGGTAAGTTTTCCGGCCGGATCAGGACGAACCTGAAGGGACTGTTTTTGGGACTTGCATACCGTCAGCTGGAACTGAAAACCAGACTGACATCGGCCGGTAAAAACATTCTCAACGTTCACTCCCAGCTGCTCAGACTTCATGAAGAAAAAAACCGGGTTCTGGATCCTTTCAAGGTACTGGAACGCGGGTATTCAATTACCTATCACAACGGAAAAGCCTTGCGGAACAATGAAGGCATACGATCCGGAGCGCTGCTTGAGACACGCCTTCACAAGGGCAGACTGAAAAGTAAAACAATCTGATAGCCATAATTAAAATGACAAAAAAAACAAAATCCTATTCCGAAGCCATAGCGCAGATCGAAGAAATCCTGCAGCAGATCGAGAACGGTGAACTGGATGTGGACCAGCTTGCCGAAAAAGTTAGGCAGGTTGCTGAATTGCTCAGGATATGCAGGGGAAAACTGTTTGAGACAGAAAAGGAAATTGACAGGATCCTGAAAGATATGGACCGGGATCAGGAGGAAGAAGATGCAGATAGTGAAAAGTAATCATCGGGAAGCAAACGCAAAAACAGTGGCATGTAAATACCGGTATCAGGCGCGCATTTCGTCCACTAAAGGGCTGTGGTTTGACGATTGCGATGCCGCAACAGACATGCGAAGTATCACATTTGTTTTATAGCATGTACCATTTACCGGTTACTTTTTCCCGATTGTCTTTTTGTCCGGATACCCGGCATGACCTGAACCAGATAATACAACAGGAGCAGCAGGCTGAAGAAGCCGGCTGACCTACCAATGTAATCCCCGTGTCTCACATAAAAGGTCAGTTTGTCATTGACATTCAGAGTTTCTTTCAGCGCACCGCGTTGCCACCATCCCAGGCTTTGCAGGATCTCGCCGCGCTGGCTGATAAAGCATGAGATTCCGGTATTGGCAGAACGTGCGATACTGCGCCGGGTTTCAATGGCACGTATGCATGAATATGCATTGTGCTGGCGGTAACCCGGTGTATCGCCCCACCATCCGTCATTGGTAATGACAAAAATGAAACTGGCGCCGTTTTTAATATAATCTGTGACAAATTCCCCGAATACCGATTCGTAGCAGATCACCGGCGCTATGCCGGTTGAGTCCCTCGCCGAGAAAAATACACCGCGTTCTTCCTGTGTTCCCCAGCCGCGCATGGTGCCACCCAGTCTGATGGTCAGGGATTCAAGAAACTTCAGGTATTTTGCATAGGGCATCTTTTCAACTGCTGTTACCAGCATGGACTTGAAATAATAAGGTACATGTGATGTTGAATCCAGCTGGATGGCCGCATTATAGGTTTCAAAAAGGACTGATGTGCCTTCTATCTGTCGGGTTGCGGTTGTGGGTTCTTCATCCGGGGACAATAGTCTGGAACACTGAATGCCTGTGATGTATGCAGCTCCCGGATAATCTGCAAGAAATTCCCGGATCATCCGGATGTCCGGCACATCTTCAATCTGATGCAACCAGATGTTGTTGTTGATCGATGTTTCCGGTCCCACGTAGTAATCAACACTGCTGTCCGCTAGTTTTGATGCCTCGGCAATTTGAATCTGAGTCTGTTCCGTGGACGGAATGGCGATGAATTTTTCATACGGATCAATGTTGGGCTGTATCACGACGATCTTTCTGGGATCCTGTATTTCCTGATAAGTATTGAACCTCACGAGTGAAACAGCAACGGGAGCAATGATCAGGATCAGGATGAGCGTGATCTGTGCAGCTTTTCTCCTGGAGGATATCTTATAGAAATACCCGACGAACAAATTGTATATCAATATATTTATAAGCAATACCCAGAGAGATCCACCCAGGACGCCGGTATATTCATACCACTGGATCATCCGGGTGTTGAATGCAAATCCGTATCCCAGTGTCAGCCAGGGCCAGGAGATTTCGATGTTGAAACCCAGATATTCCCATGTGATCCACAGCAGGATCAGCGCAAAGTAACCGGCCTGTTTACCCAGCCTGCGTTTGGCAAGATGAAACAGCCACATGACCAGGGAGCTCCTGAAAGCATTGACCAGTATTGCAAGGACGGCACCTGTAACGGTGGCATTGACGATCCACCAGGTGGTTGCAACGTTCCATACCAGAAAAGCCAGGAAAGCATATAAAAAGAATGTTCCGGATCCGTATTGCGATCTGTTCCTGTCGAGAAAATCCTCTACGAACAGAAGGGGTACCAGGGCGATCATCAGGATCAGTCCATGACCCCACTCATACCATGCCACAGACAACAACAAACCGGTCAATACCGGCAGCAGAATCTGTCTTTTTCTATTCATGCTCGTTTTGAAAGGAACAAATATATTTAAAATACATTGATTTATTGTTTAAGGCGATACCTGAGCCAGGACTGTTGGCAGATATCCGAATTGCATCATAACAGGAGCATTACCGGTAGTTGTAATAAGCCTGGCATGCACCTTCACCGGATACCATGCAGGCACCGATGGGATTGGCGGGTGTGCATACACGTCCAAAAAGTTTGCATTCATCAGGTCTTTTCATACCCCTGAGTACTTCACCGCAAAGGCAGCCTTTTGGTTCAGGTGCAGGATCGACATCCACTTTGAAATGAATGTCCGCATCAAAAGCATTATATTCTTTCCGGAGAGCAAGTCCGCTTCCGGGAATCAGTCCCAAACCCCTCCATTCATCATCACAGTGTTCAAAGACCCGTTCGACAGCTTCTTTGGCCTTTACATTCCCTTCACGGGTAACAACCCTCTTATACTGTATTTCAAGTTCATGCCGGCCTTCTTCAGCCATTTTCACCAGCATATAAACGGATTGCAGAATGTCGACCGGCTCAAATCCGGAGACGACCACTGATATGGCGTATTGATCAATCAGAGGGACGTACATATTGGCCCCGGCAACCGTAGTGACGTGTCCCGGACCGATGTATCCGTCAATTTTCACGCCCTGTTCGATCAGCGTGGCCATGGCGGGAGGCATCAGTTTATGCATGCTCAGAAGATAGAAGTTGCTTATGTTTTGTTTTTCAGCTTCCAGGATCGCAACGGCGCTTGCAGGAGTTGTTGTCTCAAATCCGATTCCGGCAAATATGATATTCCTGCCCGGATTGGTCTTTGCGGTTTCAAGCGCGTCAAGGGTTGAATGTACCATTCTGATGTCAGCTCCGAGGGCCTTTTCTTCATCCAGACTGGAAACAGAACCCGGCACCCGGATCAGATCGCCATAGGTCGTGAGGATCACGTCAGGCAATCTGGCAAGGGCAATACAGGTGTCAATTGCACGGCGACCCGTAACGCAGACGGGACATCCTGGTCCTGAAAGCAGTTCAATGGTCTCCGGCAACAATCCCGGAATGCCGGATTTCCTGATCGCCAGGGTATGGCCGCCACAAACTTCCATGATCCGGATCTTTCGCCGGGATATGTCGTGAATTGCTTTTACCAGTTTGTCAACCAGGTCTTTATTCCTGAATTCATCAATATACTTCATGATTGCCTATTTGAACCCGTTCAGCAAACGGTCCTTTCAGGAGTTGTTTCACTGACCCTGTCCGGAAGCTGAAGCATCCCCGTCCTGCTGAAGCTCTTCAATGATCCGTATGGTTTCAAGTGCTTCCTCCTCACTGATTTTTTGCAGGGCAAATCCCGTATGGATCAGTACGTAATCACCGACCTGAACATCATCCAGCAGTTGCAGACTGGTCCTGACAACAGCTCCCCCAACGGATGCGGTCGCTGAATCGCCGTCGATTTCAAGTATTTTGGCAGGAATGCTGAGGCACATGTCCGGATATCTATTTCTGGCAAATTTAATAATAATGGTTTACCGTTCACGGTTCAGTTTTAATATTCTCTTTTCACTTACCTGTTTACTGCTTACCGGCAGCTGTTTATCCTCTTACCGGCAACAGCCAGCTGACCGAGCGCCAGACCACCGTCGTTGCAAGGAACCTTACTGTGTGTATATACCTGAAAGCGGTTCCGGGTGAGCTTTTTCTGCAGTTTTTCCGACAGATACCTGTTCTGAAATGAGCCTCCCGACAGAACCACTTTTTGAATACCGGTTTCCGAGGCAATTCTTTTTAAAGCATCCACAGAACAGTTTATGACGGTGTTGTGAAATTTTGCAGATATTGTGGCCGGGGAAATCCCTTCCCGGAGGTCGTCACAGATCCTGCGTATCACCGGCCTGAATGAAATGTGCTCCTTTGTGGCAAACGTCTCATAGCTTTCCACGCAATGTTCATCAAGCTCAGATTCCAGTCGCATGGGGGCTTCGGCATGATGTCTGGAATGCAGGCAAATTCCCGTGATGGCGGCAACTGCGTCAAACAGTCTGCCGGCTCCGGAACTTAAGGGACAATTGATTTTTTTATCAATGGCCTCGGTCAGCTGTCCGATCCGTTCCATCCCTATATTTCGAATAATGGGAAGGCCGGTATCCGGGATATCCAAGCCAAATGCCTGATACAGCAGGCTAATTCCCATGCGCCAGGGTTCTTCTGCGGCTTTGTCCCCGCCGGGCATGACCATATATTCAAAATGGCAGTAACGTTCGAAGTCATGGTAATCACAAACCAGGAACTCACTGCCCCAGAGCTGACCGTCGGTTCCGTAACCGGTACCATCGAGTGCCAGTCCGATCACCGGCTCATCCAGGGCATTTTCTGCCATGCATGATGCGATGTGGGCATGATGGTGCTGCACTTCGGCAACCGGTAGTCCCATATTGTGCACATAACGTGTGGAAAGATAGTCGGGATGCAGGTCGGCAACTGCCAGATGCGGACTGATCCTGAAGATCTTTTTGAAACGATCCAGTGCTTCAGTATAGAATTCAAAGGTTTCGGCATTCTTCAGGTCGCCGATATGCTGACTCATGTATGCCCTGTCGTTCTTTCCGATGCAAAAGCAGTTAACGAGCTCGGCTCCCGCTGCAAATATTCCGTTCACCTGAAACGGCATCTTTACAGGCACCGGCACGTATCCGCGCGAACGCCGGGTGATCGAGGGCTTATCGTTAATGACCCGTACGACCGAATCATCTGTCCGGTTGTATATGTCACGGTTGTATGTCAGTACGGCATCTGAAATCCCTGCCAGTGCTGACAGGGCCTGCTGATCTTCGATGACGATGGGCTCTTCTGCAAGGTTGCCGCTGGTAAGCACAAGGAGCGACTGCCGGATCCTTTCAAAAAGAAGATGGTGGAAGGGCATATAGGGCAGAAATACTCCGGTTGTGTTCAGGCCGAGGCTGACACTGTGTGCAAGTGTTTTCCTGTTTTTCAGGATGACGATGGGACGCTGCCATGAACAAAGTATCTTTTCTTCTGCAGGGGAAAGCCAGACATATTCCCTTATGGTTTCAGGATCCCTGAACATTACGGCAAAGGGTTTCCCTTCATGCTTCTTGGACCTGCGCAGACGACCCACGGCTTTTTCATTCAGGGCATCACACATCAGATGATACCCCCCCAGACCCTTTACGGCCAGTATTTTCCCTCCTGAAAGCATAGTTGAGATCAAGTCCAGGATCTGATTAAATTCTCGGATCATCCTGCCGTTCATGTGAAGGGAATATTCCGGTCCGCAATGCCTGCATGCAACCGGTTGCGCATGAAACCGCCGGTCGCTCATCTCTTCAAATTCCTTTCTGCATAAAGGGCACATCATGAACGATTGCATGGTTGTATTGGACCGGTCATAGGGGAAATCCAGGATAATTGAAAAGCGGGGTCCGCAGTTGGTGCAATTGATAAACGGATAGTCATGCCTGTGTTCCTGCTTTTTAAGATCCTGCAAACAATCGGAACAGACTGCGATATCCGGACTGATCTCCGAAGTTTCGTCCGTCAGGTCAATGCTTGCCAGAATCCGGAAATCATTCAATCCTTCAGGAACATCCTCCTCTGCTGATATTTCATCGATATGTGATGCCGGGGGAGCCTGGTGCCGAAGCGCCTCCAGGAATGACGGCACGGATGATTTTCGACCTTCGATCCGGATTTCAACTCCGTCCGTTCCGTTGGCAATCCAGCCTTTCAGTTTATGCCGGAGTGCCAGCCGGTATACAAAAGGTCTGAAACCCACACCCTGAACCAGTCCCCTTACTTTGATCCTGCGTGCAACAATATGATCGGATGAGTTTGCCAATAAAAAAAATAGAAATAAATTTAACTCCGGCAAAATTAATCATTTATCAGGAGGATCCGGATGATTTTCAATGAAAGAGAATTGGCCGTACACGCGATTCGTTCAGGGAACGGGAATTCAGATAAACCTGCAGCACAGCTTACCATGAATTGCGGAATAATAAAATTGCTGGTGTACGGATATTTTTCGGTGTTTCAGTTGTGTATCCTGACAGGCCAGCAACTTGCAGCTTTTGAGGACAACCAGAACCGTTTTTTTGTTTTTGATGATGGTGTGGTGAAGCAGGCAGAATATCTTCCGGTTGCTTCTTTCAGTGTTGGAGGAGACTGCATATTGTACGTTGACAGCAGGAATCATTTGAAGATGTATCAGGACGGCAGCATTTCCACACTTGAAGTAAATCCCGTTGACGGATATCAGGTATTTGATTATCTGGCGGTTTATTCATTTGCGGGAGTGGTGAGGATCATCGAAAACGGAAGGGTTACCACTGTAAGTACAAATACGGTTAAGTTTCAGGCCGGGGACAGCGTGGTCGCGTTTTATGACCGGAGCAGGGCGTTACTTGCCGTATATTACAAAAACACAATTTCCAAACTTGAAGATGGTATTGCCGGAAGTTCATACAGCGGTCTTGTCTGCGGTGATAACATCGTGGCTTATGCCTCTTATATGACGAATGACCTGAAAATCTTTTACCGAGGTGAAGTGGCGGTTGCAGAGCCCTATTTTTCCGGAACCCGATATTTGGCCGGGAAAGATATCCTGGTATACATAAATGATTCAGATCAGAAAATGAAGGTGTTTTACAGGGGATCCGTCTATGTGCTTGAGGATTTTGCTCCCCTGTCATTTCAGGCAGGGGATGGGATTGTTGCCTATACGGACCATACCGGAGCATTTAAAGTCTTCAGTGAGGGAAGAACAACTGTAATCAGTGGTTTTGCACCTGATTTCTACCAGGTTTGTGACCGTCTGGTCGTTTTTGCAGAACAGGGATATTTTAAAACATGGCACCAGGGTAATGTTTATATGCTGGAGAATTATAGTCCACCTGAATGGCAGGCTGAATGGAACAGCATTGTCTACAGGGACATAAACGGGAATGTGAAAGTGTTCCGGGACGGGGAACATAAGATTCTGACCTACGATCTTGTTGAGGATATTCAGCTTTACCGTGATATTGTCGTTGTAAACAAAGGAATGAACAACTGCAACGTTTATTATAAAGGAGAAAAATATTGAAAAGTGATTGGTTAGAAACAAATACCCGGATGCAGGGGAGTGAAGCATGCCGATCCCGTTTCATGACTCCCTCAA
>JAFGPB010000006.1 GCA_016926205.1 Bacteroidales bacterium
TATCCAAACTCACTGCTTCTTGAAAGTTCGGATTATCATGCGGCAGAAAACAGCTATTCATTTATCTGCCTGAAACCGGCTGCTTATTTTGAAATCGAAGATGGTATGGCAACAGAAAAATATCCCGACGGATCAGAAACCTCCGGTCCCGTTGTAACTCCGGACGATTTTAAAAACCGTTTCAGGACTTTCATGAATTCTTTTAAAATAAATGAACCGGATGGTAAGGCTGCTGTCAATGGTCTGTTTGGATATTGCAGTTATGATGCGGTACGGTATTTTGAGAAGATAAAACTGAAGGTCCCGGTGAAGGAAGACTATAGAATACCGGAAGTTCATTATGCATTTTACCGTTATATCATTGCCATAAACCATTTTCAAAATAATCTTCAAATCATTGAAAATCAGATTAATGGAGAACAGAGTGAGCTCGACAGGATACAATCCTTGTTGAACAGCAGGAATATTGCGTTGTATGGCTTTCAACCCATGAAGCATGAGCGTTCAAACATTACAGATGACCAGTACAAAGAGCTGGTAAAACGTGGCAAAGAACACTGTTACAGGGGTGACGTGTTTCAGGTCGTGATGTCAAGGCAGTATTCCAGACAGTTTACCGGTGATGAATTTAATGTTTACCGGGCATTGCGATCCATCAATCCTTCACCTTACCTGTTTTATTTTGACTACGGAAGCTACAAGATATTCGGCTCCTCCCCTGAGGCTCACCTTAAGATTCAAAACGGAACAGCTTTTATTAATCCAATTGCAGGCACCTTCAAACGGACGGGTGATGATGAACACGACAAGCTGCTGGCTAAGAAACTGGCAACCGACCTTAAAGAAAATGCCGAGCACGTTATGCTGGTCGATCTTGCCAGGAATGATCTCAGCCGGCATGCAACAAATGTGAAAGTTGAAAATTACCGACAGGTTCAGTTCTATTCCCATGTCATTCACCTGGTTTCATCCGTTTCCGGTGAGATCAATGCTGATTCAGGAGTTGTTGACATGATGACCGCCACCTTTCCTGCCGGCACTTTGTCAGGAGCTCCGAAATACAAAGCCATGCAGCTTATTGATATCTATGAAAACCAGAACCGGGGTTATTACGGCGGAGCTATCGGGTTTCTTGATTTCAGCGGAAGATTCAACCACGCAATTATGATCAGGACTTTCCTGAGTAAGGAGAATACCCTTTTCTATCAGGCCGGAGGGGGTATTGTAGCCATATCAAATGAAGAAAGCGAGCTCCAGGAGGTGAACAACAAGCTCGGTGCGTTGAAGAAAGCTATTGAAATGGCCGGAGGTCTATAACAAAAATTAATAAAGACTATGAGCAGGTTTCTTGTAATTGACAATTACGATTCGTTTACTTACAATCTTGTTTATTATATTGAAAAGCTTACCGGAGAGAAAGTTGATGTGTTCCGCAACGATGAGATTGCAATTGAGGCAATCGACCGGTATGATAAGATCCTGTTGTCTCCGGGACCCGGAATCCCTGATGAGGCAGGTATTTGTCTGGACCTTATAAGACGGTACGCACCCGGCAAAAGCATCCTGGGCATCTGCCTCGGTCATCAGGCCATTGCGGAAGCCTTTGGCGGAACCCTCCTGAATTTGAGCAGGGTACACCACGGTGTCGCCAGTCCCGTTACCATACTTGACAACCGGGAGCCTTTGTTTGCAGGGATCTCCGGCAAACTGGAAGCTGGACGGTACCATTCGTGGGTGGTTGCAAGGGACAATCTGCCAGATTGTTTTACCGTTACGTGTGAAGATTCAGAGGGAATCATCATGGGAATAAGTCATAAACGCCATGATGTGCGCGGATTGCAGTTTCATCCTGAATCGGTGCTGACTGAATCAGGAATAGATATCATAAACAACTGGATAGCAATGGGGAAAAACGAAAGTGAAACGGGAAACATAATAAGCGAAACACGAAGCACCAAATCCAAAACCTGAAAAACATTTACATTCAAACCAGTCAACAAAAACAAATAAAGAACTATGCGAAAAATTCTGAATTACCTGTTTGAACATAAAACGCTCAGCCGGGCCGAAGCGCAGGAGGTTCTTACGCATATTGCAGGCGGCACCTATTCCGATTCTGAAATTGCGGCATTTATTTCGGTATACCTGATGCGCAGCATTACTGTCGATGAACTGGCCGGTTTTCGTGATGCACTGCTGAATCATTGCATCAGAATCGATCTGTCCGGTTTCGAAACCATGGATGTTTGCGGTACGGGAGGTGACAACAAGGATACTTTCAACATTTCGACCCTGAGCACTTTTATCCTTGCAGGTGCCGGCGTTAAGGTCGCGAAACACGGAAATTACGGGGTTTCCTCGGTCTGCGGTTCATCCAACATACTGGAATATTTCGGATATAAGTTCTCCAGTGACCGGGACAAGCTGTATAGGGAAATGGACTGTTCGGGTGTTTGTTTTCTTCATGCCCCGCTTTTTAATCCTGCCATGAAAAATGTTGCTCCGGTGCGAAGGGCGCTGAAGATAAAAACATTCTTCAACATGCTTGGACCCATGGTAAATCCGGCATTTCCTGACAAACAGCTCGTCGGTGTATACAGTCTTGAACTGGCACGGTTGTATAATTACCTGTTTCAGCAATCGGGAAAAAAATCTGTCATTGTTCACAGTCTGGACGGTTATGATGAGGTTTCATTGACTTCCGATTTGAAATTTATCCTGAATGGGATAGAACAGTTCCTGACTCCCGAACAACTCGGATACAGAAGACTTCATCCCGATGAACTTAAGGGAGGAAAAACCGTCGCAGAATCAGCAGGTCTGTTCATGCGCATCCTTCAGGGTGAAGGCACGGAAGCGCAGAATGCTGTCGCAGTTGTAAATTCGCAATTGGCATTGAAATGTTATTATCCTGCAAAGTCAATGGATGAGTGCAAAGACCTGGCGAAGGAATCGCTGAAGTCAAAAAAGGCACTGAACTCGTTTAAAAAGCTTATTGAACAGCAGTCATGACCATACTGGACCAGATCATCGAGAATAAAAGACAGGAGGTGGCTCAACGGAAGTTGAATACATCCGTCACTGCCCTTGAGCATTCTGCACTATTTGAGAGAAATACATTACCCATGTCGGAATACATTTTAGACATTGAAAAAACAGGGATCATCGCCGAGTTCAAAAGAAAATCCCCTTCACGGGGAATGATCAACGCAGGGGTGACGGTTGAGGAAATTACCACAGGTTATTTCAGATCAGGAGCTTCAGCGCTTTCCATCCTGACGGATTTTACCTTTTTTGGAGGTACCGACAATGACCTGGTTCGCGCCCGTGAGCTGAACGCCATTCCGATCCTCCGGAAGGATTTCATGATTGATGAGTATCAGATCTTTGAGTCCAAAGCAATGGGTGCGGATGCAGTATTGCTGATTGCTTCGGTACTGGAGCGGGAAACGATCCTGTCACTTGCGCGGCTGGCCCGATCCATAGGCCTGCAGGTTATGCTTGAAATACACGAACCCGAAGAAATGAAACTGATCAACGAATTTATCGATATGATTGGTGTGAACAACCGTGACCTGAAAACTTTCACAGTGGATCTGGAATGCTCATTCAGGCTGATTGGAATGATCCCGGAAGGATTTGTCAGGATTTCGGAAAGCGGGATTTCTTCGCCGCTTATGGTACAGAAACTAAAGAATGCAGGATTTCAGGGTTTTCTGATGGGTGAGAGTTTTATGAGAGCACCTGATCCTGTTCTGGTTTTTTCAAAGTTTGTCGAACATCTCATATAATCCATATGATACAGATCAAGGTCTGTGGAATGCGAGATCCGGATAATGTCAGGCAGATTATACAGGCAGGGCCAGACATCATAGGATTTATTTTTTATCCCGGTTCGGAAAGGTATGCAGGTAATATGTTGCGTGAAGACATTCATAAACTGGTACCTCAGCACATTGTTAAAGCCGGGGTTTTTGTGAATGAGGATCTCAGCCGCATTATGTCAATTGCGAAACAGATAAGCCTGCAGCTGATACAGCTGCATGGCGATGAGCCGCCTGAGGAATGCAGGACGCTGAAACAGGAAGGTTTGAAAATAATCAAAGCTTTTGGAATCGGTGCAGGTTTTCAGATGGATGAAATGAAACCCTATTTGCAGGTGTGTGATTATTTTTTGTTTGACACCAGGTCTGAAAGATTTGGCGGCAGCGGCAGAAAATTCGACTGGGATATCCTGGGCTCCTACAGGTTTCAGAAACCGTTCTTTCTTAGCGGGGGCATTTCCGCAGAGGATATACCGGCCCTGAAAAATATTGTCTGTCCCTTTTTTTACGGCGTCGACATCAACAGCAAATTCGAAAGGGAAACCGGAATCAAGGATATCTCGAAAGTCGCTCATTTTATAAGGCAAATTAAAGAAGAATAGGATATGAATTACTCAGTGGATGAAAGAGGTTATTATGGTGAATACGGAGGAGCGTTTATTCCTGAGATGATGTACGGGAATATTGAGGAACTCCGGCAAAATTACCGGTCCATACTGGACAATCCGGATTTTCAAAGGGAGTTTGCACAGCTATTAAAGGATTATGTCGGAAGACCCACTCCCCTGTATCTGGCGGAAAGGCTCTCGGCTTTTCATAAGAGCCGCATCTATCTGAAAAGGGAAGACCTGAACCATACCGGGGCACACAAGATCAACAATACGGTCGGCCAAATCCTTATTGCAAGGCGGCTGGGAAAGACACGGATCATTGCGGAGACGGGAGCAGGACAGCATGGTGTGGCAACGGCAACCGTATGTGCTTTAAAGGGAATGAAATGTGTGGTGTACATGGGTCAGCTCGACATAGAACGACAGGAACCCAATGTGTTGCGGATGAAGATGCTCGGGGCAGAGGTCATACCGGTCCTGAGCGGTAACATGACCCTGAAGGATGCTACCAATGAAGCCATACGCGACTGGATCAACAATCCGGAAGACACTCACTATATTATCGGATCGGTGGTGGGACCGCATCCTTATCCCGACCTGGTAACGCGTTTGCAGTCGGTCATCAGTGACGAAATGAAATGGCAGCTGAAGGAACAGACTGGCAGGGAATCCCCGGATTTTATTGTGGCATGTGTGGGCGGTGGAAGCAATGCAGCGGGTGCATTCTATCATTATCTTGACAATGAGAATGTCCGCCTTATTGCTGTGGAAGCCAGCGGTAAAGGTATTGATAGTGGTGAATCTGCTGCCACGATGGTCCTGGGCAGGCCAGGCATCATTCACGGGAGCAGAACCATCCTGATGCAGGATGATGACGGCCAGATCACGGAACCCTATTCGATATCGGCCGGATTGGATTATCCCGGTGTAGGACCCATACATTCTTTTTTGTATCAGTCAAAAAGGGCCGTTTTTGATCATGTTACGGATGATGAAGCAATGGAAGCAGCCTTCAGACTGACACATCTCGAAGGTATTGTACCTGCGCTTGAATCGGCACATGCACTGGCCGTACTCGACAGGTACAAATTCGGGGAAGACCATGTGGTAGTGGTCAACCTTTCCGGAAGGGGAGACAAGGATATGTCGACTTATATGAGGTATATGGACCGCTACGCGGCATCCTGAGATGATATGATCTTAATGAAGTTGTTATCATGAACAGAATCAATCAATTGTTTCAGGAAAAGAAGGGAAACATTCTTTCCATTTATTTTACGGCAGGGCATCCCTCACCGGATTCAGCTGCTGGCATTATTAAAACCCTGGCCGATGCGGGAACGGATATGATTGAAATCGGGATCCCCTTTTCCGATCCCATGGCAGATGGTCCGGTGATTCAGCAAAGCAGTGCAACGGCCCTGAAAAATGGAATGACCCTGAAGAAGCTTTTTCAGCACTTGCAGAGCATTCGCAACCATGTGGATATTCCCCTGTTGCTTATGGGTTATCTGAACCCGATACTGCAGTTCGGCATGGAAGACTTTTGCAAAAATTGCTCCGATACCGGTATTGATGGTGTGATCCTTCCCGACCTGCCGCTGGATGTTTATTCGGAACAATACCGGGAATTGTTTGAAAAACATGACCTGTATCATATACTTCTTGTTTCACCGCAGACCAGTAATGAAAGGATCGGGATGATCGATGAAAACAGCAGGGGATTTATTTATATGGTTTCAGCCTCATCGACGACGGGTGTAA
>JAFGPB010000044.1 GCA_016926205.1 Bacteroidales bacterium
TTAAAACAATTCATTATGGCTGTACTTAAAGTTATCGAGCTCCTTGCATCATCCGAGAAAGGATGGGAAGATGCGACGCAGGCAGCGGTAAAAACCGCGAGCAAAACCGTAAAAGAAATCCGCTCTGTCTATATTCAGGACATGAGCGCCGTGGTCAAAGACAACAAAGTTGTTGAATATCGGGTCAATGCCAAAATTACATTTGAAGTAAAGAACTAAATTACATTTGAAGTAAAGAACTTAAGGACATTTGTTATGGGACTCATATCATTTATCAAGAACGCCGGAGAAAAGATCTTCAAATCAGAAGAAAAGCGTGAACAGGAGAAAGCACACCTGATTCTTTCTCATATTAAAAAATTCGGTTTTGACACCAGTAAGATCAGGGTTACGGTTGATGACTCAAAAGTTACCTTAAGCGGCCAGGTCGATACATTGGAAAATAAGAATAAAATTATTGTGACGGCCGGTAATGTTGAAGGAATTGATGCGGTTGATGACAGGATCATTGTAACAAAGCCTGCACCGGCAGCTCCGCCGGAACCTGAAAAGCAGTTTTATACGGTTAAGAAAGGAGATTATCTGTCGAAAATTGCCAAGGAAGTTTATGGAAATGCCGGTAAATACAACATCATCTTTGAGGCAAACAGACCAATGCTAAAAAATCCGGATCTTATATATCCGGGACAGGTTCTGGTTATTCCACCGCTGAACTGAACCGAGTACACCTGATCTGATCACGGAGTGCCCGCTAAGAATTTATTTTCGGGCACTCCTGTCTTACTGATCGTTCAGGCTTTTTTAGACTTTTTTGATCGTTCAGGTTTTATTGGACTTTACTGGTCGTTCAGGCTTTTTTGGACTTTTTCCCGGGTCCGGTTTTAGGTTTGACTTTTGAAGCGGCTTTAGCAGTACTTTTCCCGGATGCAGTAGTCTTTGCCTTGGTTTTGGCTCTTCCGGAAATGTCATCGAATTTGTCTTCTGCCTTACCGGCAATCTTTTTCCCCATTTCCTTCATTTTCTTCAGGGCGACACCTGCTTTTTCTTCAGCTTTATCAGCTGTTGCTTCAAACTTTTCTTTCATGCCGCTTTTCTCGAAGTCCTCTATCTTATCTTCCACATAATCTTCGGCTTTTTTGAATGCTTCGCTGACCTTTCCATATGCTTTGGTCTTTTTAGCTTTTTCAACTTTTTCATCGAGAAAATCATCAGCTTTGTCAACCAGTTCTTTTGCCTTTTTCAACCATTCTTTTTCAGGTTTCTGAGGTCCTGTTTTCGATTTTTTTTCCATTTTGAACTTGTTTAAATACGTTTATTATAAGAGCTTGCTTGTATGTATACCACGCTAAAAGGTACAGATATTTAGAGAAATATTCAATTAAAAAGACATAAAAATTTGAAATCTGTAAAAGTATATCCCTGACATTCTCGTAAGGGTCATGATTATGGAATTGCAGTTTCACAAACAGCCCGGACAGGGGAATTTCAATTATCTTTATGCTTGATGAAGGATAAATATCAGTGAAGGCACAATGAATCCTCATATTTTGAATAAGAACTTCATTATGTAAATAATATCAGGTGGATCTAAGTAATTTGTATCTTAAACCAAATTTACCGGTATGTTAAATGAAAATGAATTTATTATGCTGATACTGGGTATTGGCATTGTTTTTCTGATTTATGTATACAGGTCCAAGATAAAGCGCATCTATGGCTGGAAAATCCTGTTGTTTGGTTTTTACATGCTTATTGCCGCAGGGATGTGCACAGTTGCTGAAGAATTGATCCTCAATTCTTTCTTAAATGTTATGGAACACCTGTTGTATTCAATAAGTTCCATTGCAGTGACAATATGGTGCTGGAAAGTATCTTCAGGGTTATGGAGGGAGAAGACAAATGAATGAAATAGCAATTCTGGATCTGATCACTTTTATTGCTGCATTGGCCGGTATAATCATTGCAGTTTTCCGGTGGAAACATATTGCAGCATGGGAAATAAAATGGTTGGTCATTAGTATTATGATCTTAACCCTATTGTACAGCAGTATGCTTTTTATTGAGTGGTATGGTGGCATAATGACTTTTGAATCCTATGAAGACATGATTGGTGCACTGATACCCATGATGTGGGGATTCTTTTTTTATGCAGTTATTCAGCATGCAAGCAAAGCAGATCTCCGCACAAGTGAGAACCGGCTTAATATGGCTTTAAAAGGGGCAGGTGTGGGTTTATGGGACTGGGATATCGGGACAGATCTTATAAACTGTAATGAGCGCATGGTAGAAATCTTTGGATATTCAATGGATGAACTTGAACCTTTCAGTATGAAAACCCTTAGGGGGTATTTGCACAAGAAGGACCGGAAAACATCAGAAGATTTGCTGGAACAGCATTTTAAGAATGAAATTAAATCTTATGAATGTGAAATCAGGATAAAACATAAAAACGGGCAATGGATCTGGGTTATGGAACGTGGAATGGTTGTTGAGCGGAATCACAAGGGAAACCCAATCCGGATGATCGGAACCCATATAGACATCACGGGGAGGAAAAAGTTTTTTGAAGAAATGAAGCATCAAAGGGACGAAAACCTGGCCTTGTATAAAAAATATATGGCTAAGAATAAGGAATTCAGCAAAAGCATTAAAAAAATCAGCAAGATCAATCGTGAATTGATCAAAGCAAAGGAAATGGCTGAAGAAAGTGACCGGCTTAAACTGGCATTTCTTTCAAATGTGAGTCATGAAATACGTACGCCTATGAATGGTATTATAGGTTTTTCAACCATGCTTAAAAAGCAGAACCTGTCAGACGAAAAAAGGATGGCTTACACGGATATCATCATTGAAAGCAGCAATCAGTTGCTGGCCATTGTCAATGATATTCTCGATATTTCCCGTATCGAGACAGGTGAATTGGAAATATCAGAAGAAGGAGTGAACGTAGGAGAGCTCATGAATGAACTGAATGTGTTTTTTAAGCCTCAGGCAGAAAGCAAGGGAATCTCCCTGCGGTTAAAAATAAACCGGGATGATACACAGACTTTTGTCAAAACAGATAAGGTGCGGTTAAAACAGATACTGTCAAATCTGTTACAAAATGCTGTCAAATTCACTGACAAAGGATACATTGAATTTGGACACGGGAGAACTGACAGATGGCTGCAGTTTTATGTAAAGGACAGCGGAATCGGTATTGATGAAAAGTATCATGAAGAAATTTTCAAACCTTTCAGGCAAGTTGAGCTCGAAATAACCCGTGTTCCTGGGGGCGCCGGATTGGGACTGTCCATTTCCAGAAGACTGGTTGAAGCATTGGGTGGTAAAATGTGGATGGAGTCACAACCAGGAGCCGGATCAACCTTTTATTTCAACATACCAGGCATTTTTTCATTTCGCTCCAGGAATGAAATCAGTCTGATAAAGGAAGAATTCACCTTTCCAGCAGAAAGAACAGTCATTCTTGTTGCAGAGGATGATGATGTGAACTTCCGTTATCTGCATGAAACGCTAAACCATGATACTATTCGGATCATACGGGCACGGAATGGACTTGAAGCGGTTGAATATTGTAAGGCTGACAGAGAAATTCACATTGTATTTATGGATATCAAAATGCCTGTATTGAACGGTTATGATGCAACACGGCAAATCAAAAGGTTCAGACCGGAAGTGCCTGTGATAGCCGTCACCGCTTTTACCAAGGATGATGACCGGGCGTTTGCCTTAAATGCGGGTTGTGACGATTATCTGTCAAAGCCCTTAAGAAAGGATGAATTGTTGACGTTAATAAACAAATACCGTCATTATGAACCATAATATTGCAGATCAATAAAATAATGTAATAGAAATGTGCCTTACAGTAATGTTTTCATTATTTTTATTGTGGTAAATGTTGGCAAGTTAAATGTTTAAGAGTACTTATATTATTCTTGAAGAATCTGATATTATTATTGAGGTTCATAAAGGTATACTGACACTGGAGAATATTATCCGGTACAGAAAAAAGCAGATGGAGGATCACAAATTTTCTCCTGATTTTCACATCCTGATGGACATGCGCAATGTAATAATCGCCGGAAAACCTGTTAATGTGAATGACTATGTGAGTTTTTATCTGAAAAACAAAGATATGATGGGCAAAAGGAGGATAGCGGTATTAACAAGCACTCCGAACCAGGTATTCTATACCACATTATTTGAACAGCATAGTGAACACCTGACACAAAAAACGAGAACTTTCAGCACTGAGGAAGCAGCATTGCAGTGGCTGAATGTAAATATCACAAAACCTGAACTGAACAAAATTTTGCAGGATTTGCGCAAAGAAGTTTCTGCAATTGAAGATCTGCAACAGGAATCCGATAATGTCAGATAATTGGCAATCCGGACAGAATGATCATATCCTTCAATGGGAAGACAATCTTTCCTTCATCTTCCTGGATTGTTCTTCAAATCCCGGCTTTTCAAGCAATGCAAACATATTCTTTTTGTAGGCCTCTACTCCGGGTTGATCAAACGGGTTCACATCCAACAGATAGCCGCTGATGCCACAGGCTTTTTCAAAGAAATACATCAGTTGTCCGAGATAATATTCATTTAACTTTGGCAGTTCAATGCGAATGTTGGGTACGCCTCCGTCTACATGAGCCAGCATGGTACCGAGCTCAGCCATTTTATTGACTGCATCCAGCCGTTTTCCTGACAGATAATTCAGTTTGTCGAAGTTGTCCTGATCTTCAGGAATTCTCAGCAGGGTTTGAGGTTCCTTTACTGATATCACGGTTTCCATGAGACTGCGTTCACCCTCCTGGATGTATTGTCCCATTGAGTGCAAGTCAGCTGTAAAATCCACACTGGCCGGGAAAATGCCTCTGCCTTCTTTGCCTTCACTTTCGCCGTACAGCTGCTTCCACCATTCGGCAAGGTAATGAAGTTTGTTTTCGAAATTTGCCAGGAGTTCAATTTTCTTTCCGGAAAGATACAACAGGAAACGGGAGGCAGCATACAAAGCAGCCGGGTTTTCTGCCTGGGGAACATCCGAAAGGGTCCGTTTTTCCATAGCCTGTGCGCCGGCAACCAGGGCTCTGATATCAAAACCCCCGATGGCAAGGGGTACGAGACCCACAGGTGTCAATACTGAATAACGCCCTCCGACATCATCCGGGATTACAAAAGTTTTATAGCCCTCCTGTATCGCCAGTGTTCTCAATGCACCCCTGGTGGCATCGGTAATGGAAATGATCAGTTCCCTGGCTTTTTTCTTGCCGGTTTTTGCCTCGAGCCTTTCTTTCAGGATTCTGAAAGCAATGGCAGGTTCGGTGGTCGTTCCGGATTTTGAAATTACAGCGATTCCGAATCTTTTGTCTTCGAGTATTTCCAGCATTTCATTGAGGTAATCTTCCCCGATATTCTGTCCAGCAAACAGGATTAGAGGATTTTCAGTTTTTTTCTTGAGGTGCAGGAATGTATGTGACAGAGCTTCGGCAACTGCCCTGGTTCCAAGGTATGATCCGCCGATACCGATGACGACCAGAATGTCGATTTCTTTTCGCAACCGGGAAGCTGTCTGTTCGATATCTTTCAGGTCTGCTTCAGCAATGGAGGATGGCAGTGTCACCCAACCCACAAAATCGTCACCCTTACCGGTTTTGTTTTCCAGTGCTTGCGAAGCTTTCCTGGTTTTTTGTGAAAGGCTCAGTATTTCCTCTTCGGGTATAAACCCGTAGACATTGCTGATATCAATCCTTAAATTTTCCATACCCTAAGTTTTAATGTAAATTTTCTGTAAGCAATTTCATTTCAAGCGCTGGAGATATTTTATCGTACAGAATGTGATATACGGCATCACAAATTGGCATTTTTGCATTAAAGGTCCTGTTCAGTTCACGTATGCATGACACGGCGTAATAGCCTTCTGCGATCATATTCATTTCAAGCATGGCTGATTTGGCAGAATATCCCTTGCCGATCATCATACCGAAGGTGCGGTTGCGGCTGAACTGAGAATACGCCGTTACCAGCACGTCTCCCAAATAGGATGAGCTTAACAGACGCCGTTTGCTTTTGTAGGATTTCTCAAGAAACCTCTTGATCTCCTGCATGGCATTCGATATGAGGACTGCCTGAAAATTATCTCCGTATCCAAGTCCATGGCTTATGCCTGCTGCAATGGCCACTATGTTTTTCAGTACGGCTGCATATTCAGTCCCGTAAATGTCGGATGTGCTTTTAACCTGCACATAATGACACCGGAGAAAAGCAGCCAGCTCTTCCGATTTCTTTTCCGTTGCGGCAGCAACGGTCAGGTATGACAGTCTTTCCAGTGCAATCTCCTCAGCATGACAAGGCCCGGCAATAATGATGATATTTTTGAATGGTACGTTATAGTTTTTGTTGAAAAACTCTGCCACGGTCAAATTTTCACCGGGAATAATGCCTTTGATGGCCGATACGACTGATTTGTCCCCAAAACCTGACACGAAAGAAGCAAGAGATTCACGAAGAAAGGGTGCAGGTATCGCAAATATCAGTATTTCAGACGATTCAATAGCTTCGACAATTGAATTGCAGAATACAATGCGACTTGTGTCAAATTGAATATCAGTGATGTATTTGGGATTGTGTTTGTATTTCCGAATGTAATCAATGGTTTCGGGTGAACGGATAAACCAGTTCACTTCCGGTACATTATTGAGCA
This sequence comes from Bacteroidales bacterium, assembly GCA_016926205.1. GTDB lineage: Bacteria > Bacteroidota > Bacteroidia > Bacteroidales > UBA10428 > UBA5072. Next base: position 6,704 of record JAFGPB010000044.1, read on the forward strand.
ATAATTTCACAAGCGCCGTTGCCCAGCTTCCGCTACCCAAAACCGCAATACTGCGTTGTCCTGTCATTTCAGATTGGCTGCGTATTTAAGAAAAGCAAAATTAACATTTAAGATGAATTATTTACCGATTACATAATCGAAGGATATGAAATATTCTGACATTTGAAATCAGGTGGCATTCAGAAGGATTTGTCCGGCAATTGCATTAAGTTAACTTCCTGCACACGACGATAAATTCCTTTGATTTTGGATGAAGCGGATTTTTAAGATAATCACCGTAAATGGTTTCCAGTTTCAACGGTGAAAGGTGGATGAGGTGCTCAAGCTCGTAACGGTAGAAAAATCGCATCTGGAAATGCCATTCTTTTTCCTGCCAGGCATTGTCCTCATCCCATTTCAGCTTCATGGACACATTAAGCAGCTGGTTTACAACATCAGGGTTGCTGTTCACAGTGCGCTTCAGCCGTTTACCGGTTTCGTATTCACCGTTGAAATCAGTAAGGTCATGGATTCCGTTTGCCAGTAGCATAGGATCCGGTACAAAAACATCAAAAATAAATGTTCCTGCTTCAGTAAGGTGTTCATACATGTTGTTGAGCAGCCTGAGCTGGTTTTCCACTTCGAGAACGTGTGAAATCATCCGGAAAGGGGCCAGGATCAGATCAAACCGGGTGCCCCATTTCATACTTACCGCATCCTCCGTTTTGATCCGGTAATGTTCGGATTCCGGTAACCTGGATTTAAGGATGTCCGTCATGCTTTTGCTGATGTCTGTCCCAAAAATATCAACTCCTTTATTGAATGCGTTGATAAATAGACGACCTGTACCGCAACCCAGTTCCAGAACCTTCCCTTTTACAGATGTGGCCTGATTCAGAAAGAAGCTGTTATCCACTCCGTCCCTCACCCGGTGGTATATGACATCGTAAAACCGGGCGATATAATCGGGATACTCAAAAACGTTCATTTTTTTGCAGATTTTTTGGCTTATGGAGAATATAACGGTTCATTTGTAATGAAGAGATTCATTTCATGAAATTGTATTCAAAGCTACATACAATTAATAAACGCTGTGTACAATTGGTAAAAATCAAGCGACAATCTTCCTTTTATTTGTTTTCCAGCGACCAGGACAGCGAAACGGACGGACTGTAACCCAACACATCATGTCTCCATACAGCGAAGTCTGCATGCAGAGACTTCACATGAAATCCGATCCCGAATGAAGCCTGCATATATTCACTGAAAAGTACTCCCATCCGGGCATTCAATGTTTCTGAGATTTTATATTCCATTCCTGTTGCAAATGCCGGATCTTCACCCGATCTCTTTAATACCTCAAAACAGACCAAAAGGTCATCTTCCATGAAGTACCCCATGCCAGTCCGGATGGTAACCGGAATGCGCTCACTTTTATGATTGCTGAAGCTTTGGTTTGCCGGATTGTAAATGTGAAATGCAAGGATGAAGTTTTCCAGCGGCAACAACTGAATGCCGAGCCCGGGTATGAAGGCATGCAGGTTCCCGTAATCATCTGTCTGGCGGACCCTGAAATAGTCCAGCTCGATGCCTGCCCTGAATCGATCACCGATTGATTTTCCAAAAGCAAGTCCGGTTTTATTCTCGTTGTAACCCTGGTGTCCGAAATGGGCATAATTCAGTCCGAAAGTACCCGACGCGGCAGGCATACAACATGTGAATGCTTCAAATCCCATCTCAGCAATCATGAACCGGTTTTCATAATGAAAGGCAAACAGGGGATTTTTCACAGTTGCAAGTCCGGACTGGTTTTGTAACCCTGACCATGTATCTGCGAGCATTACGCTTGCATTGCCCATGGCTCTTGACCGGGCACTGACCAGAATGGCATCATGGATTGCCAGGCAGGGAAGATGGCAAACAAGCACAATGGCTGATAACACAATAATTTTAGCAGTCCTGCAAAGGATTTTCAAATGACAACGGTATTGCGGTTAACGTTTTCCGGATTTGTCCGGGATAAATTATCTGATTAAATTACAAATATTTTCGAAACCATGAAAGCAATGCGGCGTTTGAGAATAAGCCGGACTGAAAATCTGAGTCTCCCGGGTCATAAAAAAATCCGGTTATCCTGTCTTAAACCTGAACTTTACGTTTTTCAGCTCTTCGTTTGCCCTGACAATTTTTGATTTCAGACCTTCTTTATAGTTTTTTAAGGCCGATGCGACCTTTTCATCCTTAAGACCAATGATCTGTGCTGCCAGCAGTGCTGCATTCTGACCGGCATTGATCCCTACAGTGGCTACCGGTATGCCGGGAGGCATCTGCACAATTGAAAGCAATGCATCAAGTCCTTCAAGGGAAGCTTTTATGGGAACCCCGATTACGGGAAGTGTTGTCATGGATGCGATCACGCCCGGCAAATGGGCAGCCATTCCTGCAGCGGCGATGATTACCTGTACCCCTCTTGACGCAGCATTTTTTGAGAATTTTTCAACTTCATCAGGTGTGCGATGTGCCGACAATGCATTCATTTCAAAAGGGATTTCGAGCTCATCCAGTACCTCGGCAGCCTTTTCCATGACCGGAAGATCAGAAGTACTGCCCATAATGATGCTTACCAGGGATTTCATAATTGTTGATTAAAATTCACAAGGCCTAAAATAGTGCAAATATTTGTATCTTGCGCATGAAATTTCGGCAAACTGCAGGTGGACGGCATCATCATTGAAGACAGGAAATTCTTGCTCTGTCTGACAGGAAGTCAGATTGAAACAGGAATTGAACGGATTGCCAGGGAAATATACAGGGATTTGGAAGGAGCGGATGTGTTGTTTCTGGTGGTTCTCAACGGAGCATTTATGTTTGCTGCCGATCTGCTGCGCCGCATTCATATTCAGGCGCAGGTATCCTTCATCAGGGCTTCTTCGTACAAGGGTATGACATCATCGGGGGAAGTACGTCTTGTGATGGATCCTGAAGCGCAATTGGTAAACAAGGTTCTGGTGATCATTGAAGATATCGTGGATACGGGACTTACCCTGAAAAGCATTCTGGATCGGGTGAAGGAATACCATCCGGCATCGGTGAAAACAGCCGCTCTGTTGTTCAAACCCGGATCATACAGGATGACCATAAAGCCGGATTATATCGGATTTCACATTCCAAGCCGTTTTGTCGTGGGATATGGACTCGACTATAAAGGTTTTGGAAGGAACCTAAAAGATTTGTATATGCTTCAGGAAACCGTACTTTGAATCCTGTGAGTACATTCCCCGTGGCATGCTGCGGGGTGAGCGAATAACATTCCATATCAACAGAAAGTATTTGCATAAATAAATGTTTGATTTTTAATTGAATTGTATTATGATGTTGAATATTGTTTTATTCGGACCACCCGGTGCCGGTAAGGGAACCCAGGCTGCCAAACTGACCGATCAGTACAGTCTCGTGCATCTGTCAACAGGTGATATCCTGCGAAGTGAGCTTGCCGCACAGACAAAACTCGGGCTGGAAGCAAAACGTTACATGGATCGCGGAGAGCTTGTCCCCGACGAAGTGGTGATCGGTATGATTGAGTCCAAATTGGATCAGAATCCGGATGCCAAAGGTTTTATTTTTGATGGCTTCCCCCGGACACAGGCACAGGCCCGGGCGCTGGACAGGTCTCTTTCAGCAAAAAAAAATACGGCCATAACGGTCATGCTTGCACTTGAGGTTGAAAAGCAGGAACTTATAAAGCGCCTTATGGGTCGCGGTAAAATTTCCGGACGTGCTGATGACCAGGATATATCTGTCATTGAAAACCGCATTTCAGTATACAACCGGGAGACTTCCCCCGTGATTGACTATTATGACAGCCAGGGTAAGTTCAGGGCTGTAAACGGAATGGGAAGTATCGGGGAGATTTTTGACAGACTTTGCGGTGCCATCGACAATTTGTAGTCAGGATTGCACATCCTTCACCATTCATTAATATCCTGCTGGTTCCAATGTCAGAATCCAGTTTTGTTGATTACATCAAAATACTCTGCAGGTCAGGAAGGGGCGGAAAGGGTTCAGCCCACCTGCGGCGGGAAAAATTCAATCCAAAAGGGGGGCCTGACGGTGGGGACGGAGGCCGTGGCGGTGATGTGATCCTGCGCGGCAACAGTCATTTATGGACACTCCTGCACCTGAGGTACAGGAAGCATATATTTGCCGGTCATGGTCGGGATGGCATGAAGGATAACAAAACCGGCAGGAGTGGTGAGGATAGTATCATTGAAGTTCCTCTGGGTACAGTCGCCCGTGATGTCGAAACCGGAGAATTACTGCTGGAGATCATACATCATGGTGAGCAGAAAGTCATGGTAAAGGGAGGAAAGGGAGGTCTCGGGAATACGCACTTCAAGTCAGCTACCAATCAAACTCCCCGTTATGCCCAGCCCGGGGAACCTGCCAGGGAGGGATGGTACAGTCTGGAACTTAAATTGCTCGCCGATGTGGGACTAGTGGGATTTCCCAACGCAGGAAAATCTACTCTGCTGTCGGTCATTTCTGCAGCAAAGCCAAAAATTGCCGACTATCCTTTCACGACTCTGGAACCCAACCTGGGCATTGTTCATTACCGCAACGACCTGTCGTTTGTTATGGCAGACATCCCCGGCATCATTGAAAGGGCACATGAGGGAAGGGGACTGGGACTGAGATTTCTGAGGCACATAGAAAGAAATTCCGTCCTGCTTTTCATGATACCGGTCGACAGTGATGACATCGGGAAGGAATATGACATTCTGTTGCATGAGCTGAAGCAGTATAATCCTGAGCTGCTCGATAAAAAACGTCTGCTGGCCATTACCAAATGCGATCTAGCAGATCAGGAGCTGCTTTCAGGACTGGAACCTGACCTGCCCGACGTGCCGTATGTTTTTATCAGTGCCCATACGGGACGAAACCTGCAACAATTAAAAAAACTGTTGTGGAAAGAATTAACTGCACAGGAGGATGATTGAATTTTTACATCAGATCGATTCGGAACTTTTTATGTGGCTCAACAGCCGGCATTCCCATCTTTTTGACAGGATCATGTTCTTTATTTCAGGTCGCTGGGAATGGATCCCACTTTATGCAGTCCTGCTGGGGTTCATTGTGTGGAGGTACAGGTGGAAATCTCTCTGGATATTGCTGGCAGTCGCAATCCTGATAACGGTAAGCGATCAGCTGACCAACATTCTCAAAGCTGCGGTCAGGCGTCCCAGGCCCTGCAAGGATCCGGTGATCGGACAAATGGTATTGCTGGTGAACGACTATTGCAGCGGGATGTACGGTTTTGTCTCGGCCCATGCATCCAACACTTTTGCACTGGCAACCTTCATATCGTTGTTATTTCGAAACAGATGGGTTACAACAGGAATGCTTTTTTGGGCATCTGTTGTTTCATACAGCAGGATCTACCTCGGTGTGCACTATCCGGGTGATATTATATGCGGGGCGTTACTCGGAGTGCTTCTGGCATGGGGAATATGTTATATCCTCAATCGATTGATAAAACCTGTTCAACTCTAAGGCATTATCCGGAATTTGTTAATTTTATTTATTGAATTGAATCGTTTTTTCATCAATCTTCTGTGAGATCCACATTTTTATTATGGATTGTCGGGTAATACCCAAACGAGTTGCTTCTTTATCAAGCTGATGCACCATCCATGCAGGAAAATCAACTATGATACGCCTTTGTTCAAGACCAGGCTTTCGAATGCCTTTTTTATCCATATAAGGCATAACGTCTTCACCAGCATCAAATCGCTGATCAAACTCAGAAGCTTTCATATATTTCTTTTTCATTTTCTCTTGCTTTTCGTACAGAAACAATTCTAATATTTTTTCCCCTGTATGTAAATATAGCTGCCCAAATGGTTTCATCTATGCGACCGATAATCATATACCTCTGTTCATCCAGGTTTTTGGCCTGAATTTCAACTCGTTCAGGGTCATTCCATAAGCGCTGTGCTCCTTTGAAATCAATACCATGTTTTATTTTGTTGGAATTACTTTTTTGTTCATCAAATTCAAATGCCATTCAGAA
>JAFGPB010000045.1 GCA_016926205.1 Bacteroidales bacterium
AACTGTAACGGAATGGACCTGCCGGCTGTTATCAGGGAACTTTTGCTGACAAGCGGATCACTTGTGATTCCCGGATTGGGAAGATTTTATGTTACGTACCGTTCTGCGGAAATGGACAAAAACAGGAGTGTTTTATCGCCTCCGCAACAGACCGTACATTTTGATGAGCAGATGGTATCGGATGACGGAAAACTCGCAGTTACCCTTCAGGAACGTTACGGACTCACTGAATCTGCTGCCGTACAATCCGTATCCGATTATGCAGCACTCCTGAAAAAAGGCCTTTCGGAACAGGCAACCGCAATCATTGAAGGAATCGGTAAACTGGAATCAACTGAAAAAGGACTTTCATGGCAGTGTTTCACCCTTGATCATCCGCTAACGTCCGTTTTACCTTCCATTGAAATACCACGAGCCACTGAAAAAGAACCTGATGCTGCCAAAAAGCACGTTCCCGAACCTGCACCTGCTGCAGCGACTGTCAGGCCTTCCGGAAGACGCAGACTATGGATACCCGTCGCCATTGTTGCAGCCGTGGCAGCAATCGGAGCCACCCTCTATTTCACGGGTACAGCACAAGCGATTCTTCATGAAATTGCTGCGAGAAGGAACGGAAACACAGCTTCATCTGAGAATGGCCGGATTGTATTCGGCAGACCGCCGTCAGGTAAAGATTCGCTGCAGGAATCCGTCAGCAGTCGGCCGGATGAGAGAACTTCAGAAGAAAATGCTTCTGCATTGAACGAACCGGAACGCGAAACTGAAACCGTCCTTCCCGGTCAACCGCAACCTGAATCCCCGGCAACAGGGGAATCTGGCGCACCTGCATCTGAGGGGCCTTACCACATCATCGCCGGTTCTTTCAAGGTGTCCGGCAATGCATACAAATACAAGTCACAGCTGGAAAAAAAGGGATTCCATCCGGTCATACTTCCCGAAGTAAACACCTATCATATGGTAAGTGTGGGGGCTTATCCGTCGCTGGGAAAGGCACGGCAAGCCATGCATGAATTCCGGGCCAGACTCGGAACACAAATCTGGATCATGAAAATTTAAGCACTGGCCGACCGGGAGCTGCCGCCCCGGGGGCACCTGTTGTATTGCGTTCCTGACAGCTTTACCTCCGCAATTTCACTTCCGCTGCTTCATCTCCGCAATTTCACTTCCGTTACTTCACCTCCGCAATTTCACTTCCGTCACTTCACCTCCGCCCCGTCAGAAACCTTATCTTCAGGTGTCACAAAGACCAGTTTCCCGGTTTGATCCTCAGCGAGCAAAAGCAATCCCTGTGACTGAATGCCTTTTATAGTGCGGGGTTCCAGGTTGGCAAGAATGCAAACCTGTTTCCCGGGAAGTGTCTCCGGTTCAAAAAATTCAGCGATCCCTGCGACAACCGTACGGGTATCCATTCCTGTATTCACCCTCAGCTGCATCAGCTTATCGGTTCCCGGCACCTTTGATGCCTCTGTGATGGTGGCTGTCCGGATATCCATCCCGGAAAAATCATCATACGTGATGTTCCTTTTCTGTTCCCTGATGGTCCTGTCCGCCGGTTGTTGTGCAGGCAAAGACCCGTGCAGCTTGTTGAGCTGATGTTCCACCGCTTCATCCCCGATCTTTTCAAAAAGCAGTTCCGGTTTGTTCAGTATGTGACCTTCCTGAAGCAGATCGGGACTGCCTGCATCGTCCCAGGTCAGTGCCGGCCGGTTGATGATCCGTTCCAGCTTTTCTGCCGTAAAAGGAAGAAAAGGCCTGATGATCACGGAAAGGCTGGCTGTAATCTGAAGTGCAATGTTCAGAACCGATCCTGTCCTTTCCCTGTCGCTTTTCACGGTGATCCAGGGCTCCGTGTCCGCGAGGTATTTGTTGCCCAGCCTGGCCAGATCCATCGCCGATTTCATGGCTTCACGGAAACGGAAATTTTCGAGGTTGTCCTCCACGAGCTTACGGAATTTCGGTATTTCTGCAAGAACTTCAAGGTCAGCATTCCCGATTTTCTCTCGTGGCGGTACCCGGCCTCCGAAATACTTATGGGTAAGGACCAGTGCGCGGTTTACAAAATTTCCGAGTATGGCCACCAGCTCATTGTTGTTTCGCGACTGAAAATCCTTCCATGTGAAATCATTGTCTTTCGTCTCGGGCATAGTGGCGCACAATACATAGCGCAGCACATCCTGCTTTCCGGGAAACTCACTGAGGTATTCGTGAAGCCAGACGGCCCAGTTCCGGGATGTGGATATTTTATCGCCTTCCAGGTTCAGGAATTCGTTGGCCGGCACATTGTCCGGCAGGATATAACTGCCTTCAGCCTTCAGTATTGCCGGAAAGATGATGCAGTGAAACACGATGTTGTCTTTTCCGATAAAATGTATCAGTCGCGTATCCCTGTCCTTCCAGTATTTTTCCCAGCCAGGCGTGAACTCTTTGGTGGCGGAAATATATCCTATCGGAGCGTCAAACCAGACGTAAAGCACCTTCCCTTCAGCCCCTTCAACCGGCACCGGAATGCCCCAGTCGAGATCCCTGCTTACAGCACGGGGCTGCAGGCCTGAATCGAGCCAAGATTTGCACTGCCCGTAAACATTCGGTTTCCATTGTTTGTTCTCTTCAAGGATCCACTGCCTGAGAAAAGGTTCATATTTGTCCAGCGGAAGATACCAGTGGAGGGTTTCCCGCATCACCGGCTTGCTGCCGCTGATCATGGAACGCGGATTGATCAGTTCTGTCGGGCTCAGCGAAGTGCCGCATTTTTCACACTGGTCACCATAAGCGCTTTCATGCCCGCATTTCGGACATGTTCCCATAATGTACCTGTCGGCCAGAAAAGTTTTTGCTTCCTCATCATAATACTGGCTCGTGTTCTTCTCTAAAAATTCATTGTTGTCATAAAGCTTCCTGAAAATTGCAGATGCGGTCCTGTAATGCATGTCAGAAGTAGTCCTTGAGTATATGCTGAAGGAAATACCGAATTCCTCAAAAGCCTTCCTGATCATATCATGGTATTTATCAACGATATCCCTGGGACTGACATGTTCATGCCGGGCTTTTATGGTAATGGGAACACCGTGTTCATCCGAGCCACATATGAAAGCAACCTCAACACCCCTCAGCCGCAGGTACCTGACATATATATCCGCAGGAACATAAACACCTGCAAGGTGTCCGATGTGTATCGGTCCGTTTGCATACGGCAGTGCCGCAGTAATCAGGTATCTTTTGAATTGTTTCTTCATTTTCAGTTAATAAATGGAATTGCGATTATTCAGAAATCAGAACAACTTTTATTAATTTGGCAAATATATTTAAATCAGTGGTAATTTATACCTCTTAACACCTGTTTGTTCCCGCATGGTCCAGCCCCCTTCTTTAAAAACCGGTGATGCGGTAAGCATTGTAGCTCCGGCAAGTTGTATCACAAAAAACGAAATCCGTCACGCAGCGGGAATGATCGCATCCTGGGGCTTAAACCTCATCCATGGTAAAAATTTGTTCAAATGCAGAAATTCTTTTGCAGGAACTGACAGGCAGCGGATTTCGGATTTTCAGGAAATGCTGGACAATCCTGAAGTCAAAGCCATCATATGTGCGCGGGGGGGATACGGGGCCCTCCGTTTGCTGCAAAGCCTGAAACTTGATATTTTCCTGGAACATCCGAAATGGATCGTCGGATTCAGTGACATTTGCGCCATTCATGCTCTCATCCAGCAGGAGTCCGGAACCGAAAGCATTCATGCAGCCATGCCACGCCGCATCACATCCGGCAGGAACGACATGATTTCAATGCAAACCCTGAAAGATGCCCTGTTCGGAAACTTAAGGCAATATGATGTCAGGCCGCATGCCTGTAACCGGTCCGGCAGATCGTCAGGGATACTCGCAGGGGGCAACCTGTCAGTGCTATACAGTCTGAGAGGCACGGCATATGACCCCGACACTGACAATAAGATTCTGTTCCTGGAAGATGTTCATGAGTATTTGTATCATGTTGACCGGATGATCACAAATCTGAAGATCGGTCATAAGCTGGATCGGTTAAAGGGACTGGTTGTCGGGGGAATGACAGGGATGAAAGCTTCATCATCGGGATTTAATACTCCTGCATATGACATCATAAAGGAAGCTGTGGCTCAGTATGATTATCCGGTGATGTTCGGCTTTTCTGCGGGTCATGTGAAACCGAACAAAGCCCTGATTCTCGGCAGGCACGTCACCATGGAGGTAAGCGATAGCCGCTGCAATCTGATTTTTTAAAGGATGCATCACAACCGGCAAACCGGAAATCGGGGCGAGCATATTGCAGTCCGGCATCTGAAAGATCTGAGTTACGAGATCCTCGAACAAAACTGGAGGTTCGGCCATAAAGAGATCGATATCATCGCCAGGGACAAAAACTGTCTGGTGGTTGTGGAAGTAAAGACCCGCACCAATAAATTTTTTCATGATCCGGTTGAAGATGTCACACGTAAAAAGCAATCCTTTCTGATACAGGCAGCGGAAGAATATCTTTACAGAAACGGGCTGGATCTGGACGTGAGATTCGACATCATTCTGATCTTTATCATAGAGGACCGGACCGAGCTGGAACATATCAAGGATGCCTTTCGTCCCGTTGCCTGACGTTCATCCTTTTTCAATTCCTTTTGCGGAGAAAACCGTGGATTATTGTTTATTTTTGCCTGACCATTTTGCACTGCAGACAAGATTTTATGGTTAACCTTTAAATAATAAAAACCATCCAGCTATGAAACAGATATTCCGGTATTTTCTTCAGGGTTTGCTGCTGACAGCTCCCGCAGGCCTGACCATTTTTATTGTTTATGTTATTTTTGAAAGGATTGATGAACCCATCCGGAATTATTTTTACGAATTGTTTCACCTTCGGATCCCCGGTATCGGACTGGTCATTGTCTTTCTGGTGATCACACTGCTGGGCCTGGCAGGCCAGACTTTTATTCTGCGGCCCATCCGGCACATGCTTGAGAAATTCCTGAAAAGGGTACCGGTCATCAAACTGATCTACACTTCCCTTAACGATTTTCTTTCAGCTCTAGTCGGGGAAAAGAAAAGATTCACCCGACCCGTCCTCGTCAGGGTCAATCTGATATCCAACCTTGAAAAAATGGGATTTGTAACGACCAGCGATCTTTCAGATTTGAAAATCAAGGATAAGGTAGTCGTATACTTTCCCCATTCATACAATTTTTCAGGTGAAATGTTCATTGTGCCGTCAGAGCATATCACCCCTCTGGATATTCCGCCGGCTGAAGCCATGAAGTTCATTGTAACGGCAGGGATCACCCGGGTCTGAAGAGAATTCATCAAAGGAACAATTTTCCGGGATATTTTTCTAACTTCGTTGCGGAATAAAGTATTGTAAACAAACTGAGCAATCGCATGAACAATATTCGGTTGGGATCCATGGCTATTCTGACCGCAGGATTGTTGCTGATCCTGACTTCCGTGAAAGTGTCTTCACAGGAGCAGGAGCCCGCTGCTGACAGTCTGTTCCTGTTCATGGAAACCATGCCGGATTCCATAAAAACCGGGATTCTGATCTCTTTGTGTGAAGAGATGAAATACAACAGTCCCGAAACAGCCTTCGAATATGGACAACAGGCCATCGAACTGGCAAAAAACCTGAACCATCCTCATCTGACAGGTAAGGCTTATATGGCTGTAGGGGAGATCTATATTTTATGGTCTCTCCATGACAGGGCACTGGATTATTTGTTGCTGTCACTTGAACAGTTCGAAAATACAGACTGCAAACAGGAACTTGCTGTTTGCTGCAACAATATTGGTATCGCTTACATGGCAACCGGAGCGTACCGGAATGCTCACCTGCATTTCGAAAGGGCCCGCGACCTGAACCGGGAACTCCGTAATTTCAGCCAGATCGTAAGCAACCTGATGAATATGGGTACCAATTATATTAACCAGGACAGCATAGAGAAAGGTCTCTCCTATTATGTGGTTTCCAGTCTGATCGCTGACAGTCTGAATATGGAAGAGGAGGAAATCAATCTTTACAATAGCATAGGACAGGGATACCATAAACTTTACCGGTATGAGGATGCATTGCAGAATTATTACAAAGTTCTGGAGCTTCTTGAAGACCATCCAAATACATATATCCGTGCAACCACATTTGCCAATATTGCAACAAGCTACCATGAATGGAAAAATCCTCCCGCTGCACTCAAATACGCGCAGGAAGCACTGGATCTTTCAAAGGCAAACAAATTCCACCAGATCACATGGATTGCAGCAGGCATTCTGTCAGATGTCTACGCAGTACAAGGCAATTACAGGCTTGCCTATGATTATCTGACTGAGTACAAAAACATTTCCGATACCCTGATGTATGCTGAAAAAGCACAGGAACTGCTGAATATCCAGGCCCGTTACGATCTTGATAAAAAAGAGCAGGAGATTGAACTGCTGAGCAGGGAAAATGAAAAAAACATAAAATCAATACAAACCAGAAGCATTGTCATCGTCGCCATTGCTTCATTGCTGGTCATTCTGGTCACCATGATACTGATTCTGGTCAGACTTAACAAAAAATACCGCCAGCTGAATCTGATCCTCTCCAAACAGGGTAAGGAGCTTGAAGCCCTGAACGATCAGAAAGATAAATTCTTTTCCTTTGTAGCGCACAATCTGAAAAATCCCTTCAATACGATCATGGGTTTTGCTGAACTGATGCAGCGCTGCACAGAAGCCAAAGATGCCGGGAAAGTCCGGCAGTATGCAAACCTGATCTATAATTTGTCATCACAGGTACAGAAAGTGCTCTCAAACCTGCTTGAATGGTCAAGATTACAGCGCAGAACGTTCGAAGTCAGACCCGAAACCATAGAACTGAGCAGCCTTATAAAAGACGTTATGGAGATGAACAACAGGGAAGCTGCAAAAAAAGACCTCCATTTTGAACTTACAGGACACGAGTACGTATATGCATTTGCTGACCGTACAATGATCACGACAGTAATGCAAAACCTGATTTCAAATGCCATCAATTTCACCCTGCCTTCGGGAAAGATTTCCATTTCCTGTCGCAGCGCGGACAATCGTGCAGAAATATCCGTCGCCGACAGCGGTGTGGGAATAGCGGAAGAGGACATTCCAAAATTGTTCCAGTATGACATCCTTAAAACGAAGATAGGAACGGGCGAGAACAAGGGTGCGGGTCTGGGACTGATTCTTTGCAAGGAACTGGTGGAAAAGAACGGCGGTGTCCTTTCGGTAATCAGTGAACCCGGAAAAGGCAGCGAGTTCACTTTTACACTCCCGATGGCAGAGCGTACCGGGGATGAGCAGATGGAGATCAGGGATATCGGTCAGGAAGTCCACAATATCATGGACATGCTGCTCGCGGAGGAAAACATTCCTTCCGGTGAAGCACTCACAGACATCCTGTCATCCGTTGCACCGGCATTCACAGAGGTATCCAAGGTGCTTTCCAGGGATAACCTCGAAATTTTTGCGGAATCGGTTACTGAAACCGGAAAAAAATATGACATTCCGCCTCTTATTCAGTACGGTTCAACGGTGAACCGACTGATACGGATGCATCAGATTGACCAGATCATTAAATTATTGCCCAGATTTAAAGATTATCTGAATATTCTCGAAACAAAATCATGACATTTCCGGTATGATCATAACGTGGTATACTGGCAAAGGATTTATGGGGCTTTTTGAGTACACGCATCATTTTTCATGCGCAAGGTAAGGAACTGATTTATGGGATCACAGGAAGAAACGGCAGCAAAGAAGAACCAGGTACTGATTGTGGATGACATTCCCAGCAATCTGAATTTTTTAAGTGAAGTTTTGTATGACGAAGGCATCAGTGTGATACTGGCCACCAATGGCAGGGATGCCATTGAGATCGCCCGGCAGAAAATGCCTGACCTCATACTGCTGGATATTGCAATGCCTGTCATGGACGGATATGAAGTGTGTGCCCGGCTTAAGGAAGATCCTGTAACCGCAGACATTGCCGTCATCTATCTCACCGCCAGAACTGAGCCGGAAGACATACTGAAAGGATTTGAAACGGGCGCCGTGGACTATATCCTGAAACCCTTCAATGCGGCAGAGCTCATTGCCAGAGTTAAAACACATCTGGAACTCAAGGAGAAATCTGCTGCCCTGAAAGCGATCAATACGATGCTCGAGGATCAGGTAAAACAGCGTACAGCTGAACTCACCATTTCAAACCGGAACCTGAAGGAATCCAACCTGAAGCTCGAAAAGACCTATCAGGAACTTTCACGGCTTGACCAGGCCAAAGACGAATTCATCAGGCACATCAACCATGAACTGAGGACTCCGTTGCAGGGCATACACGGATTTACACTGATCCTGGAAGAAATTGTCAGCTCTCCCGAACAAAAAGAATACATACAGGCCATCAATTCGCTGGTAAAAAGGCTCGTAAAACTGTCCGAAATAACCCTTGTATTTACGGAAATCAAGGCCAACAATTATAAAATTTCCCGCGAACCTGTATCCCTTTACAATACTGCAGAGCTTGCACTGGAACTTTTTGCAAAGGACCGGGACAAAATATCTGTGGTCAGGGACCAGGAAGATGATGACATCACAGTGCTGGCAGATCAGAAACTTCTGGTAATCTGTGTGGAACAACTGCTGGACAATGCACTGAAATATGCACCGGAAAAAGGAAAGATCTGCCTCACCATACGCCGGCAAAAGGATGAATCCTGCCTTGAAATTACAGATAACGGTCCGGGTTTTTCAAAAAAATCACTCGAACATCTTTACGAAATGTTTTCGGCTGACAATCTGAAATACCGCTCTCATGGCTTTGGAATAGGACTGGCCACGGTAAAGACCATCCTTGATGTAATGGAAGCAAGACTCGAAATTAAAAATCTTTCGCAGCAGGGTGCTTTGGCCAGGATCGCCTTTGGAAAGTCTCAATCCCAGTGATTGGAATTGCCGTAAAAACCGTTTACGCAAAAACCGTTTACGGGACTCCGGACACGCTGTCCGGATGAATCCCGCCAAATACCCATGGTCAGGCTTTGCTTACTGACATTTCAGGTTTTGTAACTGTGCTTTCGAAGCATCGACAAATGCACCGTATGCGGCGTTCTTATAAGATGCGCATGCACTGCTTGTCTGTCCCAGATTTGCCTGGGCTTCTGCCAGCTCAAAATAGAATTTTGCCTTGTCTTCAGCGGAGCCGGTTTCCAATTCCAGTCCCGACCTGGCATTCTCAGCTGCTTCGCTGAATTTCTTCTGTTTGTTGTAGATATTTGCAAACTGGTAATAGACTTCTTTATCGGGTCCGTATTTCACAGCCTTGTTCAACAACTCAAGTGCTCTTTCCAGCTCATTGGCCTGATTTGCTTTTCCTGCTTCAACACGCAGAAAATCAACAGCTATTTCGTTGGCCTGCTCAACCCGGGCACTGTCTCCGGCATCTATCAGTTTTTCAATATAAACATCTATGGATTGTTCAAATTGCTCAATATCACCTGTTCCTCTGCATATTAATGCTTTGTTATAAAGCGAATTGAGATGGTCGGGATTGATCATCAATACACTGTCAAATGCCTGGATGGCTTTTTCGTTCTCCTTGGCACTGAAAAAATCGGAAGCCATTGTGGAATAAGCCTGAATGAGTACCTTTTCTGTATTCTCCTTTACTGAAGCATTTTCATATTTTTCTGCTACCTCAAGTGCTTTATGGGAAGCCTGGATCGCTTCCTGAAGCTTGTTTTCCTCTGCCAGCAAATTGTATGCAACCTGAAAATATAAGCTTGGCAGAACGTTTACTGCCCTTAGCCTGATATCATCAGCTGAGTCCCCAACCTGCTCACTTATTGCCACACAGCTTTCAAATGATTCGATGGCTGCAGGGATATCCGTTTTCATTAAACCGACTCCGGCATTAAATGCCCTGATGGCATCATTTCTAACCTGGCTGTAGGCGCCTAATGTCAATACTGTGGCTACCATCATGAAGCCTGCTATCTTCTTAACAACAGATGTAGTCATGTAATTTCAGTTTATTAGGTTAATATTCAATTTATTTCAAAAAGCCTGTAAAGATAAAAAAAATGTGTTAGAATTAAAGTAATAAAATGAATAGTTACTTATGACCTGGCAATAATAAATTGCATACATCAGCTTTCAGTGGGATTCAATATGAAATTGTTAAAATTTCATGAAACAAATCGTCGCTTTTGGCACAAATTTTGTTTTTATTTTTACGACAGTTCTTCTCCACATATACTTGAAAATGAATTTTTCGGGGCAGGTCCTGGTGATTTCACCAGGACTTTCTAGTTTTAGCCCGCTACTCAGGATCTTTACGGCAAACCGTCAAAAACAGCAGGATATATCCGTGGAGATCAGGATATCTTTCATAGAATCGTTCAGGCTATACGATCAACCCCGTAAGTTTTTTCACATCATTCAGCGTGTTTTCAGCAAATTCACGGGCAACGGCGGACAGTTCCCGTACCAGCCGTTCCGTTTTTTTTCTGTCAGCGTTCAATTCACTGCGCCTTTCCCTTAATGGTCTCAGCGTCTCAACCAGCACAGCGGCTGCAACTTCCTTCAACTCCCTGTATTGTAATGTTCCGTTATCGAATTTGTCTTTTAACCGCAGATAAGGATCTTCTGTACCGCATGCTTTAATAATGGTAAACAGATTCTCGACTCCCGGACTCATTTTTGATCCGGATTGCATTCCAGTGTCGGTGACGGCTGATTTAATTTTTTTCCTCAGCGAATCCTCGCTTTCAAAAACACCAATATAATGTTTGTCACCCAGACTTTTACTCATTTTTTTCGTGGGATCAGCAAGTGACATGAGCTTTGGAACCTCGGTAA
This sequence comes from Bacteroidales bacterium, assembly GCA_016926205.1. GTDB lineage: Bacteria > Bacteroidota > Bacteroidia > Bacteroidales > UBA10428 > UBA5072. The sequence continues at coordinate 10,879 of JAFGPB010000045.1, forward strand.
ACAAAGGTTCCGGTTCAGGAAAATAAGTTCCGAACTGATTGTTGAACCTTACGGCAATATTCCGGGAAAGTTCCAGATGTTGTTCCTGATCCTTGCCGACAGGTACATAATTCGCCTTATAAATCAGGATATCAGCAGCCTGAAGAACCGGATATGTGTACAAGCCGGCTGATATAAAGCCCCCTTTCTGGCTGATCTGGAGCTGGTCGGATTTGTCTTTGAACTGTGTCATTCTCGACAGCTCACCGAACGAGGTGACACAGCTGAATATCCAGTTGAGTTCCGCATGCTGAGGTACCAAAGACTGCACAAACAAAACGGACCTTTCCGGGTCAATTCCGCATGCCATCAAATCGATGAACATCTGAACGGTATTCCCCGGCAATGTCCTGGGATCATAGGGCATGGTCATCGCATGAAGGTCAACAACACCGTACACACAATCGTATTTGTCCTGTATATTCACCCAGTTCCTGATCGCACCGAAATAATTCCCGATATGCAGTTCACCCGTCGGCTGAATACAGGATAAAACTCTTTTTCTTTCCATGAGTATCAGATAAGTCAGTATACTATGCAATTACAAGGACACAAAACTATAAAATGTTATTTAAATAATATACTTTTACCAAAGAATGGTTGAATGAAGGCTGCAAATGGAATCTGTAAGGCAAAGCAAGGTGGCGCGACTCATACAAAAAGAACTCGCAACTTTTTTTCAGGCGGAAAGCAAAAGTCTTTTCATGGGAAAAATCATCGGAGTTACCGTTGTGAGGATTTCACCGGACCTCAGCCTGGCCAGGATCTACCTGAGCATTTATCCGCTCGGGAAGGATGAAGATTTCATTGCAGAAATCAACCAACATGCCAAAACCATCCGTAATGCACTGGGCAGAAGCATACGGCATCAGGTAAAGAACATTCCCGAACTGGTTTTTCATCTGGATGATTCCCTGGATTACCTGGAACATATTGATGAGCTTTTAAAATCATAATCCGGATACACGGTTGAACTTTCCTTTCTATATCGCGAAAAGATACCTTGTGGCAAAAAAATCGCATCATGCCATTAATATCATTTCCCTGATATCGCTCACAGGGGTTGCGGTGGGAACCACGGCACTAATTGTGATCCTTTCCGTTTTCAATGGCTTCGATAACCTTGTCAAATCCCTGATCAATTCATTTAATCCCGATTTCAAAATAACCCGCGTGGAAGGAAAGGCATTTCAACCTCCTGAGTCACTCATTACAGAACTTCAAAATACGGAAGGCGTATATCAACTATGCTTCATTCTCGAAGACAAAGCCCTCGTGAGGTATGATGAACAGCAGACAATAGCAGATATCAGGGGAGTCAGTGACAACTACCTTCAGGTATCCGGACTGGACAGTATGATCATTGAAGGTGATTTCGTACTTCGCAGTGAATCAGGTTATTTCACTGTCATCGGACAAGGAGTGAAAATTTTCCTGAACGTGATGCTGAATTCACCACGGCAGATGGTCCTGTACGCACCCCGGCAGCAATCTGCGGTTTCGCTGGACGCATCAAGGGATTTAAACCGCAGGTATATTCAGGCTTCCGGAGTTTTCTCAATCGAACAGGACTATGATACAAGATATATGATTGTACCCATAGAATTTGCCAGAGAACTGTTTGATTACGGAGAGGAGGAAATTACTTCCATTGAGGTCAAGACCGTCGGGGGATCTAAACTGGCTGCAACACAAAGCAGAATACAGGAAGTTGCAGGCAGTGAATACCTCGTGCAAAACCGCTACCAGCAAAACGAATTGTTTTATAAGACAATGCGGACAGAAAAATGGGCCATCTTCCTGATTCTGGTTTTTATCCTTATTATTGCTTCGTTCAATGTAATCGGAACATTGACCATGCTGATCCTGGAGAAGAAAAAAGACATTGTTACCCTCAGAAACCTTGGCGCAGATACTGACCTGATCAAAAAGATCTTTTTGTTTGAAGGATGGCTGATTTCGGCAACCGGGGCAGTTCTGGGCATAATAGCCGGACTATTAATCTGCTGGCTGCAAATAAGATTTGAAATCATAAAATTGCAGGGATCAGGTTCTTTCATCATCGATGCTTATCCCGTCATGGTGAGTCTGGTTGATGTGATCATTACACTGGTCATGGTCCTTGCCATCGGTTTTGTCGCTGCCTGGTATCCCATACACTACCTTACACAAAAATATATCTATGTTTTTTCACGGGAAACCATTTGAATTCCAGTACCTATCAATGAAAACTGCTGCATTTACCGGCGGATTGTAATCATTTGATTCGCCATTAAAAATCCGCATCTGTCCCATTCCCTGGTATTATTGTTAATGTATTGGTTTCAAGTCCTTTGTACCATAAATACAGTTGGTCGCCGGGATAACGGACTGATCTTGCGGAAAAAGGCACCAGCCGGCGTTGTAACTTATTTAAGTGCGGTTACGTAATACATAACAATGAACATATTATCAGGTGTATCAGACGGACAATTCAACAAAACCAACCAACAAGGAATATGCTTAAAACAACTTTCCTGATTGCGATCCTCTTCGGAACATGTTTTTCAGGCAAACTTGCCGCACAAGAGGTTGCGTTCTCGGTCGAGGTGACTGCTGCCGCAAACGGTCAGGCTGCAGACGGGACAATCTCAGTAGATATTCAAACCGGGAGACCGGCCTTCACCGTGTATTTGTTTGATAAAGCTCCCTGGAAGGGAGGCAGGCAACTGCAAAAGCATGAAAAGGCAGATGCAGGGACAATCATATTCTCCGAACTGATGCCCGGAGATTATTATATTATCGTGGAAGACAAAGATAAAAATCCGGCAGCGAGGGCTGTGTATTTAGGCATCAAACCGGACTGAGTATATCATGACAAAATTCAAGGGTCTATGAAAAGACTGATAAATAATTTTTTACTGTTCCTCCTGCTCCTGACATGCAACAATATCAATGTTATTGCAGATGACGTCACCGTGAGCGCCACAGTTCAAAACATTACATGTTATGGTTATCAGAATGGTGAAATTGCGGTACAAATCATTACCGGAACCGGTAATTATGACTACCGTCTGTATAAGAATGACTGGCCCTGGAATGGCGGTCAGCGGATCGACAGCATCTTAAATACCAGCCTGTCCGCTATCACTTTTACAGACCTTGATGCAGGGGCTTATTACGTTATTATTGAAGATATTCATGGTGATCCCGGTTTTGCAATGCGGAGGGTAAGACAACCGGACGAACTCGAAATTACTGCCCTTACCATATTTAAGGGCATATCCTGTAGTGACGCATGTGACGGGGAATTGCGGGCACACGTGACGGGTGGTACCGAACCGTATACCTTTATCTGGTCCATGATCCCCGGAGGTACGCTGCCTGATACAGATTCTATTGCCGTGAATCTTTGCCAGGGTGTGTACAAATGCGAGATCAATGATGCCAACAATTGCGGCAGTCCTGTTATGCCATCAAAATCCTTTCCTTTCGTTGAGTCCAATCCTTTTGCCAGTGACAGTATTGCGGATCCGCTTTCCGGTGGAACGGTAGGTACTACACAAGCAATCTGTTACAACGCCGACGTGCCCGCCTTTACCTCTTCCGCGCCCGCAAGCGGAGGCTCAGGCACCATCACCTATACCTGGCAGTACTCAACCACATCCTCA
>JAFGPB010000046.1 GCA_016926205.1 Bacteroidales bacterium
AAAATAATATCAAGCTGTCACAAAGTTTGCGAGGCAGTCCATGAAGATGACAGGAAAGTGATTATAGATTACCTCAGCTGCCCTTAAAGATTATTAAGGAAGTCATTAAAGGCAACCAGGACAGGTATTAGGAATAACTAGCTCAGCCACCAGGGATCAGGGAGGGCAAAAATAAATGCCCGTTGTCAGAAATTTTTTTTCAGTTCATCAAGATTTACACTGACTGAAAAATAGTTGACGCCTCCGGCAAGATGGTAGACAGAACGGCCGTAATCAAGCCTGAATCTGGACATTCTGATGCCAAGTCCCCATGAAAATCCAACCATTCCGGGTTTGCTTTCAATTTTCATTTCCTGGCGCCGGCGGTAGTTGTATCCAAACCTTAAAATAAAGTTCTTGTTTGGGTAGAATTCTGCACCAGCAACGATGTGACGCATGAATTTGTCAAAGAATCGGTCAAATCCGCTTTCACCTGGCAGATTTTCTGTTACATGATGATAAGATCCTTCCGCTGAAAGTTCAGATTCATAGGTAAGGTCCCATTTTTCAAGGTGCTCAGCAACAAAGAAAAACCTTACCGGGGCATATTGCAGACCCTGGGAGAAACTGGCAGCTATGTTAAAAGGCAGGGCTTCACGGTCACCAAACATGTAATAGGATGACATCTGCCAGCCTATGTTTCTGAATACCAGTCCGGCCGTAAAGTTCAATGAAGGGTTGTGATATGAAAGTCCGGCATCGAAAGCCAGAGCAGTCGAATGATACGCTTCCAGGTCGGAATAGATCGATTTTACCGTAATGCCTGCTGAAAAAAGACTGTCAAGAGGCCTTGCATATGAAATGTTCACCGAATAATCCGCTGCCCGGAATGTTCCCGTAAGCAATCCGTTTTCATCCGCTCCTTCAAACCTGCCGTAGTTCAGATAATGGATGGCTCCTGCAACAATGCCTTTGTTTCGGATATTTGTGGCGCATGCCGCATAGCCGTAATTGATTCCTGCAAAATAATTCACGTAATTCAATACCAGCTCATGGTGCATATCCGCATTCAACAGGCCGGGATTGTGATAGGCCACATTCAGGTCATCATCGTATACTGCGATTGCGCTTCCTCCCGTCGCTGCAATTCTCGCTGAGTTGGTGACTTCCAGGAACTGATAAGCTTTGCCACCGGGTTGGGCAAAGGCTGAAGAGCTTAACAACAGCATCAGGAACAATGAGACTGAAAATCTGCGGTTTTTTTTGCAGAAAGATAAAGGGCTGATTTTTTCAAGCTGCAATGGCATGCTGATTAACCTTGATTTTGTTCGTGCAATACCGTAAAAAAAAATAAATGATATTGTAAAACGTTGGAACATTTTCACATATTTCATAGATGAGGATTCATTTGTAATCTTACATTTTTTTATAAACTAATTTGTTTGGGAATATCAAACTCAGATTAAACTACATCCGAACAATCTCCTGAAATGGCCCAATAGCTTTTCCTTAACGTCATTCATGCGGGGTTTGTATCCGAGCTCTTTTTCCATGGAAGTGACTGCTTTGCCGGAGAATCCGCAGGGATTGATGTGATTGAAGTAACTGAGATCAGTGCTGACATTCAGGGCAAACCCGTGCATTGTAATACCCCTGCTGACCCTGACGCCCATGGCACAAATTTTTCTTGACCGGTTCGGTTTGCTGATCTCGAGCCATACTCCGGCAGCACCTTCCAGATGTTCGGCAGGAATATCAAATTCCAGCAAGGTGTCAATAATGACTTGTTCGAGGGTGATTATATATTGCTTTACCCCAATGCCCAGAGTGTTCAGGTCAATGATCGGATAACCGACAATTTGTCCGGGACCATGATACGTAATGTCACCACCCCTGTCAGTTTTATAATATGTTGCACCCAGTGCTTTGAGATAATCCGGATTGATCAGAAGGTTGTCCTCTTTACCGCTTTTCCCGAGTGTATAAACATGTGGATGTTCCACAATAAACAGATGCGGCCGGGTATCATAAGAAGATTTTCCGGCTTTCATTTCAGTCAGTTTTTGATGGATGGACTGTTGCAGTTCCCATGTCTCCCTGAAATCTTTTATACCCAGATCAATATATTTTATGGCATGCATTGAAGAACTAATGATTATCACACAATCAGTCTTTTGACATCCGCACTATTTTCGGTTCAAAAATACCTATTGTTTCAACGAGATCCTTCTGGTATTCCATAATTTTACAGATGTCCTTGTAGGCACCCGGTGCTTCATCGGTTCCGCCGCCAATCAGCTCGACACCGGCCTTGTCAAGCATTTCCCCAAGCGTTTTGTCTGTGAATCTGCGCCTGGCTTCGGAACGGGACATCATCCGGCCTGCCCCGTGGGATGCTGAATTCAGAGATTCCGGATTGCCTTTCCCCTTTATGATGAATGCAGGAGTGGTCATGGAACCCGGAATAATTCCGAATGAGCTGGTTGTGGCAGGTGTCGCTCCTTTCCTGTGAACAATAACAACGGTACCATCTGCCAGACGCTCTTTCCAGGCGAAATTATGATGGTTCTCAATAGTGGCAAACGGTTTTTCGGAAAGTGCTGCAGAGAGCTTAAAATGGATGACCTGATGGTTTGCTGCTGAATAGTCTCCGGCAAGGTTCATGGCCATCCAGTATTCCAGTCCCTCTTCCGTGTCAAGGTCCAACCAGGCAAGATTGACAGCACTTTTTGGCAGTCTGCATTGATCCTTTGCGATCCGGGTGTAATGATGGGCTATACTGGCGCCAAAGTGCCGGGAACCGGAATGTGAAAGAATGCCAAAATATTCACCTTTTTGCAGACCGGTTTCCCTGCTATCGGTAAATGCTCTCACAATCCCGATATCAACAAAATGGTTTCCATGTCCGGATGTACCGAGCTGATGATAAGCTTTATCCTTCATATCCCTGAGCAAAGGGATTTCCTTGAACTCTTTTCTTTCGAATATCTCATGTTCTTTTTTGCCGGGAAATTCATCTCTCCCGAAACGTGTATGATCCAGCAATATTTTTTTAAGTTTCTGCTTGTTGTTTTCAATGAAGACAGGTGGAAGGTTGTAAACGGTAAGGCACATCCGGCAGCCGATATCCATCCCGACACCATATGGGATCACAGCATTTTGGGTGGCCAGGACTCCTCCGATAGGAAGACCATATCCGCTGTGTGCATCGGCCATCAGAGCACCCTGCAGGGTTATAGGAAGCATCATCGCTGTCTCCATTTGTTCCAGTGCCTGCTTTTCGATCAGTTCCCTGCCGTATATTTCACATGCCTGTCCCTGTTTTTCCAGCTTTCTTATATGGATGACACGATCTTCCCGGGTTGCTTCCCCAGGAAATTTGCCGGAAGCACCCTGTTTTCCTCCTGCCTGCAGTTTCCCTGCAATCACACCAAAAACCGGATCTTCCCTGTACTGATCCGGGTCATTCTGAAGTTCTTTTAAAATCTTCAGCACCTTTTGTTTTTCCGCAGTTATGAAATGCGGATGCACATGGTGTATGATGAAACTTACGAGATCACTGTCGGTAAATCCAAGCCTATTGATTTCTCTCGCACGCAGTTTCAGTTTTTTCATGGACGACTTCCTCTGATACAAATTACCGGGATCTTACATACTGATGAAGACAGTCAGGATCTGATTACAGCTGTCATGTATAATATCCTGTCATGTTTATTATCATAAAGTTACTGTAAAAAAGGGAAAAGAAAAAGCTTTGCGTAAAGAGACCGGCAACCTTTTCATAATAAAGGTCCAACCCTATACCTAAAAAGGTTTTATTCTTATATTCCTGTACCAGACATTGTTCCCATGGTCTTGCAGTCCGATGAAGCCTTCACGGTATTTTCCGAATTCAGCAAATTCACTGAATTTACTTTGTCTGACCATTTCATGCCATTCTGATGTTCCCATTTGATATTCAACCACCTGAATACCATTCATTATATGCAGGACATGACCCTTTTCAACAATAACTTCTATACTGTTCCATTCCAATGCAGGTTTTGAATTCTGGGGGACAGCAGGGATTATGTCGTACAGGGATCCTGCCTTACGATTTCCATCCCTGCCAAGGTTGGAATCAGGATGCCTTTCATTGTCGAGGATCTGCAATTCGGGAGCAGAGTTCCATATCGGGGTATCCGGAATCTCCTGTCCAAGATAAAAAATGCCGCTGTTACCAATTTTATCGATTTTCCATTCTAGTTTCAGGTGGAAATCCTTAAATTTTGCATCATAAATGATATCACCTCCAATCCTGCCGGTATCACCAGGGATATTAACAGTGCATCTGAGTGTACCGTCTTCTGTCACCCATCCTGATTCTGGAAAGGACGTTTGGTTGTAACCGCGCCATCCGATTGTTGTTTCCCCGTCGAACATAAGGATCCATCCTTCTTTCTGTTCTTTCTGCGTTAGTGCATTCATAGATTCTTCCGTGTTTTCAGTCTCGGCTCCTGTGCCAGCGGATTTGGAAGGAGGCAATACCTGATCCGCTTTTATATAAGATGCCGGGCAATGGATTAGATAATTTAACTCTTTTCACGAAGGGTAATAATAAGATTAATTATTTGGTTTTGGGATCCAAAGCTAAGATATCTTTAAAAAAAACACTAAATTACAGGCTGACCTAATGTTTTGAAAGCATGCAGCCGGTTTTTGATGCTGATGGTACATTTGTCTGCGCATGCAGGGATTATTTCTATCTGATTGATCGTAATTACCCTGAACGTGGCACTTTGAAGTTGATAGGCGACCGCTACAGGCTGAGCGGTGATCTGCGGACGGTTTTGTACCGGGGCATTTCATCTCAGGAAAAATCGGTTATACGAAGCATGCTTCTCGTTCATGAGATTGAAGGGAAATGCCTGATGATCGACGGTTACAATGTGCTGTTTTCATTGTTGAACTACCGTCTTGGACGCATCATGTTTATAGGAACGGACAATATATTGAGGGATGCGGGAGCATTGCATGGGAAAATCCGCAATGAAGTTTTGTTTAAAGAATGTGTCCTGTTATGGACAGGTTATCTCAGGGATCATATGCCGGAGTCGCTTGAGGTATTTCTTGATGCTCCGGTTTCTCACAGCGAAAAGCATGCCCGGATGATAAGGGATCTGATGGCGGAGCATCGTCTGAAGGGTGATTGTCATGTGGTGCGATCGGCAGACTGGGCCTTGAAACAGTTCCGGGATGGTATCATTGCAACTTCAGACACGGCAATCATTGATAATGCAGGTATACCGGTTTTCGACCTTCCGAGAAACATACTCGAAAGCAACTTCCAAGCTGACTTTATTAAACTGAAAGATTGTTTGACCGGGTAATTTGCGCGCCCAGAGCGTTAAGCCGTTTGTCAATATTCTGGTAACCACGGTCAATCTGTTCAATATTATGGATAATACTTGTTCCATGAGCTGATAAAGCTGCAATCAACAGGGCAACCCCTGCCCTGATATCCGGAGAAGTCATGACAGTCGGCCGTAGCTGTATCTTGTGGTCCAGACCAATTACTGTTGCCCTGTGCGGATCACAGAGGATAATCTGTGCACCCATATCGATGAGTTTATCGACAAAGAAGAGCCTGCTTTCAAACATTTTCTGGTGTATCAGCACACTTCCCCTCGCTTGAGTCGCGACAACCAGTGCCACACTTAGCAAGTCGGGTGTAAAACCAGGCCACGGTGCATCGTCTATGGTAAGAATGGATCCGTCGATAAATGTATCGACCTGGTAATGGTCCTGAGAAGGGATAAAGATATCGTCATTCCTGACTTCAAATCCAATACCGAGCTTCCTGAAAACATCCGGTATAATTCCAAGGTTCGGGTAAGATACATTCTTGACCAGGATTTCTGAACGGGTCATTGCTGCCAGACCAATGAAGGAACCGACCTCAATCATATCCGGAAGCAATGTATGATCACATCCTGTGAGATGATCCACACCTTTTACCGTGAGCAGGTTGGATCCAACACCGGTTATATTTGCACCCATGCGGTTGAGCATCAGGCATAACTGCTGGATATACGGTTCACAGGCAGCGTGATAGATAGTGGTTTTCCCGTCGGCCAGTGTGGCTGCCATCAGGATATTTGCAGTCCCGGTGACTGAAGCTTCCTCAAGGAGCATGTAGCAGCCTTTAAGCTTCTTGCATTCAAGCTTGTAAAACTCCTCATTGTATTCATAGTCAAATCTCGCACCCAAACGGATCAATCCGTTAATATGAGTATCCATCCGCCGCCGCCCTATTTTATCACCACCCGGACGGGGAATATATCCCTTGCCAAAACGGGCCAGCAAAGGTCCGGTGATCATCAGGGAACCCCTCAGACCCGCACTTCGTTTTTTGAAATCATCGGAAAGAAGGTAGGCAATATCGATATTCTGTGCCTGAAAGGTATAATCGTGATCTGCCAATCGGGTTACCTCCACTCCAAGGGACCTGAGCAAATCAATCAGGTTGAGAACATCAAGTATATCAGGTATGTTACGGATGGTAGTTTTTTCCGGGGTAAGCAGACAGGCACAGATGACCTGGAGGGCTTCATTTTTGGCTCCCTGAGGTGTGATTTCACCTTTGAGTGGAATACCGCCCTTTACTTTGAAGGAAGCCATAAGATAAGGATACTTGTTGAATTATTGCTTTTTTCTTTGCTGCTGCATCTGTATGCGCTTCTTTTTGTTTTTCTGAAAGTCCTTCTGGTCACTCAACTTCAAACCTTCCTTTACAGTGATTTTACTTCCAGACAGTTCAAGGAGATCGTTGAAAATGGTATCATCCGTTACAGATTCCCGGTTCCAGGTCATATAGGACTTCTTCATGTGATTTGCGATGAGTTTTGTCAGTTCTTCCTTATCCTCACCTTCAGGGAATTTGCACGCTTCTTCGATCATCATTTCAATAACCCTGCCGTAATGCCTGTACCTGATTTCATTGTTGTTATAATCCACGCGTCTGGGTTTTTCGGTAAATTCTTCAGGTTTTGGAACTTCATAAGGATAATCTATATCAAGCTGGAAGTTTGACATGATCGCCAGATGATCCCACAGTTTATGCTTGAAGTCATTAATGTCGCGGAGATGCGGATTCATATTTCCCATAATGATGATAACGGCGTGTGCCAACCTGTTCCGTTCTGTCCGGTCGTCTACGGTCATGATGTACTCAACCATTTTCTGAATGTTCCTGCCGTATTCCGGTAATATAAGCCTGTTGCGACTTGTATTGTAGTCGTAATCCATAAATTGATTTTTTACAAAGCTAAAGCAAAAATAGTTCTCCTTCAAATTATTTGCTGATTATTAATTGTTAACTGATGAAGGAAAAGGACTTTAAATCTGAAAATACTTTCAGAAAATTTAAAATGATTCCGGAAGCCGTCAGCTTTTGGCGCCGGATCGCACTTCATTTCAAAAATTCTTATCCACCGGGGTTATTCAACGATCCTGAGTCGGGCAAATTTCAGCAAAAGCAGCTTTTCTTCACCTATATCTGTAAAATATACTTTTGCCTTTCGGTTGGGTGCCGAGCCTTCAATGGAAATCACCCTGCCTGTCCCGAAAAGATTGTGTTCTACCTGCATACCATCATGAATAAGATCCGGATTGTCCGGCACAAAATTTTCATTGCCTGATATTAAGTCTTTATGCCGATCTTTCATTGCGGAACTTTTATGAACCGGTACCTTTGTGTAACCTGAACGTACCTGCATATATTCCGGACGTGCGGATCTTTTCCCTGAATTCCTGTAAACATTATCTGAGCTGCCACGTGCAATTGCTGAACTCCTGTAAATGTTACCTGAACGGTATTTCAAGATTTCGGGATCATCATCGGAATCGCAGATCCGTTTGCTATTCACGTGATTGACTGTGAATCCACCCATCGAGTTGTCTGGCGGCAGATCCAGATATTCCGGATCAATATCCCGAATAAACCGGCTTGGCCTGCAGGGAACGGGTGTTCCCCACCGGTAACGGCTCTGGCAGTAAGTGATGCATACGGTCTCAATAGCACGTGTAACGGCTACATAGAAAAGCCTCCTTTCTTCCTCCAGTTCTTCAGATGATTCAATAGATAGTCTGTTGGGGAACAGGTCTTCCTCGACCCCGGCAATATAAACAGTATTGAACTCAAGTCCTTTTGCAGAGTGCATGGTCATGATGGTCACACGGTTCCGGTCATCGGGCTTCTCAATATCAAGGTCCGTGAGAAGGGATATGTTCTCGAGGTAATCGACCAGGTTTGCAGGCTTGTTCTCTCTGACTGCCGAATCCACAAATTCTTTAATACCGTTCATAAGCTCTTCAAGGTTTTCATACCGGCTGATCTCATCCGGGGTATTGCCCTGATACAAATCTTTTAAAATACCGGAGGCAGTTGCGATCTGCTGGGCAGCTTCGAAGGCATTTGATTCGTCTTTCATTGATGAGAAGCCCCTGATTAATGCCAGGAAGTTATGGAGTTTTGAAAGGGTTCCCTGGTTCAGATCAATGGAAATCCTGTCAAGATTTTCCAGGGTTTTCCAGATGCTGATATCTTTAAACAGAGCGTAAGTTTCCAGTTTATTCAGAGTCACACTTCCGATTCCCCTTGCCGGGTAATTTATGATCCGCTTCAGCGCTTCATCATCATCATGATTCACTGACAGGCGAAGATATGCCAGCATATCTTTGATCTCCTTGCGCTGGTAAAACGAGATCCCGCCATAAACCCTGTACGGAATGTTGCGTTTGCGCAAAGCTTCCTCGAAGATCCTCGACTGGGCATTGGTCCGGTAAAGAACTGCAAAATCGCTGTACGGCTTTTGCTCCGACAGAACTTTATCAAATATACTGTTGGAAATGAAGAAGCCTTCCTCGAGATCGGTAAGGTTCCGGATCACTTTGATGTTGCTGCCGGCTTCATTATCCGACCAGACGGTCTTTTTAATCTGACCATTATTTTTTGCAATCAGACTGTTTGCTGCAGCAACAATCTTTTTCGTGGAACGGTAGTTTTGTTCGAGCTTGAAGGTATGGAGTCCCGGGTAATCGGACTTGAAGCTCAGGATGTTCTCAATCCGTGCTCCTCTGAAAGAATAAATGCTCTGGGCATCATCTCCGACCACGCAGATATTTTTATTCAGTTCGGCAAGCTTGTTGACGATAAGATACTGGGAATAGTTGGTGTCCTGATATTCATCCACCAGCAGGTAGTGAAATTTTTCCTGGTATTTTCTCAGAGTCTCGGGAAAATCCCTGAACAGAATGTTGGTGTTCAGGAGCAGGTCGTCAAAATCCATGGCACCCGATCGTTTGCAACGAATGCAGTAGGACTTGTAAATCTCCCCCAGCTGTGACCTTCTAGCAAAGTTATCAACGGACGTAATCTGGGGATTGGTGGCGTATGCCTGGGGAGTGATCAGATTATTCTTTGCCCAGGAAATGCGTCCCAGTATATCACCGGGTTTATACAGCTGATCATTCAGCTTCATTTCGCTTATGATGGTTTTCAGGAGGCTTTTGGAATCAATTGTATCGTAGATCGTGTAGCTTGAAGAGTAGCCCAGCAGATCCGATTCAATTCGCAGTATGCGGGCAAATATACTGTGAAAGGTGCCCATCCACACATATTTTGCCTGCTCCTCACCAACCAGTCGTGCAATGCGTTCCTTCATTTCTCTGGCTGCCTTGTTTGTGAAAGTAAGACAAATGATGTTGCCCGGACCCACACCTCTGCTCAGGAGATAAGCCACGCGGTAGGTAAGCACCCGTGTTTTACCCGACCCCGCTCCCGCAATCACCAGTGCCGGTCCGTCGGTATTGACAACAGCCTCATATTGAGCCTTGTTCAGTTCTTTCAGAAAACCTTCCATAGAGGGTTAAAATTAGCACATCTGAACCATTCTTCCGGAAAGGAATCGGTTTTTTATCACGAAGAAATGAACAGGGAAAGCTTTTCCGTTAAATACGAGCAAAAATGAAATGAACCCTATTCAAACGACAATTCTGACTCCAATCGGAAAGAGCATAACAACGGACTGCCCGTGAACACATTACCAATTGGGATCCTGCAAAGGATGAATGGTGTTGTCTATATGAAATTAACGACTTAAACCAAGTGGAAAATTCAATCGGATAGTGAAAGCTCTGGACGATAGTCCGGGATATGATTTGATAGGAACATGGATACAGAATACAGTAACTTCTAAGTCAGGTGTCGGACCTATGCCGCTGTGCATTAACGATAAAAAAGAAAAACAATCCAGCAATGATAACAATAAATGAAATTAACAGACGTGTCAAAAACCGCAATAGCAACACTTGGAAGTCATGTTGTTGAATCCAAAAAAGAACAGCCCGTCATTAATGACCCGATGGCTGTGTATTGTGTGGACAAACCTATGGAACTTTTATCAGAAGAAGATATCAAAAGCATTTTAATGCTTCGACCGCAGCATCTCGCAGTCTATTGTATGTCAATTTTGCAGAAAAAGCCCACAAGCAAAAATCAAAATCAGATTTGATTTGTTATTCTAAAACAACTATTTAAAAACGAAAGCAAAATTGTAAGCAAATCAAAGGAAAAATCATGAAAATGGGAAATAACAGGGAGCTGTCACCAAAAAAAAGGGAAGAATTAATCAGAGCATTAAAAGCCCGTTTTGAACAAAACATGAACCGACATAAAGGTCTTGAATGGGCTAAAGTTCAAGCCAAGCTGGAAGCAAATGCTGAAAAACTCTGGTCGCTCAATGAAATGGAAAGAACTGGCGGTGAACCGGATGTTGTTGGTCATGTTAAGAAGACGGACGAATACATTTTTTATGATTGCTCAGCGGAAAGTCCCAAAGGTCACAGAAGTGTCTGTTACGACCGTGAGGCGATGGAGTCAAGGAAAGAGCACAGACCGGAAAATAGCGCTGTTGATATGGCTGCTGCAATAGGCAGTGAACTATTAACGGAAGAGCAGTATCGAGAACTGCAGAAACTGGGAAATTTTGATACAAAAACATCGAGCTGGGTGAAAACGTCTGTAGAGATCAGAAAACTTGGCGGGGCAATCTATTGCGATCGCCGCTACAACACTGTCTTTGTGTATCACAACGGGGCGGAATCTTACTATGCATCCAGGGGTTTCCGCGGTTCTCTGAGGGTTTAGATTTTGCACAGACAGCTATTTGAGATAGTGAGATCTTTGTTACGTTTGATATACCAGAACATAAAACGCGTTGACTTGCCATACCGTTCATGCCGCAGTTTTATCTTATGCTTACTTCTATGCAGTTCTCCAACCAATTATCTGAAAAGTTAATATATTTGAATATGATAATAAAGGATGACATATTGACCTTCATAAAAAGGACTGTAAAATCAATAGATCCAACTGCTCGTATTATACTTTATAGTTCATATGCCCGGGGAGATTATAATGATTTTATTGAGTATACAAAAGAAGACGTCTTAAGTTTACCTAATCCTGCAAATGATTTAATAACCAGGATCGAAGACATTTTATAATAATCAAACTACCAACTTTACACCGGATCTATTATTTAACAACAAACAGAGGTATCAGTATAAATAAATTCGCTTTCTCTCAGAAAGAAGCCAATAAAGAACTTTAATTCAGGCAATATCAAACAATAGAATAATTGGCAGAAATTGTATACAAAACAACTGAAATGAAATTGGAAGACCTGGGATATAGCGACAGTCTTGAGAAATTCAGAAAAGAACACAATCTGGATTGTTTTGAGACCGGAAGGGTTATTGCGGAACACAAAGAACGATACATCATCAGGACAACGAAAGGTGAATTCGAAGCCGAAATAACCGGCAACATCAGATTTGCAGCAAACAGCCGTGAAGATTATCCTGCAGTAGGCGATTGGGTTGCTTTGACAATCTATGATTCTGATTTTGCTTTAATCAATAAGGTTTTTCCGAGATTCTCGATTATTAAAAGGCAGGCAGCCGGACAATCAGGAGAAACACAGATAATTGCGACAAATGTTGATTGCGCATTTTTAGTACAGTCCGTTGACAGGGATTTTAACATCAACAGACTGGAAAGGTATCTGACCATTTGTCATTCATCCAAAGTAAGCCCGGTCATCGTGCTCACAAAAACTGACCTGATCAATGAAGAAAGGTTATCTGAATTATTAGTTGGAATCAAGCGGCGGATAAAAAATGTTCCCGTTGTTGCAATAAGCAATGAAACTTTGAATGGGTACACATCCATCAGGAAGATCATCAGGAAAGGTAGGACTTATTGCATGCTCGGTTCTTCGGGAGCCGGAAAATCCACTTTGTTGAATAATCTTTATGGCAAAACGAAAATGAGAACGGGCGCAGTGAGTCCGGACTCAAATAAAGGAAGACATATTACAAGCCACAGGGAGTTGATTGTCCTCGAAAAAGGCGGGTTATTGATTGACAATCCCGGGTTGAGGGAGGTTGGAATTGCAGACACGGAGAGCGGATTGGAAACCACGTTTGGCGCAATTGTCAGCCTTTCTCAAAACTGCAGGTTCAGGAATTGCACGCATACAAATGAAACGGGCTGTTCAGTGCTTGAAGCTGTCAACAAAGGAGAAATAGATAAAAGATCTTACGAAAATTACCTGAAAATGGAAAGAGAGAAAGCACATTTCGAATCCACAGTCGCAGAAAAACGAAAAAAGGAGAAGATATTAGCAAAAATCATTAAGGACTATCATAAAAAGGACGTGAAACGAAGAAAATAATAAGCATAAGAATTCCGGTTACAACATGCAGGTGCAGGGTACAAGTCAATAACCTGAAGCGGACCTTACAAAGAAGATTGGGAGTAAAGGATCATAAAATGGAGGAATTAACCATGAAATTATGAAATAAATATGTCAATGCATATAAGAAACAAGTAAAGAAAGGCGACCTGACGAAGGTCAGATTTGTATGGACGGGAACAAAACTCAAAAACAATTATTCAAATATGGCTGAATTACTGAATCCGGAAGAACAAGATCCTGTTGAAATGATAGACCTTACTCCGGAAAATATCTCCGATTTTGGGATTTGTGGATATAAGGACACAAAAAAGCATCTTGAATTAAGAAGAAAGATAGAATGGTTTAACCGGCACTATCCAAAAGGACTCAGGATAAAAATAATCCATTCGAGAACGGCCGGTTCCCAAGGCATGATTGAATATATCCCCGGCAATCATGCCCACCGTCCGGTAAATGCGGAGTGGTATATGTTTATTCACTGCATCTGGGTTGGATTCAAAAGGGAATTTAAGCACAGGGGATTTGCTTCATTCCTGATAGATGAATGCGTCAGTGAATCAAGAAATAAAAACATGAAAGGAGTGGCTGTGGTTACAAGGAAAGGAGCCTTTATGGCCGGTAAACATGTCTTTGTGAAAAAAGGATTTGCTGTCGTTGACCGGGCTGAACCGGATTTTGAATTGCTTGCTTTAAAATTCGATGAAAAAACGGAGGATCCAAAATTTATAGTTCCTGATCCGGGAATCTATAACAAAGGACTTACCATCTTTCGCTCCGCCCAGTGTCCGTATTCAGTAAAAAATGTCGGAGCGATTATTGAAACTGCCAGGAAATTGAATATTGCCACGAGGCTGGTCGAATTGAACGATTCACATACTGCTCAGCAAACTCCCTGTGCATTCGGAACCTTTTGCATTGTTTATAACGGTGAAGTTTTAAGTCATCATCCGATCAGCAACACAAGATTTGAAAATATCATGAAGGCCGGAGAATAGAAAAGTGGACCATCCTGTTAAAGCAAGCGGGTATTTTCATTGTAATGTGAATGCTTCAATGACCACAAAACAACATTTGCACAGTTAGAAAAGGGATTTGCAGAAATTTTCAGTTAGAGAGTGACCAGAAGTGTGTAAAAAATTTTGAAAACGCATTTAGAATGATTTGCAAATTGGATTCGGAAATGTATATTTACCTTATTCAAATCAACCGCAAAATATTCATCTCATGGCAGAAAAAGATCTCGTCTACCGGGGAAAGTCGAAAGATGTTTTTAACATAACAGAAGGACCTTATGCCGGCAGGTACCGGTTTGTATTCACCGATAAGGCAACAGGTTATTTTGAAAACGGCAAAACCGTTTTTGATCCAGGCTATGATACTGTTGTCGGAAGTATTCCAGGGAAAGGAGCCATAGCCTGCAGGTTTGCCACTCACTTCTTCAAATTGCTGAAAGAAAAAGGTATTCCTTCACATTACATCGATACAATCAATGAGAATGAAATGGTCGTGGAACCAGCCATCCCTTTGAGTATGGCAGCGGAATCTCCTGAATTTCCCGGATCAGCTCCACTCTTTAATCTTGAGTTCACCTGGCGAAACAATGCAACCGGAAGTTTCTGGAGGCGTTACCCTTTTGTAAGGCCCTGCAGGAATCTTCATAAAGTTGTTGAGGCATGGACCAAGGGAGACAGCGACATTCTCATTACAATGGAAGCCTTGGAAGAAACGGGAGCAATGACAAAGGAAGAAATCGCATTGAGCATTGAACTCGTCCAGAACATTGCTGAAATTGTCTCTGAGGAATTTGCGTCCAAAGGTCTGCATGTTATTGACGGCAAGTTCGAGTTGGGGAGATTGAAATACGGGGACGGAAAAATTGTCCTCATTGACGAAATTTCTCCCGATGTACTGAGGGTTTGCAGGGGATATGATCCGGATGAGAATGCCCATTGCAAGGTCTATAAGCAATGTGCCGTTACAGATTATTCCGGTGGCAAAAGAACGATAAAAAACAAGAACCAGGTTTCTGCCGCTGAATTTGTGGATATATTCCTCTAAAATAATCAATACGTTCACAGGCTTTTTTATTTCCGGAAAGAGAACTGTCCCGTCCCGGGACAGATGTAATTACAGGAATTGCCGGCACAATAATCAGGAGAGTTCAATTTCAGCTGCCATGCTATGATGAATGACCGGCAGCCGAAATATATAAATGTACAAACAACTGCTGTATGAAAAAGAAACATTGGTATGAAGCACTTTTTGAGAATTATGGTAAAACATACGATCATGAAAGCTTTACACGGGGAACTGCCGGGGAGTGTGATTTCATCGAAAAAGAACTGGCTTTCGATAAATCATTGAAATTGCTGGATGTCGGATGCGGGACCGGAAGGCATTCCATTGAATTGTCAAGAAGGGGCTATATTGTCACCGGCATTGACCTGTCAGACTCCCAGCTGGAGAGAGCAAGAGAAAAAGCAGCACAGGAAAGCCTTAATATTGATTTTTTAAGGCATGATGCAAGAAATTTGCCTTTTGATGATGAATTTGATGTTGCCATCATGATCTGCGAGGGAGGTTTTCCCCTGATGGAAACGGATGAGATGAATTATGAAATTCTGAAGAATGTCACGAAATCAATTAAAAAACAGGGTAAATTCATTTTTACGACCCTGAACGGTCTGTTCCCGTTGTATCATTCCGTCGAAGAATTTTGTGATTCAACAACTGATGAAGGCAATGCGACCTATCGCAGCAATACGTTTGATCTGATGACCTTCAGGGATCACAACATCACTACTGTGGTTGATGATTCCGGAAATCAAAAGGAACTGGAGTGCAATGAAAGGTATTATGTACCCAGTGAGATCACATGGCTGTTAAAGTCTCTCGGATACAAGAAAACAGACATTTATGGTGCAAAACTTGGTGCATTTTCCAGAAATGACAAATTGACGACAGAAGATTTTGAGATGCTTGTTATTGCCGAAAAAATGATCTGAACAGGTTGAGTAAATGAACCGGATCATCCTATTTGTGATTTTCAGCATACCCTTAATTGCTATTTCCTGGCGAAATTTGTTCAGCGTTAAAAGCCATGGTTTTTACAGGTTTTTCAGCTGGGAGTGTATTGTATGGCTTGCGGCTACCAATTACAGGTACTGGTTTGATGATCCTTTTTCCTACAGGCAGATATTCTCGTGGGTCCTGTTGTTGATTGCACTTTACCTGGTAACTGCCGGTGTAATACTCATTAAACATACCGGAAAACCTTCAGAAAGCAGAAATGAAAAGACCCTGTATCATTTTGAACAAACAACCGAGCTGATCGATAAGGGTATTTTCAAATATATCCGGCATCCGCTTTATTCATCCTTACTGTTCCTGGCCTGGGGAATTTTTCTGAAAAACCCGACGCTTGAATTGTTCATTGTAACCATACTGTCAACAGGATTTCTTGTTATTACGGCCATACTGGATGAAAAGGAATGTATGGCTTACTTTGGAGTCCGTTATGTTGAGTATATGAAGAGAAGCAAAAGATTCATACCATTTTTGATATAGAATATTTTTCCCTGCAAAGCATTCAACCGGAGACGGATGCAAAATATCCACCATGATTCGGATGAGGTTCACGGATCAATTGCATGATCATCTGCACAGACATTATTCATTATTCATATGTGATTTCCTTTTGATTGTTCCGGTCAGTTCATATCACTGTTTTTCCGTTGAAAGTTACTTTGTGCAAGATTACTGCATGAAAGGGATGTATTTTTGATTCAATAACCTGAAGCAATCCTGCAGACTTGTTCATATCACATACAGTTTACAGGCAACAGTGTTTCTGGGTTTATGTTATGGATGACTGAACCAGATCGTTACCGGAATGAACAATGATTTGTTTGATTTGAATCCCCAACTGACCATAGAAAGCTTTCTGGCCAGTAACACGGTCAGGGGCAAATCGATTTATATGGTAACGGCCATGATCATAGTCTTAACCGCTGTCTGTCTTCCTGTCATTAAAGTATCCATTTCGATTGAGGGACGCGGTATTATTCGTCCTGTATCGGAAAAAACTGAAATACAAGCCCTGTATCCTGAAATGGTGACTTCAATACACATTAAGGAAGGTCAATTTGTAAATTCAGGGGATACTCTGCTGATTCTCAGGCAGGATGTGTTTCAGAGCAGACTGGGATTTCTAAAAAGTGAACTTGAGAAAATCCGGCTTTTTGCAGAGGACCTAAAAGGATTGACAGGCCTAAAAATGCAGGAACCTGTTTCCGAATTGTACATGGGTCAGCTTCGCCAGTACATGGAAAAAGCAGAAGGACTGGATCTCAAAATTGCCAGAGCAGGTTCGGAAATAGAGCGATACAGGAATCTGTATGAAAAGGAAGTCATTCCGAAAAAGGAGTATGATGATCTTATATTTGATCTTGGTCAACTGGAACAGGAAAAAAGAATATTAAAAAACATCCAGGTGGCACAATGGAAGGCTGACCTGTCAAAATATTCGACAGAGCAGGAAGAACTGGAAAAACAGATTGAGGAAATTGCCCATCAGGAAAGGCTTTATGCGGTCACTGCTCCGGTCTCCGGATCGGTAGAGGAATTTTCAGGCATTTATGTTGGTAGTTTTTTGCAATCCGGCCAGTTGGTGGCAGTGATCAGTCCTGAATCGGAGAAGATAGCAGAGGTATATGTCGCTGCAAAGGATATCGGTTTTATACATGAAGGACAGACAGCAAAATTACAGATTGATGCTTATGACTATAACCAGTGGGGAACCGTTGAAGGGAAGATTGCGGAGATTTCCGATGATTATATTCTTGTGAACAATAATCCGGTATTTACAATAAAATGCAGCTTGTCCAGTGATTATCTTGTTTTAAATAATGGCGTTAAAGGAAGTCTTTTGAAAGGCATGACGGTGAACGCACGGTTCATGATATCCAAACGTTCACTTTTTCAGCTGCTGTATCAAAAATCTGATGATTGGCTGAATCCGGCAAGAAGTCAGGTTTCAGAAAAATCATAAAGATCAGGCAGGTTTATATCAGGTTCGAAAACTGCCGGAGGTTATGTCCCCCGCAGTTTGATCTTTTATGAACATCAGTGTGAGAAAAAAAATAAAAATCAAACAGCATGACATAACTGATTGCGGGGCAGCATGCCTTGCATCAGTGGCGGCATATTACAACCTGCAGCTGCCCGTGACACGCATAAGGCAACTGGCTTCCACAGATCAGCACGGAACGAATATCCTGGGATTAATTGAAGCCGCTGAAAAACTTGGATTTTCAGCAAAGGGTGTGAAAGGTAAATTTGAAAGTCTATTCAGGATTCCCAAACCTTCAATTTTACATGTCATTGTTCATGAAATGCTTCATCATTTCGTGGTTTTCTATGGAATCACGAAGAAACACGTTCTTCTGATGGATCCTGCAGATGGCCGTATCCATAAAAAAGTCCATGAGGTGTTTCAGAGGGAATGGACCGGTGTCATCTTGCTGATCGCACCATCAGAAGAATTTAAACCCGGAAGTCACAAACCTTCTACCGGCAGACGGTTCATAAATCTTCTTGCTCCCCATAAAACCATGATGATGCAGGCTTTGTTCGGGGCTGCCGTTTACGGTTTACTGGGTTTGTCCACATCCATATATGTCAAAAATGTAATCGACCATGTATTGGCAGACGGAAATCTAAATCTGCTGAGCCTGATGAGTATTGTCATGATCGTTCTGCTGATCCTCAGGGTTTATATAAACTTCATGAAAAGCATCATTGCTTTAAAGACCGGACAAAAGATTGATGCAGTCCTGATCCTTGGATATTACAGGCACCTTCTTACATTGCCTCAACGTTTCTTCGATACCATGCGGGTTGGTGAAATCATATCCAGGATGAATGACGCTGTAAAAATCAGGTCGTTTATCAACAACATTTCACTGGATCTTGCAGTCAATTTCTTTATTGTCCTTTTTAGCGCGGGACTGATGTTTCTTTTCTCATGGAAACTGGCCGTTGTGGTCCTGACGGGAATGCCATTTTATGCGGTAGTTTATTCTGTGTTCAACAAGTTCAACAAAATCTTTTTACGCAGGATCATGGAGCGTGGAGCAGATCTCGAATCTCATTTGATAGAATCTTTGAACAGCATAGCAACCATTAAACAATTCGGGACGGAGCATTCTGCAAATTTGAAGTCGGAATCCCGGTTTATCAGGTTGCTGGATTCCACCTACAGATCAGCTGTAAACGCAATTCTTTCGGTGAATGCCTCTGAATTTATTGCCGGTGGTCTGACCGTTGGAGTTTTATGGGTTGGTTCCATACTCGTTACAGGTCAAGATATGACTCCGGGTAAACTATTGTCTTTCTATACCTTGCTGGGTTATTTAATAGCACCGATAACACGACTGATCGGATATAACCAGACCATACAGGATGCTCTGATTGCTGCAGACAGGCTGTTTCAGATCATGGACCTGGAACGTGAAGAAGTCAGCATGCACAACATCATTCTGAAAAAGGAGCTTGTCGGGGACATACAGTTTAAAAACGTCTCTTTCCGGTACGGAACCCGGGTGAAGGTTTTTCAGGATCTGAACCTGGTCATTCCAAAAGGAATGATCACTGCATTCACAGGTGAAAGCGGATCCGGCAAAAGTTCCATGGTGGCATTGATCCAGAAGCTCTACCCGTTACAATCAGGTTCCATTGAAATCGGAGGATACAATCTGCAATACATTGAGAGCAGCAGTCTTAGAAAAATGATCGGTATTGTACCACAGAAAATAGAACTTTTTGCAGGTCCGGTATTTGAAAATATTGCTCTTGGCGCGCCTGAGCCTGATATGAAACGAATCGCTGATGTATGCAATTTCCTGAACATTCGCAGGTTTATTGAGGATCTTCCTGAGGGTTTTAACAGTTGCCTGGGTGAACAGGGAGTGTCTCTGTCAGGCGGGGAACGGCAGAAAATTGCCGTTGCAAGGGCATTGTACCATGATCCGGAAATACTGATCCTGGATGAAGCAACTTCCGCACTCGATTCTGCCTCGGAGGAATATGTATGGAGAGCGATTGAAGTCATGAAGAAACAGAATAAAACCATCATAATTATTTCCCACAGACTCAGCACTGTAATGCGTGCGGATAAAATCTGTGTTTTGAAAAAGGGGGCACTTGTCGAACAAGGCCAGCACCGGGAACTGATGCAAAACAAATCTCATTATTACGGGATGTGGAAACAGCAAATTCCCGTTCCGGAGGAAATTGTGGTTTGAAACAAACTTGATCGTTAAGTTGTTAAAAATGAAATATATATTCTTAATATTGTTGTTGCTGTACTCCTGGCTGTATGTTTCTGCCCAGATCCACCTAAGTATTGAAGATTGTCTTGAATACGGCTTCAGACACAATCTGAAGCTTTCTCTTTGTCAAAATGAAGTATCGGAGTCAAAGATCAGGTTAAAACAGTCGCAGATGGCCTGTTTACCTTCAATCCGGACAGAATACAATCATTTTATGAGTTCAGGAAGATCCCTGAATCCCGAGACCTATACCTGGTCGGGTGAAAATATCCAGCAAGGCAATATAACCCTGAAAGCAGATCTCACTATTTTTCAGGGACTATTCAATTTGTATGAAAGGAAAGCTTCCCAAACAGGTGTTGAGATCTCAAACCACATTCTGGAAAGGGAAAGGCTTATCCTGGGTTTGGATATTATTAAATGTTTCCACTGCATAAATTCATATCAGTCAGATATTGATATACTCGAGAATACGCTTTTCATTACACAAGCTGAGATCCGCAAGCTGGAAGAACAGATCGAAGCAGGTATCATACCCAAAGGTGACCTGTTTGAGATGCAGGCTCAGGAAAAGAAGGAAATGATCAGGATCTATTCTCTCAGGGCCAGTCTGGAAAAAGAATATGAAAACCTCAAACAACTGATGAACTGGCAGGAAGTCAATGATCCGGCTATTGATGTATACTCAATCACAACAAACATGAATCATGTTATTGAAGTTGACGACTTGTCACCTGTAGTTAATGATATTGTCAGGAATTCAGTTTTAATTGCTGTCGAAACCAACAGGGAAAAACAGCTTGAATATGAACTTCAAAAGCAAAAATCTCATTGGTATCCTGTTTTGAGTGCATATGCGGCTCTTTCATCCCGGTACCTGAAAGGTGTTAATGATCTGTTTCCGGAATATGACAAATATGGTCTGTTTTCCCAGCTTACAGACAACCAATATAAACAAATTGGTTTGACAGTTTCTGTTTCGATATTTGAGGGCCGTCATAAACAAATGGAGAATAATTTGTCGGAGATCCAACTTAGCAAGAAAAAAACAGAAACACAACAACAGATTCTGTCACTGAAGACCGACTTGCTCAAAATTCAGCATGATATCCTCACACTTGCTGAAAGGATCAAAGTAATAAAATTGATGGCCGAAGCGTATCAGAGATCCTATGAATGTGCTGAAGAAAAATATATTTCCGGTTTGCTGGATCTATACTCTTTAAATATTGCAAAGAACAATTGCACGAATGCCCTCATAGAATGGAACAGACTGAATATTGAACACAAGTTGAACATGGATTTAATGGGTCTGTATCGGAAGTTCGTCGTTGCAGAATGACCTACAAACCGGATTCGTTTTGTATATTTTCCAGTGTCTTTCCTTCTTTCTCAGAAAAGAACCGTTGTAACACAAAGAACTGAACCAGCTTTATCAGTACGAAAGTGCAAACTTTATACCTGTGCCAACCGGATTGTTTCATGCAATAATAAACTCAGATACAGTTTCTTTTGAAAGGGGATATCGCAATTAGAAGAGTACATCCTTTAGCGGATCAATCATAAAACAAACTAAGTTCTGATATATGTCCTGGTTTCATTCACGAACCATTACTGCAACAGACGATGTTAACGCAGTGCCTGCTGAAAGACGGCTTACAAAGGATTTGCAATTGTAAGGGCTTTTACTTACCTTAGGATGTTCAGTAAGATCTACCATTCTCTAATCAAAAATCACAAAAATGAACATTGTTGTAGCACTTCTCATTGGCGCTGTGGCTGGCTGGCTGGGCAGCATAATTTACAAAGGCAGTGGTCTTGGTATACTGGGGAACCTGGTTGTCGGTATTCTTGGTGGTATTGTCGGATACTGGCTTTTGGGACAAATTGGGGTTTCTCTTGGCACAGGATGGGTCGGAGCCATATTGACCGGAGCCATTGGAGCCATCATTATTTTGTTTCTGTTCAATCTGATATTTAAGAAACGGAAGTAGCGGAATTTTTGTAAGCTGTTTGACTGGTCAGGATAGAAAAAAGCTGAAATCCCGGGCAAGACAGGAACAGACAAAAATGATTTCTTGCGTTTGACGTAAATCATCGAAATGATGATTATGTAATTGTTATGCTTTTTTGCCCTAATATATGGGGGGAAATAGATTTAGTAGATTCTGCTGAATATTAAAACTGATTTAAAATGATTGCTAGAATATGGCATGGATGGACAACTCCGGAGAATGCCGGTATATATGAAGATTTATTGAGAAAGGAAATATTTCCTTCAATTGAGAACAAAAACATTAAAGGATACAGAAAGATCAGCCTGTTGAAACGTGCTTTAGGCAGTGAGGTTGAATTCATTACCATTATGGTATTTGACAGTCTTGATGGCGTAAAGGAATTTGTCAGGGAGGATTATGAAAAATCTTATGTACCGCAAAAGGCGCGACAGATTCTTTTGCGTCATGATGAATCATCACAGCACTATGAAATCATAAATGAAATTCAATATCCGGATTAACCTGTAAAAATCAGACATAACCTGCTTGTGATAAAAAATATAACTTACCATTTCAATATTTAAAGCTGATTCAGTTACACAAAATGGACCGCAGCGTTTCGTTTTAATTCTTTTTTAAACAAATATTCATTTTTATATGATACCAAAAGTAATCGTACATAATTCCATAAGCCTTGACGGTTCTTTAACAGGTTTTAATGTTAATATGCCCTTACATTATCAGATTGCTGGTGGATTTCAAGCGGATATGCATCTGGTAGGTTCAAATACGGCTAAAACCGGAATGGACATGTTTCTGGATAAGATACCTGAAGAGCGTGAAGAAGATCTGAGAAAACCTGATAAGGCAGGTATACTCTGGAGTATTCCAGATTCAACCGGCAAACTGAAAGGATTGTTGCATGTTTTCAGGCAATCTGAATATTGCCGCGACGTCGTCATTTTTATTTCACAAAGCACACCTGATGAATATATTAAATACCTTAAAGAAAGAGATTATGACCATTATGTTGCGGGGAAAAACAAATGTGACCTGAAAATGGGTTTAGAGATACTTGATAAATCATATCATGTAAAAAAAGTACTGACCGATACAGGTTGCATCCTCAGCAACATTCTTATTGAGCAAGGATTGGTTTCTGAGATCAGTATGCTCGTGCATCCCACAATTGTCGGTAAAAAATGCTACAATATGTTTGGAAATATTAAATACAACATGAAACCAATACTGAAAAAAAAAGAGTTCCTGGAAGGTGAATATATTTGGCTTGTATTTGAACCTCCTGAAGGAATCTTCTGGACAGATTCAAAAGAATAAGTGAATTACCTGTAAATAAAAAACCATGAAAAAGACCTGGAGAGAAATTACAGGACAAGGAAAATTTTCCTAAAATTTTGAAACTGGAGAAAAAATTCCCGTGTTATCACGCTTTAAGAAAAATGGGTGTTCGGGAAGGTGAAGCGGTTGTCCTTGTCAACCCAGGTGAAATTATGGAAATTAAGAAAAAGATCCCGGAAGGCAGGCTGATCACCATTCTTGAGATATGAAATATCAGGGAATCAGATCTTCTTCCCAACTTTCAATACCTGATGGTATCCGGCCTTTAAGCAATGCAACAAATGCAGTTAATGCGAGCCGCGCATCACTCAGCGGATAGTAAAATGCATCCCAGTTTTCACTGTCTTCCCCGTCGTGATTCGGAATCACATACTGGTATAAATGTGCATCCTGCAACTCAAGATAGGCACTTGAGGCACGTCGCTCAATATTTTCCAGATCCCTTGCGGAAAGTTCTCCCTTTTGTTTTCGTGTCCGGCGTAACAATTTCCGCTTCATCATGTCGGTAATAAGGTTGGGAAGCGAAATGCCATATTCCGCTGCTTTCAGAAAAAGGATCTCATCCCTGGATAACGGTGACATGAATATGCTGAGCCGGTCTGTGTTTGCAAGTGCGGGATGTGTCAGTAAAACCCTTCCGATGAAAGGATTTCCCTCAAAAAAAACATTGCCTTTGGTCAGTGAAACGGATAATTCCTGCAGGTCCAGGGCCTGAAGATCGCCCCTGACATCCATAACCACGAACTGATCCTCCTTCTTCAGAACTTCGATTTGTCCCCTTGTCCGGAAATAATAATCAATTCCATCCTGCTCTCCCGGTCGTGCCGAACGACTGTTGTAAAGTACAAGAGGATGCAATGACTTCCACAACTCCGGATGGAATCTGGCGAGTGCCCTGGTCAGAGGACTTTTCCCAACGCATGAAGGGCCGGCCAGTATGATCAGGCGTCCGTTTTGTTTATCGGGTATCATTTATCCGCAGTTACTTCGCTGTCCATCCGCTAAACAAACAAAAATTCGTCTTTGAACTATAAAATTATATAAAATGACTTGAAAGATGGTTATTTTTATTCCTGTTCGTAAACAAACATACCAAATATCATATAATAATGCTAGCAGCAGCCGAAGCAGGCTAAAAACAGGGATCGGTAATTATGAATCGGCATAGCCAGCAAGTTTTACTTTTTTATTAGAGTCTTTATTTAAGCGGAATTCGATTCATTTGTAAATGAAAGAACTTATCATCTTCCAAATATAATTACAAACTATATAAAGGCATGACTCTCGAATTGGTTGAATTGGGTGATCAGGATTTTCAGGTTGTGAAGGAGATCTATGATTATTATATTTTGAACTCTACTTATACATTTCATACTGAAGCATTGTCCATTCAGGAGTTAAAAGAAATCATCCTGACAGGACATCCTAAGTACAAATCGTTTTTAATTCATTATGATGGCAATGCTGCCGGATATTGTTA
>JAFGPB010000002.1 GCA_016926205.1 Bacteroidales bacterium
GAATTTTACAACAAACGTGAGTACAACATGTACGTGGATGACGCATACCTGTTAATGGGCAAAGCCTATTTCCATAAACACAGCTATGATCTGGCAGCGAACATTTTCCGGCAGATGCAGAACAATTATGGCAACGGACCTGAGGTGTATGAGTCGCATGTGTGGATGGCGCGTATTTACAATGAAACCGGACAGTACAAAAGTTCATCCGCACTTTTAAGCGATCTTGAAAACGATCCGGATTTCCCCGAAAAACTTTTAAGTATGCTGTACTCAACCATTGCCGATTATCATTTGAAACAGGACAAGGATCTGCAAACGATCAGTTATCTTGAAAAGGCAGTCGGGCACGAACGCGATAAAGATTCCAGGATCCGCTATTTGTTTATTCTGGCGCAGCTGCATGAAAAGACGGGCAATCTGGCGCGGTCATCCGGATATTACGACAGGGTCATCAGTATGAATCCTCCGTTTGAGATGGCCTTCAACGCTCGCATCAACCAGGCGCTCAACTTCCGGGAGGGATCCGGAAATGCAGAAGAAATTGAAACGGAGCTTAAAAAAATGCTCAGGGATGATAAATACAATGATTACCAGGATAAGGTTTATTATGCGCTGGGAGATTTTTATATTAAGGAAGGGGACCGTGTGGCAGCTTTGGAGCACTATGAGAAATCGATTGAAGCCAACATAAACAATCCTTCGCAGAAGATCAGGTCGTACCTCACCCTCGCCGACCTGTACTATGACATACCCGATTATTTGCGTGCACAGTCGTATTACGACAGTGCACTTTCAATGATCGGACCGGATTATCCCGATTATGACATGCTCGCAAAGAAGTCAGGAAGTCTTTCCACACTGGTTGAATACATCAACAATGTGGCGTTTGAGGACAGCGTGCAGCTGCTGGCGCAACTCAGCAGACAGGATCTGTATGCACGCATCGATGAGATTATTGCAGAAGAACGCGATCGGCAACAACTGGAGCGGGAAAGGCAAAATGAAGAGCGGCTTGACAGGCAATTTGCTGATCAGATGGCTGCGCGGACCGTCAGAACTGGTGCAACCGATGAATCTTCGGGGTGGTATTTTTACAATGAAACTGCTAAGAGTCAGGGATACAGCGAATTCAGGCTAAACTGGGGAAACAGGAAGCTTGAAGATCACTGGCAACGGGGAAATAAAGCCACATCTACTTTCGATATACAGAACGGCACTGCAAGTGAGCCGGCTGATGAAGCTGAATCATTACCCGGAGAGAGTTACAGCAGCCTGTCAAGGGATTATTATCTGAAAAATGTTCCGCTGTCGGATTCGGCCCTCGATGCCTCTCATAAGCGCATTGAACATGATCTTTACAACATGGGATTGTTGTATAAGAACGAGTTAAAAGACTATGAACGGGCGATGGAAGCGTTTAAGGATCTGATCCGGCGTTATCCTGGCTCTGCATACAACGTATCGGCAAATTACAATTTGTATACCATTGCTAAAGAACAAAATAACAAAGCCCTTGAGGAATTATACAAGAATACCATCATCAATGAATTTTCTGAAACCATATATGCAAAAGTGCTGAATAATCCCGGCTATATTGACGAACTTGAAAGGAACAGGCAACAGACGGAAGAATATTACGAAGAGACCTTCAATCAATTTAATAACAGGAATGATGCCGAAGTGATCCGCCGGGCTGATCATGCGCTGGAAAATTTTACCGGGAGTGAACTGCTTCCGCAATTTGCCTACCTGAAGGTGCTGGCTCAGGGAAGGGATGCCGACCGGCGGACATTCCGCGAGAATCTTCTGGCACTGATTTCTGAATACCCGGAAACGGAAGTGGCTGATGACGCCAGACGTGTTGTTGATTATCTCGACCGGGAAACGCCGGAGTTTTTGGTGGAAGAAGAGCGGACAATAGCCATGGAGCTCTATGCGGTGAATCCCGAAGCGGGACATATTTTTGCTTTTATTGGGGACCGGAATATGGATGCCAATCAGTTGATCTTTAACATTATAAACTTTAACCTGGATTTTTTCGACAACCTGAACCTTAGGGTTGATCTGGTGAGACTGAACGCGCAGGAAAGTCTGGTTACGGTTAAGCGCTTTGAAGATGCAAAAATGGCAACGGAATACATGTTGATGATCCGCGATCATGAAGCGGTTTGGAAGGATATCCCGGAAGCTGATTTGATGCCGGTGCTGATTTCTGACGACAATTATCAAACTTTGCTGGAAGACGGATCCATGAGTCGATACATGCAATTTTTCAAAGAAAATTACCAATGATGCAAGCTGCGAATAAGATCAGGATATTGTGGACAGATGATGAAATTGATCTGTTAACTCCGCATATCATTTTCCTGAAGGAAAGGGGATATGACGTAACAGTTACCACCAACGGAGTTGATACTCTTGAGCTGCTCCGAACCAGTTATTTCGATTTGATTTTTCTTGATGAGCATATGCCCGGTTTGAGCGGGATTGAGACGCTGAACAAGATCCGGCAGATAAATGGTATCATACCGGTGGTGATGGTTACAAAAAGTGAGGATGAAAAAGTCATGGATATGGCTATTGGCTCGAAAATAGCCGATTACCTGATTAAGCC
Source organism: Bacteroidales bacterium (assembly GCA_016926205.1). Classification (GTDB taxonomy): domain Bacteria; phylum Bacteroidota; class Bacteroidia; order Bacteroidales; family UBA10428; genus UBA5072. Next base: position 2,618 of record JAFGPB010000002.1, read on the forward strand.
GGTCAAGCCCAATCAGGTTCTGCTTTCCATAAAAAAGAGCCTGGAAAGCAGGGAGCTGATTTCAAGGGAAACAACTTCAGCCTATCAGGTTGAGTTCAGGGAATTGGGTGACGGGATCAACAGCGCCAAAACATACCGGGAATGGGAAGACGTTTACAAAAAGCTGGTGTTCTGGGAGCTTGAGCTGGAACGGCTGAAAGATCCGGGGATGTATGAAGTATTCCGCATGCAGAAGACGGAAGCAGGTCAGGGATTTTCGCGCTTTATCCGGAGCAACTATCTTTCATGGTTCAGTGGTGACCATAGCGGCAGTCCGCTGATTTCTCCCGATGTATTCCGGGAACACATCATTCCCCTTGTTTCCGGGGGTAATAAAGTTTTTGTGATCGTGATCGATAATTTGCGGCTTGACCAATGGCGTATGTTATATCCGGTGATCAGCGAATATTATATGGCTACGAATGACGGTCTTTATTGCAGCATACTCCCCACGGCCACGCAATATGCGCGAAACAGCCTGTTTGCCGGACTGATGCCCGGGGAGATCGGGCGGCTGTATCCCGGCCTCTGGGTCGGTGATGAGGACGAAGGCGGTAAGAACCTGCACGAGGAGGAATTGTTGAAACTTCAGCTTAAAAGACTGGGCATGGATATGCGGGTACATTATGAAAAAGTGGTTCATGCCAGATCGGGAAAGAAGCTTACTGAAAATTTTGCCAATTTGCTGAATTATGACCTCGTTGTCATTGTATACAATTTTATTGATCTGCTTTCACATGCCAATACGGATCTGGAAATGATCCGGGAACTGGCGGAAAACGATTCTGCATACAGATCACTCATCCTTTCCTGGTTCCGGCATTCCCGGCTTCTTGATTTTATCAAATTACTGGCGGAAAAGGATATTACACTGGTTTTTACAACAGACCACGGATCCGTGCGGGTTAGCAATCCCGTTAAGGTGGTCGGTGACAGGAAAACATCGGTGAATCTCAGGTATAAGACAGGCAGAAATTTGAATTATAATAAAAAAGAGGTCTTTGAGGTACGGGATCCTCAACTGGCATACCTGCCAAAGCCTGATGTGAGCTACGGCTATATTTTTGCACTGTCGGAAGATTTCTTTGCCTATCCCAATAATTACAATTATTATGTGAATTATTACCGCAACACATTTCAGCATGGCGGCGTTTCCATGGAAGAGATGATGGTCCCGCTGGCAGTCATGAAACCCAAATGAAAACACTGAAGATCGACACCTTAGGAAGCATTAACCAGGCGGCAGATGAATTCCTGAAACTGACAAAAGGTCACAGGAAATTTGCCTTTTACGGACCCATGGGATCAGGCAAGACAACCTTTATAAAAGCAGTGTGCCATATGCTGGGTGCCATAGATGTGGTTACCAGTCCCAGTTTTGCCCTGATCAACGAATACCGGTCAAAAGACGAAACCATGTTTTACCACATCGACTTGTACCGGATTGAATCGGTTGAGGAACTCTACGACCTGGGTTATGAGGAATATTTTTACAGTGATGCGTATTGCTTTATCGAATGGCCTGAAAAGGCTGAGGACTTGCTTCCTTCAGACACCGTCAGCGTTCATATGGAAGACCAAGGAAAGGATCAGCGGCTTGTGCATGTTGACGTTTAATATAACCTTTCAGCATCAAAGGTTCTGAAGCCGCCATACAACCATCGCAGAGAATTATTTGACAATATTTGCGATTTGTATTAACTTAGATAGTTTCATTTTTCAAAAACTGAATAAATCATGGTAGCACAACACCCGGATTCACTCAGCAATCCCCTGATGTATGGCGGATTGCTGCCGCAGGAAGAACTTCTGGCCGTAGGGAAAAAACATAAAAAGCTCAGGATCGGAATACCACGTGAAAATCAGCAGCTTGAACGGCGGGTAACCCTTACCCCTGAAGCTGTTGAAGTGCTGGTAGACAATGGTCATGAAGTGTTGCTTGAAACGAAAGCAGGTGAGGGTGCCCGTTATCTGGACACCGACTACAGTGAGTGCGGGGCATTTATTCTGGACAATAAAAAGCAGGTATTGCAGGCTGATATCATTCTTAAAGTGTCATCTCTTGAACTGAATGAAATTATGATGTTGAAGGAGAATCAGGTGGTAATTTCTTCGGTTCACCTCAGCCGGCAGTCAGAAGAATACATCCGGGGTCTGATGTCCAAAAAGGTCACAGCCATCGCAACGGACCAGATAAAGGATAAACACGGCAGTTTTCCTGTTATTCAGGGTATGAGCGCTATATCGGGTATCTCTGCCATCAACATTGCAGGGGAATACCTGAGTCTTCAGGGGGGCGGGAAAGGTGTCTTGCTGGGCGGTATTTCCGGCATCACACCCACGGAAGTGATCATCATCGGGGCAGGTACTGCAGCTGAGTTTGCCGCGAGGGCGGCTTTGGGCATGGGTGCTCTGGTCAAGGTGTTTGACAATTCACCGCAAAAACTTGAAGAGCTTCAGCGCAATCTGGGCCACCGGCTGCACACATCCATCTTTCATCCCAAGGTGCTCAGGCGCACGCTGAAATCCGCCGACGTGCTGATTGGTGCCGTCAATCTGTGGGAGACGGGTCCGCGTTATTTTGTCACTGAAGATATGGTCAGCAATATGAAAAAAGGATCGGTGATCATTGATCTGAGCATTGATCAGGGCGGGTGCATTGAAACTTCGGAATACCATACATTGCAAGACCCGGTATTTGTTAAACATGATGTGATCCATTACTGCGTTCCCAATCTTCCTTCACGCGTATCACGTACCGCTTCAATTGCGCTCAGCAACATCATATCCCCCGTTTTGGTTACAGTGGGCAATTCGGGTGGATTCAAACCGTTTCTGAAGGATAATTTCGGCGTACGAAACGGAGTGTACATTTATAACGGTATCCTGACCAATGAATATATAGGCAATCTTCTGGGCATTCCTTCGAAAGATATTGACTTGCTGATGGCAGCGTTTTAATGACAACTACGCTTCAGCATGACAAGAAGATGATAAAAACCATTGTCTGTTGTTTTTCTTATTGGTAATTTTAACAACATAAGCTTTGCAAATCATAATGCAATAGGCTATGGGTTATGAGCACATGGATCAGCTGAGAAGCAGGCTCGGTACATACGATGCCGGAATGATCCTGGATGTGGCCATTGGCCGGGGAGGGTTTCTTAAATTCGTCCTCGGCGCATTCGGTACGTGGAATGGAGCCGCGGGAATTGATATCAACCCGGATTCCCTGGAAACAGCAAAATCAGTCCTTGGAAGCTTACCGGTTACCCTCGTTAAGGGTTCGGCATTATCCATGCCTTTCCCCGACCATGTTTTTGACACAGTGACCCTGTCTCATTCGCTGCATCATATGGAGGATACCGAAGGTCTGGTCGCTGAAATTGCAAGGGTATGCAAAGCAGGCGGACTTATCCTTATCAATGAAATGATCAATGATCAGGCTACCACAATGCAGGAAAACCATATGCTTTACCATCATCTGATTTCTGAGATCGATAATCAGCTCGGGCATTATCACCGTGACCTTTACAGCACAAAGGAGCTCAAAAATTTAATCAATGAAAGCGGTTTCCAAATCGTTGAACAGTTCCTACATGAAGAAACAAAGGGCTCAGGTACAAGGAAGGAAGACATCGACGAGCTTGTGCGCTCGCTGAACCGGAGAATAGAAATGCTGCACAATACGGAATATTATTATTTTTACGAGAATAAGATCCATGAGGTCATTGACCGTTTGCAGAAAGACGGTTTTCATAAACCGAAAGAGATGGCGGTTTTCTTAAGAAAAGGTAAATAAGGTTATTGTTTAGAAATCCGGGCACGGAAGCTGGCGGGGCTTTCGCTCTATGGGCTTGGTCTTGAATGCATAGGCAATGGAAATTTCATGTGCGCCACCCGTATGGGTAACCAGGCGGGAAATTGTGAAATCGTAACTGTATCCGATGCTGATGTTGTTGGTTTTAATCCCGATAAGCGAGGTAAAAGCATCCCGGTTGAAAACTTCCTTATACATAGGGATTCCCCTGTACCAGAATCCCATAATGATGGGGCTCCGGTACCAGTATACACCCATATCAAGTTGCCTGAACTGTTCCTGCTGCCTGAAGAGAAATGCAATGTGAATGCTTGTGGGTATGGGTCGCAGCAAGTGCTCATTCTTGATGAATTTAATTCCTCCGAACACGGAGTATTTAAGGGGTACTTTGCCAGGATTCCCTTCTTCTTCTTCATAGTAGTAAAACGACTGGTTGGGACGAAGCAGATGGTCGACACATGCGCCGATCCAGAATCTTTCAGAATAGGAGAGCAGGGACACGGAAAAATCGATATCACCTGTTTTATCAACCGGATACAGTTCGGCGGTGGTGGAGGCATTGCCGCTCGCAGATATCTGGTCGTTCCACAGCAGTTTGTCAAAATCGACCGTCCTTTGTGAATAGCTGAAATGCATTCCGGGTCGCATGCTCCACTGCCGGGTGATGGCAAAATCGTATGAATACTGTAAGCCGATTTGGGTCGTTCTCAGCATGCCCGTGCCCGCTACATCCTGAAATATCAACGCTCCCAGGCCGCTCCTGAATTTCTCAAAATACTTGTCAAAAGAAACGGAGTAAGTCTGGTAACCCGTTTTGATCTCCGGCCACTGATTTCTGTAGTTGATGCCGATCCTGTTCTTAACCGATAATCCCGAGAATGATGGTGCAAGATACAGGTAATTGGAATAAAACTGAGAAAAATGCGGATCCTGAGCCTGACTGGCCAGCCAGAAAACAAGTATGACGAATATAGCTGCTGGTTTTTTCATGCCATCCCGGATTAGTGCAACAGTGTGACATCGCCTGACTCGACAAATGTCTGTCCGTTTGAATATTTTCCTTCCACCTTCCATACATACACATCCTCCTTGGCCATAATGCCGTTGACATAGCCATCCCAGCCTGTTTCCCGGTCAAAACTTTCAAATATCAGCTCGCCCCAGCGGTTGAAGATCATCAAATGGTATTCGTCGACATGGTCAATCACGCCTGGTTTGAAGATCCTGTTTTCTTCAATCTCCGATTCGGGACGGAAAGCATTGGGGAAGACAATTTTGCCGCTGGGTTCGACAATTACGGCGGCCTTCATCTGGTACAGGTCGTAACAATCGTTTTTGGTCCATACATTCAGCGTCACATCATAATTTCCTTCTTTTTCGTACAGGTGTGACGGACTCATTTCAGTTGATGTTGTGCCATCGCCGAAATCCCACATATAAACATCCCCGTTGTCAGACAGGTTGAAGAAATGCACATCCTGATCGTTTACATAAACGATCCGGGGAGCAATTTCAAAATAGGCATTGGGCATGATCCACACATCATTGACCGTACTGTAGGTGTCAACAGCATCCTTTTCGCCCCAGGCGGTAAGGGTAATTTTGTATTTACCGGGTTCATAATAGGTGTATTCGGGATCGGGTTTGTTTGAAACAGCTCCGTCTCCAAATTCCCAGAGGAATGAGTTGGAATAGGCCGAGGTGTTTTCAAATTGTACGGTAAGCGGCATGCATCCCGGTTCAACAGGTTTAAACCGGGCTACGGGGGGATGGGGTACGATTTCGATATTCACCCATGTACTGTCGGCACAATGTTCATTTCTGACAACAAGTTTCAGCATATAATCATCGGGTCCGGGATAGGTATGGAATACCGGATCGCGTTCATCGGAGTACCTTTCATCGCCAAAACTCCAGTGATATGTCCAGTTCCCTTCTTCTGTCGTGTTTTCTATGTTGACGGTTCTTTCAGGCTCCATCTGAGACAGGGGCTGTGCGACAAAGGAAGCAGTGGGTGAGGGATGTACTGTGATTTGTTTAAAGGCGGTGTCCAGACAATTGAAAAAGGAAGTGGAAATGAGCTGCACCTGGTATGTTGTATCGGCATCCGTTTCATTGATAAAGGTATGCATGATGTTGAAATTGCCGCCGGTTTGTTCACCGTCGCCGAAATCCCATTCATAGGAATACCCGCCGGGTGTGGCTGAAAGCAGGATGTCGGCAGGTGCGCATGCGTTGGCTGGATATGCATCGATTTCAACATTGGGATTCGGGTATACGGTGATGTATGCATTTGATGTATGCATGCAATTGTTGATGCTGATAGCTGTGAGCTCTGTGTTATAATATTCGATTGAGCTGGTGTTGTTGGTGAAAACATGATCCGGATTCCTGAGGTTGCTGGTGTTGCCATCGCCAAAGTCCCACAGGTAGGTTACTGCGTTTTGCGACTGGTCGGTGAAGTTTACCTGTAGCGGACTGCAACCGGGGGCGGCATCAGAAACGAAAGAGGATACCGGTGAATCATTGAAAAGCACGACTGAATCCCGGGCAGCGCAGCCGTGGCTGTCTTCCACCGAGAAAACAAGAGGGTAATAACCGGGTATGAGGGTGTTAAATACAGGGTTGGGAATGTCGGCAGCTGAAAGCGCATTTGGTTCTCCATCCCAGTTGTAAGTCGTGTAAATCCCCGACCCGCCGGTAACTGTTGTGTTGAGTTGCAGATTGTAACCTGCGCATACTATGGTATCGGGAATGGAGATCTGTGCCTGCGGATTCGGGTAAGCGGTAACCTGGATGGTGTCGGAAGCCTGATTTCCGTTGATGTCGGTGACTGTAACGCCCAGCAGGTAATTACCGGGATCCGGTGTGTTGAATACCGGATTGGATGTTCCTGAAGCTGACAGGTACTGAATGTCACCGGTCCATTCAAAAGTATAGGAAGGCGTTCCGCCTGCAGGCAAGACAGTCAGCTGAAGGTTTTCTCCCGCACATACTTCTCCCTGTAATGTGTTGATGTTTAACGTGACAATATCTTCCCTGACTTCCACCTGTTTGATTGCAGGGGGACCTGTACATCCGATGCTGTTGGTCTCGGTGACGGCAATGTTATAGGTTCCCAGGTTGGTGAATTCCAGGATCACAAAATTCTGATTCTGGAGCAGGAGGTTTATCCCTGGGGGGATATCCCAGTTGTAGACAGATCCCGGCTGGTAATTGACCGAATAGATGACGTTGGTCTGGTCAATTCCTACCTGCGAAGGACCCTGAATTGTGATTTCTGCGGGAACCGGCAGGATGATGGCTGTGACCTCCCTTCGGCTGCTTTCGCAGTTGGTGGTTTCGTTATAACTTGACACATAATATTTTTGTGCAGATGTCAGGTAAGGTGTCTGGAAGTCATTGGTCTGCGACAACAGGGTGCCTCCCGTCATCTGGTCATACCACCTGTTAACGGTAGCATCGAAACCGGGTGTGGAATGCAGGATCACCGAATCGGGTCCGCAAACCGACACATCCCCAGCATCCGGGAAACCGGGAATGGGATTAATGGTGGCATGAACGATCTGTCGAGGACCCTCGCAGCCCGTGTTGCCGTTGATGCTGGACACCCAGTAATTTGTTGAAGCAGTAAGAAATGGCGTGGTGAAGACCGTGGTATCTGCCAGTATGCTTCCTCCTGTTGCTGAATTATACCAGCGGTTGAAAGTGCCGTTATTGCCAACGGCAGAGGTCAGTTCCAGTATGCCTTCGCCGCATCTGCCGGCATCGGAAACCACGGGAGCTGACGGGATGGAATCAATAATCACATGCATGACAATCCGGTTGCTTTCACAACCTGTGGTGTCGTTGTAGCTGCTGATCCAGTATTCGGTACTGCCTGTCAATACCGGAGTGGTGTAATCGGTTGATGCGGTCAGCAAATTTCCGCCTGCAGGTGCATCAAACCAATGGTTGGTCACGCCTCCGGAACCAACCGCAGAAGTTAAGATAAAGCTGCTGCTTCCGCAATGCTGGATGTCGGATGCTGTGGGTTCATCCGGTATGGGATGAATGGTGGCATTTACGATCTTCCGGTAGCTTTCGCAACCGTTGACACTGTTGTAGCTGGCGACCCAGTAACTTTTTCCGGCCGATAGTTCCGGTGTGGTAAAGCTGTTGCCTGTCGCTATTATACTTCCTCCTGAAGCATGCTCATACCACCGGTTGACATCTCCGTTTGTCCCCACCGTGGAATTCAGCGTCAGTGTTCCGGATCCGCAACGTTCTTCATCGTCTGCCGTCGGAGGATCGGGGATCGGCTTATAAAGGATGCTGACTGTGTCGGTGCTTGGCGGACAGGATCCGCTTTCCAGTTTCCATTCAAAAGTATACAGACCTTCGTCTCCCGGACTGATACGGGCGATTGCGGCAGGGGAATTTGCATCGGGAAGAAAGGTTACGTTACCCGGACCGCTGATCTTGCGCCAGGTTCCTGTGCCTATGCCGGGGTCATTGCCGCTCAGGGAAGCTGAAATTCCGCATATTGAGTCATCCGGACCCGCATCGGAGGGGGGTGTGGGGATGCCAAAGTCAACCTTGATGGTGTCCGAAGTGATGCAACTCCCGTTGATGATGGTCCATGCAAACTTGTAGATGCCTTCATTGCCGGACAGTATTTCCACGGAAACGTTGGGATCATGAAGAGATGGAGTAAATACGGGGTCTGTCAACGACGGATTGTCAATTACGCTCCATGATCCGGAACCCACGCTGGCGTTATTGGCTCCCAGGGGCGCCGTCACGGAACTGCACAAGGCCTGGTCGAATCCCGCAAATGCAGGTATGGGGGCTTCATCACGTTGGACCACAACATCGTCCGAACTTCCGGAGCATATGCCGTACATGCTGGAGACCGTCCACCTGTACTGGTTACTGCCGAAAGCGATATCCGAGACTTCAGTATTGCTCAAACCGGCATCTGTGAATGATCCGTTGCCTGAAATTACCGACCACATACCTGTTCCGCCTCCGGTTGCCGGCGATGCTGCCAGATTGATGGATATGGAATCGCAAACGCCGCGGTCCGGTCCCGCATATGCCGGATCGGGTGTGACGTCACGCAGGATGTGGATGGTATCGGTCGTTGCAGGACATGCGCCATAACGGCTGCTGATCGTCCATACCAGAACATTATCTCCGCCTTCAAGTCCAGTGACCAAAGTATAAGGATTGTGGATGTCGTTGAAAATTCCGTTTCCCGATGCAGCGCTCCATGTCCCGATACCTTGATTTATAGGTGTATTGGCATGAAGAGAAGCACTATCAAGATCGCAAAAAGACTGGTTTTTGCCGGCATTTGCAGGTGCCGGTTGCAGGTCACTTGTAATGATCACTTCATCCATTGCGATACAGGGCCCGTTGTACATGGTCCACCGGAACAGATTCGGTCCGGGAGCCAGGTTGCGGACGATTGTATGGGGATCGGAAGGATCTTCGATTGTTGCACTTCCCGTTGTGCTCCATGTGCCGGTACCGATGACCGGTGTGTTTCCCTGCATTGTGAATGTGTCTGCGCATATAACGGCATCGGGACCGGCATCAGGTGTTGGTGCGGGGGTGTCGAATATTTCGAAGGATATCTTGCTCGGAGCACTGGCACAGGCGCCAAGACTCTCGGTGACATAATATGAGTAGTTGCCGCTTACGGAATTGTCAATATAAGTGGGAGGCCCGGTAGGTTCAAAGCTGTTTCCGGTATAAATATGATGTGTCAGCAGGGAATCGCTGTACCAGTTAACGGTACCGCCTGATGTTGAAAGGGTGAGGTTAATCGGACTGCCGGCACAGAATTCCAGTGAAGGATTGGTGATCCTGGGCGGGGTGGTGATGATCTCGATCAGTCCTGTTGTGGTGATCGGAGGATAATCACCATCTATGGAATCGGAAGGCGGGATCGTATCGAAAGGATTCTTGTCATATGGGTTGCAGATGTTCCAGTTGCGCATGGTAATTTCAAAGATTTCACCGGCAACACCTCCGGGAGGGGCGCTGATCGGCCATGAGATCTGGTCGGGTCCGTCTGCCGGAATGGGAATTTCAACGACCGGTCCCGCTACGGGAGGGAGGGAATTTCCATCAGCATCTGTCAATTGGTATACATTGCCCAACGGATCCTCAATGGTAACATTGGGTATGCGGTCACCTCCGATGGAGGTAGTTCCGTAAATAAACTGAACCCAACGTGTGATCCTGTTGGGTTTGTCGGGTTCAATGGCGATGTTGCAGTTAAATGTGGAATGATCCTCGAAACGCTGGTCGATAATGGCATCACCTTCACAATATTGTGCAACAACCGGTTCGGTGATGATGACCCCACTGTTCTCGTTATCCCTCGACCATGCACTGAAGGTCTGTTCCTGACGGCTGCTGCTGACACACTGTTCACCGTCATAAATTACATAGGCTACAGCTGTATAGGAACAGGCGTCAGCCGGAGGGTAAATATGACTGGCTGTGGCTGTAAACAGGGTATCGCCCTGTGATGTTGCCGGTATAATGGTTGTTGAGCCTGTGCCGTCATTCCATTCATAGAATATCTGAACTTTGGAGGGGTCGACCGGAAGAACAAATTTGTAACGGACATCCATCGTAAGGTTAACAGGGGCACAAACGCTGTTCGGAACCTGTCCGCTGTAATTGTCGGTGATCAGCGCACACTGACCCAGTGTCCGCAGCGAAAACGTGGTTAGCAATAACGTGGTTGCGATCAGTAGTTTTGTCCCTGTGCCCCTCATGCCTGTTACCTGTAAGA
>JAFGPB010000047.1 GCA_016926205.1 Bacteroidales bacterium
ATGTATCCGGTATTATCCGGTATGGCGTGCGTAATGTCACCTCCTGACAAGGTGGTGACTGCAATAATGGTAATGGATCCTCCTTCAGGAAATTGCACTGCTTTTTCATAAATCTTGGACAGATCGCTGTACAAGGATCCAGGCATGCTGTCCTTTGAAGGGATCTGGTCCATGCGGTTGGATACGATGCTTAATGCATCAGCCCAGAGTGTCATATCCGTTAAAAGTACCAATACTTTTTCATTTCTTTCCGATGCAAAATATTCCGCTGCCGTCAGTGCCATATCAGGGACCAGAAGTCTTTCAACCGGAGGATTTTCGGTGGTGTTTACGAAGCTGATGATCCGGTCGAGTGTGCCTGCATTGTCAAACACATTCTTATAGAACAGGTAATCGTCATTTGTCAGGCCCATCCCTCCCAGAATGATTTTGTCAGCTTCAGCACGAAGTGCTACCATGGCCATAACCTGATTGTAGGGCTGGTCGGGATCGGCAAAGAAAGGTATTTTCTGACCTGTGACGATTGTATTGTTCAGGTCGATTCCGGCAATCCCCGTTGTAATAAGTTCTGAAGGTTGTTTGCGTCGAACAGGGTTAACAGACGGTCCGCCGATTTCACGTTCTTCACCCTCCACTGCTGGTCCCCCGTCAATGGGTTCGCCAAAAGCATTGAAAAATCTTCCGGCCAGATCTTCCCCGACTTTAATGGTTGGAGGGTGACCGAAAAAAAGGACTTCAGCATTTGATGGGATGCCTTCCGTACCCCCGAATACCTGAAGTGTAACATTGTCACCCAGGATCTTCACTGCCTGCGCAAGACGGCCATTGATCGATGCAAGCTCATCATAACCGACGCCTTCGGCTTTCAATGAACAGGTTGCTTTTGTGATCTGTGTTATTTTGGTGTAAATTTTCTGAAAAGCTTTTGTTTCCATTATTCTACCTTTCTTTCATCCATGATAGTGTATAATTCCTGTTCGTGACGTTTGAAATCTTCCTCCATGAAAACTGCATAATTCATTTGTTTTAATGCATTGATGATTCTTTTGAAATAAGGATTCACTTCTTCGAACGATTCAAAATCAAAGTCCGTGTTATAAATTTCAATAACTTTGTCCAGCATATAATGCTGCCTTTCTATGGGTGTGTTGCAGTCAATCTGATCAAAAGCATCTTGTTGCAGGATCACAAAATCGAAAACTTCAGCCTTCCAGAAGTCCTGATGATAATCCATGGGTACGCCATCGTCACCTAGTATATTGATCTGTTCGGATATTTCTTTCCCTCTTATGAGTATGTTTTTGACCTGCGTGATTTTATCAACCCAGTCGTTTGATATATGTTTACCCAGATATTCTTGTAATTCGGGATATTCGAGGTATTTAGAATAACTGTCAATCGGGTCGATTGCCGGATAACGCTTGCTGTCGGCACGCTGCTGCGAAAGTGCAAAAAAGCAGCGGGCGACTTTTTTAGTGGCTTCGGTTACGGGTTCCTTCAGGTTTCCTCCGGCAGGTGAGACCGTACCAATGAAAGTTATGGACCCTGTTTCCCCGTTATTGAGATAAACGTATCCTGCACGTGAATAAAAACTTGAGATAATGGCCGCCAGGTCAATAGGAAAGGCATCCTGACCCGGAAGTTCTTCCATACGGTTTGACATTTCCCTTAAAGCCTGGGCCCACCGGGAAGTTGAATCCGCCAGTAGCAGCACTTTTAGACCCATAGACCTGTAATATTCACCAATGGCCATCGCTGTATACACTGAAGCTTCTCTTGATGCAACGGGCATGTTTGATGTATTGGCAATGATGATAGTCCGTTCCATCAGTTTGCGTCCGGTCCTGGGATCATCAAGTTCCGGAAATTCGGCAAAGATCTCAACCACTTCATTTGCCCTTTCACCGCATGCGGCGATGATTACGATGTCGGCATCCGCCTGTTTGGAAATCGCATGCTGAAGCACGGTTTTGCCGCTTCCAAAAGGTCCGGGAATAAAACCCGTACCTCCTTCAACAATCGGGTTCATGGTATCAATCGTACGAACCTTGGTCTCCAGCAATTTGAAGGGACGGGGCTTTTCACGGTAGGCTCTGACGGCAATCTTGACAGGCCATCTCTGGATCATGCTGATGTCAAACTCATGGCCTTTCTTGTCTGTAATTACGGCAATAGTATCCCGTGCCTTGTAATCTCCTTCATCCGCAACATTTTTTACCGTATACCGGTCTTCAAGTTTAAAAGGAACCATGATCTTATGCCGGATCTGATTTTCGGTGGTTTCCCCCAGGAAATCCCCTGCGCGAACAGCATCGCCGGCTTTGGCAATTGGCCTGAAGGGCCAGGTCATCCCTTCATCTATTGCCCGTGTATAGTCACCCTTCTTCAGGAAAACGCCATCCATTGTATTCAGGTCATGTTGCAGACCGTCATAATTTTTTGACAGCAATCCTGGACCCAAAGTAACTTCCAGCATGGCGCCGGAGAACTCGACCGACATTCCTGGTTTTAGTCCTCTTGTGCTTTCAAATACCTGAATGTATGCTTTGTCGCCAATAAATTTGATCACCTCAGCCATGAGTCTGACGCCTTCATGCAGTATAAAACAAATTTCGTTTTGTGAAACAGGACCTTTCACTTCGACGATGACAAGGTTGGCAATAATACCGGTAACCTTACCGGTGGTGGTATTGTTCTTTGCACTCATATATTAAACTCTTTTGGAAATACATAACTCTTTTTCAGATTTTCCGTAATTTCTCTGAACATTTTCCTTCCTGCTTCCGGTTGCAGTTGTATCCAGCGTTCCGCCATTATCAGTCTGATCACAAAACTCAGCAATACCTCAATGGTAAAGTAATGGAACGTGTTGAGCTCATCCAGTTGTTTCCAGCGAAGCATATCGACAGCGAGTTCCTTTTCCATGGGATTGCCGTCTTCATCAATGGTAGTCAGTTCATTGACGAAAGGAAATTCATTGGAAAGGCCGAAGTCGGTTAACGTACTGCTTTTAAGTGCATCATTAATTGCGTTATTGCCAATATATGCAGCTACTGTGGAAAGTTTATACCTTCTTGCGTTCAGGGCTGAACGTACATTCTTCACATGGAGGTCAAAGGTGAACCATTCTTTCAGGAAGCGATTGTCTGTTTGCAGCATATGATCATAGTACAACCATGCCAGCTGGTCATCCCATGTGTAGCCGTGAAAAACGGGACTTTCAAATTTATATGCATGGATGAATTGTTGCATGTAGGCAGGCAGATCTGAGGGTTCGTTGATTTCTGCTTCCAGCATTTTCATAGAATAATTGCCGGTTTCAAGAAAAGGTTCTTTCTTTTTGCGAAGCAGGTTTAGCAGGTTGCTGTTGTCAGCGGGAAGAAATAACAAACATACCAGATCATAATCGTCGGGATGCAAATGCTCTTTCAGCTCATTCCTGAATTCAGCTGTGCTGAAAGAGAGCTTCTTCTGATCCAGAATCATGTCGGGAAGTCCGGCAACAATGTAATGGTAATATCTGGGGAACATCATGCTTCTTCGTAAAGGAGTTTAGCAGTTTCGGGACGCAGATAGTGCTTGAAGAAATTAACGAAATCATCATCGGTGAAGCTGATGATAAACCGGCCGTCTTTGGGTCCGATTTTAAACCCTGCATCCATGCGGTCATCAAACCGAATTTCCAGGGTTCCGTTCAGCAGTTCTTTCTGTTTGTTTGCAAAGTAAGTCCCGAGTGTCTTTTCATCTTCTTCCGGAAGCAGCAGTTGCAGGTCGTACGCCTCTTTTTCCGGGTTCCAGTTGGTAATGGTTGTTTCAATTATTTTTTTCAGAAAATCTTTATCCTTGAGAGTTTCTTTCACAGTCTCTTCAGTAGTTCCTGCAACAATCATTTCAGTGATCTTTTGTTTGATTGCCGAAACAGCCTTGCGTGCAGAAAGCTTGATTTCTGACATCGTGTTCCTTTTCAGTTCCTGTGCTTCTTTCCGGGCTTTTTCAAGTATTCCGGCAGCTTCTTTTTCCGCTCCCGACCGTATGGATTTTGCTTCTTTTTCAGCAGCGGCAATGATTCTGTCAGCTTCCTCATTGGCCTTCGTTACGCCGTCCTGATAGATCTTATCTGTAAGTTCCTGCAACTTATTTTCCATATAAATTGATGTTTTGTTGACTGCAAAAATAGTAAATGTTAGAACAAGCCCACTATTGAATACAGACTTTCATATAACAATCCAAAAAATCAGGAGGGGTAGAGTTCCAGATGGAGAGAATTTTCATTCAGGTCATTCAGCTTAAGTGATAAACTCATTCAGCTCAATTTCTTTCCCGGGTGTAAACTGAACATGCATCACAGGAAGATTTTTATA
>JAFGPB010000048.1 GCA_016926205.1 Bacteroidales bacterium
ATAAAGGATTTTAGTATTTAGAAAGAATGCTTTTCAATAGGTAATTTTAACAATTTTTAATGATTCTAAATATAAATAATTTGTCAGATGTTTAAAAAATGTTTAATTTTGATAAACAAAAATTTGAACCATCATGACAGCAATCGAATTCAATTACCAGTTGACAGGCCTCAGCGAAAACCTGAAAAGGTTTGCCTTAAGCCTGACCTCAAATCATGAGGATGCTTCAGATTTACTTCAGGAAACCTTTCTAAAGGCAATATCATACCGTGATAAGTTCGCCGACGACACAAATTTAAAAGCCTGGACCTTTACGATTATGAAAAACACATTCATCAATAATTACAGAAGAATCATGAAATCAAACACTACTTTTGATCATACGGACGACCTGTATTATTTGAACCTGAACCGGGAGTCCAGAATGAGTCATCCTGATTCCTCTGTAACAGAAAGGGAAATCAGAGCGCATATCGAAAACCTGGAGGATGATTTTAAAATTCCCTTTGAAATGCATCTTCAGGGATTCAAGTACAAGGAAATATCGAAAAAGCTGGGTTTAAAGCTGGGGACCGTAAAAAGCAGAATTTTTTTCACCAGAAAGAAACTGGCTGATTCACTGGGAAAAGACTATAATGAATGATCCTGATACGGATACGCTCAAAACTGCGATTAAGCATTTATTTTTGGGTTTGGTTAGATTAGGTTGTGTGAATTTAAGCGCGGGCTGACAGCCCGCGTTTTTTTGCATGAACAAGTCAACCATATTTATTACTTTTGCATCACTCAAATCTATTAATTCAGTCAGATGAAGAATTCTTCCAGATACATGCAAAGGGGCGTGTCATCAAAAAAGGAAGATGTACACAAAGCCATACAGGATGTTGACAAGGGTTTGTATCCCGACGCTTTCTGCAGGATTCTGCCTGATATATTGGGCAACGACAGGGATTATTGCAACATTATGCATGCCGATGGTGCCGGTACCAAGTCCTCCCTTGCTTATATATACTGGAAAGAGACGGGAGACCTGAATGTATGGAAAGGAATTGCCCAGGATGCACTGATCATGAATATCGATGACCTGATCTGTGTGGGCGCTGTTGACAATATTCTGATATCGTCCACCATTGGCAGGAACAAGCTTAAGATTACCGGTGATGTTCTTATGAATATCCTGAAGGGTTTTGACGAGGTTGTACAGGAACTCGGAAGATGGGGCATTCATGTTTATCTTACCGGAGGGGAAACTGCTGATGTAGGCGACCTGGTGCGGACGGTCATCGTTGATGCAACAGTTGTCTGTCGCATGAAAAGAGCAGATTTGGTGCTTAACCGCATTCAGGAGGGTAACGTGATCATCGGTCTGTCATCCAGCGGAAAATCGATATACGAAAACGGTTATAACAGCGGTATCGGGAGCAATGGTCTTACTTCAGCACGTCATGATGTTTTTCAGAATTACCTGGCCGGAAAATATCCGGAATCCTATGATGACATGATCCCCAATTCCTTGATTTATACCGGTCAATACGATCTGACGCAAATGATTGAAGAACTCGGTATGGATGCAGGCAGTCTGGTACTGTCGCCTACTCGGACCTATGCACCTGTTGTAAAGCGTGTACTGGAACAATTCCATCCTCAAATTTACGGTATGATTCACTGCACCGGCGGAGGCCAGACCAAAGTCCTGAATTATGTGAATAACCTGCATATTATTAAGGATAACCTTTTCCCTGTTCCTCCGCTCTTCAGCATGATCAGGGAATCTTCAGCTACGGAATGGAATGAAATGTTCGAAGTATATAATATGGGACACAGGTTTGAAATCTACACAGAAGATGCAATCGCAGAGGATATCATTAAAATTGCTTCAGATTTTCATATTAATGCCAGGATCGTTGGAAGGGTTGAAAAATATTCAGGCAGGAGACTGACCATTTCTGGACAGTTTGGCACCTGCAGTTATTAATTTCCAAAACGGCAAATTGGTTTATTGATGAGCAGAAATCTGATTATACAGAAACTTGAGGGGGTGAGGTCCAGGTTTGAGGAAGTGGGCAGACAGCTTACATTGCCGGATGTCATGAACGATATGAAGAAATATATCAAACTGAACAAGGAATACAAGGAACTCCGGCCTGTAATTGGTGCTTATCAGGCATATAGGAATACCCTTAGCAATATAGAATCTGCGCGAGAAATCCTCTCAACGGAAAAAGATGAGGAAATGATTGAAATGGCGAAGGAAGAGCTGGACGCATTGCTTGAAAAAATTGGTCCGATGGAGGAAAAACTGAAAATTCTGTTATTGCCTGCCGATCCTCAGGACAGCAAAAATGCAATTCTTGAGATCCGTGCGGGAACTGGTGGCGATGAAGCCAGCATTTTCGCCGGCGATCTGTTCCGCATGTATACAAAATTCTGCGAGCAGAAAGGTTGGAAAATCGATATTACGAATTATACAGAAGGCACAGCCGGAGGATATAAGGAAATTATTGTCAATGTTAAGGGGGAAGGAGTGTACGGAGTTTTAAAGTATGAATCGGGTGTCCACCGTGTACAACGTGTCCCTCAGACTGAGACCCAGGGAAGGATTCATACTTCTGCTGCGTCTGTTGTCGTTCTTCCCGAGGCTGAGGAATTTGACGTGGAAATCAGGCAGGAGGATGTTCGCATCGACCGTTTCTGTTCATCCGGTCCGGGCGGACAATCCGTAAACACAACCTATTCGGCTGTGAGACTGACCCATATCCCTACGGGACTGGTCGTATCATGCCAGGATCAGAAATCCCAGCTCAAGAACCTTGAAAAGGCCATGTCTGAATTGCGGACCAGATTATATAGCATTGAATATCAAAAACATATTAACCAGATCGCTGGGCAGCGTAAAACTATGGTTTCCACGGGTGACCGTTCAGCCAAAATTCGGACATATAACTATCCTCAGGGAAGGGTAACGGATCACCGTATTAATCTTACTTTATACAATCTTCCAAATGTGCTGGACGGCAATATTGATGAATTGATACACCATCTGCAAATGGCGGAGAATGCAGAGCGTTTGAAAGTCAGTGCGTTTGCATAAACAGGAAAACGGGACCATGACTTCTGAACAACTTTTTGAACAGATCAGGCTTAAGAAAAGCTTTCTGTGTATCGGACTCGATCCAGATCCTGAAAAGTTGCCTGCACATTTCAGGAATCTGGAAAATCCGTTTTTTGAATTCAACCGGGAGATCATTGACCGTACACATGATCTGGTTATTGCATACAAACCCAATACTGCATTTTATGAAAGTCTTGGTTCCGAAGGCTGGGATCAGCTGGAACAGACGGTTGGATATATCAGGCAAAATCATCCGGAGGTCTTTATCATAGCAGACGCCAAACGGTGTGATATTGGAAACACGGCTGCCAGATATGCCGAAGCTTTTTTTAAAAGGATGGATTGTGATGCAATAACGGTCTCCCCATACATGGGGGCAGATTCTGTGGAGCCATACCTTCGTTATCCGGGAAAGTGGATCGTTTTGCTTGCCCTGACTTCGAATCCGGGAGCTGACGATTTTCAGATGATCAGCGGGAAAGAACATGACAGGTTTTTTGAAACGGTATTAAAGAAATCAAAATCCTGGGGCAATCCCGACAATGTAATATATGTTATCGGGGCTACCAGGGCAGGTATGCTTATAAAAGTACGGGAGATTGTCCCGGAACATTTCCTGCTGATCCCGGGGGTTGGTGTGCAGGGCGGGGATCTGAACGAAGTAGCGGGATATGGTCTGACCAATCGTTGCGGACTCATTGTAAATGTTTCACGATCAATTCTCTATGCTGATCCAACTGACAACTTTGCCAGTGCAGCCCGTGTCAGGGCCATAGCATTGCAGCAAAAAATGGAAAACATTTTAAAAGAAAATAATCTTATGTAAATTCCCATGGTTTTGCCGGTATTGTGTCCGGTTTACCGTTATCCGCAAAATAACTGATGACTCAGATATGCATTATTTGTGATTTTCAGGCGTATCAGACCGGAATCTGTTTGTCAGAAAAACGATTCAGGTCATGAATGAAGCTTTTTTACACTTTGTCTGGAGATACGGATTGTTCAGGCATCAAAGTATTTTCACGGATCAGGGAGAATCCCTTGAAATTATCAGACCGGGAGAGCTGAATGCGAATGCAGGACCTGATTTCATAAATGCACGGATCAGAATTGAGGGTATTCTCTGGGCGGGTAATGTAGAGATCCATATCAGGTCATCCGACTGGTACCGTCATAATCATCATAACAATAAAGCATTTGACAATGTGATCCTGCAGGTCGTTTATAAACACGACCGTCCGGCAGTAAACACCAGGCGGGAACACATACCCACTTTAAAACTCAGTTTCGATGCGCATCTGTATGAAACATACTGTAACCTGATGGGCATGAAAGGATGGGTATCATGCAGGGAAAAGATCCATAGCCTTGACCCTTTCATTTTTAAGTGCTGGTTGAACACCCTTGTGATCGAGCGGTTGCAGGAAAGAACAGAAAACATATCATTGATGCTTGATCAATATATCAACAATTGGGATGAGGTGTTTTACATCCATCTTGCCCGGAGTTTCGGCTTTGGCCTCAACAACATTCCGTTTGAAATGCTTGCAAGATCATTGCCGCTGAAATATATTACCAAACACAGGGACAGCTTGTTACAGACTGAGGCTTTGCTTTTCGGTCAGGCAGGGCTTCTTGAAAAGCATGGTGATTTTGATGCATATTATGTCACGCTGAGGGAGGAATATGAACACCTCAGAAGAAAATACGGTCTCCAACCGCTTGAAAAACATTTATGGAAATTTTTGCGGGTACGTCCCGTCAATTTCCCCACCATAAGAATAAGTCAGTTTGCATCAATCATTCACCATTCACCACGCCTTTTCCCAATGATTCTGGAGTGTAAGTCTCTGGAAGCATTTCGCAAGATATTTGAAATCGAAACATCCCTTTACTGGCAAAGGCATTATATTTTTAACACATTATCGGATCAAAAAATCAAAAAATTGGGGAAGGAGAGCATCAATATATTGATCATCAATACAATAATACCTTTTCTGTTCATTTATGGCAGTGTATATCATGATGAAATTCTGAAAAACCGTGCCATTGAACTGCTCGAGAACATGCCTCCTGAGCGGAACCGGATCGTAAAATACTGGTCAGGTCTGGGATTGCATGCTTCTTCCGCATTTTACACTCAGGGTTTGCTGCAGCTTGCCAACAGTTATTGCGCTCGCAAACGCTGCCTGGCCTGTTCAGTTGGCATAAAAATCATAAAATCCGATAACATGTGATTTTTTTTTGGAGAATTATGAAATTTGATATATATTTGATATCAATATAATATTATTTAAATATCAATCAAATGAAAAACGAAAGAACGGTTACTCCTTACAACGGATACCTTATGTTATCCATCTTTTTGGTGCTTATTCTGGCTGCGATTGGTGCAGGGATCTTTAATTCGATAGCGTTGATTATCATTTTTACGGTATTTCTGGTTTTCATACCCGGAGGATTGTTCATTGTGAATCCAAATTCTTCAAAAGTATTGCTGCTCTTTGGTGCATATAAGGGCAGCGTGAAGCAGAACGGATTTTACTGGATCAACCCGTTTTATAAAAGGATCGGGCTTTCTTTACGGGCGAGGAATTTTGAAAGCGATAAAATCAAGGTAAACGACAAAATCGGCAATCCCGTGCTTATCAGTGCGATCCTGGTATGGAAAGTCAGCGATACTTATAAGGCAGCCTTTGAGGTTGACAATTATGAGGACTTTGTGAAAGTTCAGACGGACGCTGCAGTCAGGAAACTTGCCGGCAGCTATCCTTATGATCAGTTTGAGGATGAAAAGGCTGAGATCACATTGAGTTCCGATTTTGAAAAGGTAAATAGTGACCTTGAAATGGAAATATCTGAACGGCTTGAGATGGCGGGACTTCAGGTGATAGAAGCCAGGATTGCTTATCTGGCATATGCTCCTGAAATAGCGCAGGCTATGCTGCGAAGGCAGCAGGCGACTGCTACCGTCGCGGCGAGACACAAAATCGTCGAAGGTGCTGTCGGAATGGTGGAAAGCGCCCTGCAATTGATGTCTGAAAAAGAAATCCTGCAGCTGGATGAAGAAAAGAAGGCGGCCATGGTAAGCAATCTGCTGGTTGTACTCTGCGGTGAGAGTCAGGTTGAACCGGTTGTCAATACAGGAACATTAACCCATTAATGCTTATGACGGAGAAGAAGACATTTGTGCTGAGAATCAGAACAGATACCATGAAGAAAATTGAAAAATGGGCTGCTGACGAATTCAGAAGCATAAACGGTCAGATTGAATGGATGTTGAACAAATGCCTGAAGGATCATGGACGATCCGGTAACCGGTGAATAAAACCGTCAGTAAGACCGGGAAATCGAATAACATTATAAGGAGAAAGTTTTTTCACAAATACAATGATATATATAAAAAAAAGAATACTTTTGCAATTCGATTTTTCATGCGATAATGATTTAACAATTATGTATTTGTCACCGGAAAAGAAAAAAGAGATTTTTAAAAAACACGGTAAGTCTGAAGCGGATACCGGGACTTCTGAGAGTCAGATAGCATTGTTTACATACAGGATCAACCATCTTACAGAACATTTGAAAAACAGCAAGAAGGATTTTTCCACACAGCGTGCGTTGCTTAAGATGGTGGGCAAGAGAAGAAGACTTCTGGATTATTTGCGGGAACGCGATATTGAAAGATATCGTTCAATCCTTAAAGAGCTGAATCTTCGAAAATAAAAGGGCAATTCCGGAATTGCCTTTTTTTTTATTACAGGGTTTCACAATCCAAAAATTAAGTATTTGTAATCTATTTGTTTATGTTGAAGATATTTGAGAAAAAAATTCAGTTGGAGGACGGCAGGACCATAACCCTTGAGACGGGAAAACTGGCCAGGCAGGCCAATGGTTCCGTTGTCGTCAGGATGGGCAATACAATGTTGCTGGCCGCAGTTGTATCGGCAAAAGAACCGTTGGAGGACAGCGATTTCATGCCCCTGCAGGTTGAGTACAGGGAAAAGTTTGCTGCCATAGGCCGGTTTCCCGGCGGATTTCTGAAAAGGGAATCCAGACCCAGTGACTATGAGATACTGATTTCCAGACTGATCGACCGGGCATTGCGTCCGTTATTCCCGGAAGATTACCATGCCGAGACGTTTGTCAATGTATTTCTGATCTCGGCGGACAAGGATACTATGCCTGATTCACTTGCGGGTCTTGCTGCTTCTGCAGCACTGATGATGTCGGATATTCCCTTTCAAGGTCCGATATCGGAAGTAAGAGTAGGAAGGGTTGAAGGTAAGTATATCATCAATCCGACTTTCAACGAACTGTTAAGCTCTGATATGGATATCATGGTGGGTGCAACTGCTGAGAACATCATCATGGTTGAGGGTGAAATGAAAGAGGTTCAGGAAGAGGATATGCTTGAAGCGCTCAAGATCGCTCATGAAGCCATCAAAATACAATGCCGGGCTCAGCTGGATCTGATGAATGCCGCACAAAAAGAACAAAAACGCGAATATGTACATGAAGTTCATGATGAGGAACTCAGAAAAAGGATGTCAGAAGAGCTGTATGAGAAAATTTACGGAATTGCCAAAAATACACCTGCAAAGCAGGAAAGGCATGATGCTCTGGATGGGTTAAAGGAGGAATTTCTTGCTTCCTTTCCTGAGGATATTGAAGTAAATGAAATCCAGGTCAGCAATTATTTCCATGAGGTGGAAAAGAAGGCAGTCAGAAATCTGATCCTGAATGAGGGACTGAGGCTTGACGGCCGAAAGACAGATGAGATACGGCCTATATGGTGCGAAGTTGATTACCTGCCAGCAGCTCATGGTTCAGCCTTGTTTACACGCGGTGAAACCCAGGCGCTTGCTTCTGTGACACTGGGCACCAAACTGGATGAGAAGGAGATCGATGAAGTACTGATTCAGGGTACGGAAAAATTTGTTTTGCATTATAACTTTCCTCCATTTTCTACGGGTGAGGCAAGACCTTCCCGGGGAATCAGCCGCCGTGAAGTGGGACACGGGAACCTAGCACTTCGTGCACTAAAAAAGATGATCCCCGAAGACAATGTTTATGCCATCCGCGTTGTTTCTGATATTCTGGAGTCAAATGGCTCTTCATCCATGGCAACTGTCTGTGCGGGTACCATGGCGCTGATGGATTCAGGAGTCAAGATAAAGAAACCGGTTTCCGGCATTGCCATGGGATTAATTACCGATGAAAAAACAGGAAAGTATGCAATTTTGTCGGATATACTCGGTGACGAAGACCATCTTGGCGATATGGATTTTAAGGTTGCAGGGACAAAAGACGGAATAACAGCTACACAGATGGATATTAAGGTAGAAGGTCTGTCATTTGAGATCATGCAGAAAGCATTGGAACAGGCCCGTAAAGGCCGGCTTCATATACTTGGGAAAATTGTGGAAGTTATTTCCGAGCCCAGGTCCGATTACAAACCGAACGTGCCAAGGATGGTCCAGATGACCATTCCGAGAGAATTCATCGGAGCCGTGATTGGTCCCGGAGGCAGAGTCATCCAGGATATTCAGGCCAAAACAGGAGCAGTGATTGTGATTGAAGAAATTGACAGTATGGGTGTGATCAATGTTTCTGCAGTGGATAAGTCTTCCATCGATGCTGCTCTGGAAAGGATTAACAGCATTGTTGAACAGCCAGAGGCCGGGAAAGTATACAAAGGTACCGTCAAAAGCATTACAAGTTTTGGCGCCTTTGTTGAGATCCTGCCGGGAAAACAAGGTTTGTTGCACATTTCCGAACTTGAATGGCAGCGCGTGAACAATGTGCAGGACGTCCTTTCAGAAGGAGATGTTATCGAAGTCAAGCTGATGGAAATCGACGTGAAAAACGGGAAACTAAGCCTTTCACGTAAAGCGCTTCTGCCTGTTCCGGAGGGTTATCAGCCTCCTTCACGTACACATGGTCCAAGAAGCAGGGATCATCGATCCCAGCGTGATAACAGGGATTCGAGAAATTTCAGGGACAAAAAAGACCGCCGGGACTCAAATCGATGAGTTGCCGGATTCTTTCCATCATATCGAAATTCTGAAATCATTTCTTTGTCAGTTGGAAACCAGATAACTTTGTCTGTCAAACCGGGAATTCAGGTACCTGGAATGCATGAATCCGGAAATTCAGGTATTCCGTCAACAGCATAGAGCCTTTATGCATAAATCAATTGTCTGGCAATTAATTAAACGTTATTAACCAGGTGGCACTACCTTTTAAATTTTATGAAATTTGTTAGATTCATTACAATGGTATAAAATTTGTATGTTCTAATGTTCAATAATAATTTGATGGTCTTGATTCCGGACAGGTTCATTATTTTTATTATTTTTGAAAGAAAATGAAAACCAGCTCCATATTTTTTTTTATTTCTCAAAAACATTTGTAAGTTTGTATGTACCATTATATTACATAGCTCCTATTTTAAGTTAATAAAACAAATAATTTTAGCATTATGAAGAAAATGAGGCAAAACTACCTAATCTCAACAATTATCGCAGCTCTTGTCATGAGCGGTTGCGCCGGGCTGTCAAAAATGAGAGACAGTGCCAGCACGGTCGGATATGAAGTAAATCCCAATCCTCTTGAGATGCATGGTGATCAGACATTGCATGACAATGCTGTAGCCGTTGCAATCAACACAAGATTTCCTGAAAAATATTTTAACAAGAAGGCTGTTGTGGTTGCAACACCTGTGCTCAAGTATGAGGGTGGAGAAAAGACGTACCCCTCCACCACGCTGCAGGGTGAAAAAGTGGATGGCAACAACAGGGTAATTCCTTATGCCGGCGGCAATTATTCATATACAGGCACCATCCCTTATGAAGATGCCATGATGCAGTCGCAGCTTGTTGTCAGGATGTCTGCAAGCATTAATGACAAAGAACCTCTGGTCTGGGAATCCCCGAAGATTGCTGACGGTGTGTTAGCAACTCCTGCACTGGTTCAGGTTGTACCAAAAACCGTCATTATGCCCGACAATTTTCAACGAATTATACCGGAGGCTTATACGGCTGATATTCATTATGTGATCAATCAGTCTAACGTGAGATCATCCGAATTGAGGGCTGATGACATCGTGAAGCTTGAAGAAGACATGGTTGCAGCCGAAGTTGCTGAGAACATTGAAATAAAAGGCGCTGAGATCTCTGCATATGCTTCTCCTGATGGTCCGCTTGACCTGAATACCAGACTTTCGGAAAATCGTGAAAGTACTGCCCAGCGGTATCTCGAAAGAGCATTGAGGGATAACAAAATCACGGAAGCTGAAGCAGCTAATTTCCTGAATATGATGAGTACACCAGAAGACTGGAACGGTTTCAGGGAATTGATGGAAGCTTCGGATATTCAGGATAAAGACCTGATTTTGCGTGTGTTAAGCATGTATTCAGATCCCGTGGTCAGAGAGCGGGAAATTAAGAACATTTCACAGGCTTATGAAGAAATCGCAGAGAAAATTCTGCCTCAGTTGCGCCGTTCCGTGATGACGATAAACGTGGATGTAATTGGCAAATCCGACAGTGAGATCATGAATCTGGTTCGCGTTGATCCCGATTCACTCAATGTTGAAGAAATCCTCTTTGCAGCTACGCTGACCGATAACCTGAATGAAAAAGCAGCTATTTACGAAGCAGCAGCAAGAATTTACCCCGAATGCATCAGGGCACACAACAACCTGGGTAATATATATTTACAGCTCGACAGACTGGATGAAGCAAAAGCTTCACTTGAAGCAGCTCAGAAGATCGATGATACTGATGCTGTAAAAGCCAACCTTGGAGCTGTAGCTCTTGCAGAAAGAGATATTTCAACTGCTGAACAACTGCTGACTTCAGCCATGAGCGCAGGCAGTGAAGTAAGTTATAACCTGGGCATCATCAAGATCATACAGGGTGATTACGCGGCAGCTGTAAACTATTTTGGCAATGAACCCTCATTCAATGCAGCATTGGCTCAGATGTTAAGTGGGAATAACGACCGCGCAATGACCACACTGAACCAGCTGGGAGATGTCAAAGATGCATCGGTATATTATCTTAAGGCTATTGCTGCTGCAAGAAGCGGAAACAATTCGGCAGTTTTCAGCAACCTGCGCAGTGCCATAAGTCTGGACAGTTCACTTAAGGAACATGCACAGAAAGATGCTGAATTTCTCGGGATTGCAAGTGATGCAACGTTCATGCAGATCATTCAGTAAATCTGGTTTTTCGACAATATTTTCAAGGCGGTTCCCTAAGGACCGCCTTTTTTGGTGCGGTGTGGTGTGGTTTGCCCGGCATAGGGAATAACCCTGGGGTGTAAGTCCCGAATGCACCCTGACAGTTGGAAATATCAGCCAGCAGCAAGGGTGTCCATCGTGAGGGGGAATCTGTAGGAAGCCGGCGGCAAAATCCTGACCTGACGGACAGGAACTTTAGAATGCCCGTGATCGTTCATTTCGGTGTGACCTTAAAAACCTTATGATTGCTGTAACTGAAAGAATCTGAAAAACTCCCACAAAACAATTCCCGCGCTTACGGCAATATTAATCGAATGTTTGGTACCCAGCTGGGGTATTTCTATGCTTTCATCACACAGGTCGGCAACCTTCTGCTCAACTCCCCTGACCTCATGACCGAAAACCAGGGCGTATTTCATGTCATTACGGATATTCAATTGACAAAGCGGGGTGCTGCTATCTGTCTGTTCCACTGCAATAATGTTGTATTTCCTGTTTTTTAGTGACTGAACAGCTTCTGTGGTATGTCCAAAATACTGCCAGTAAACCGATTCAGTTGCTCCCAGTGCGGTTTTGTTGATTTCCCGGTGAGGAGGTGTGGCGGTAATTCCGCACAGGTATATTCCTTCTACCAGAAAGGCATCGGAGGTACGAAATATGGATCCGATGTTGTTCAGGCTTCTTACATTATCCAGAACAACCACAACCGGATATTTTCTGGTCGTTTTGAATTCTTCAACGGTCAGCCTGTTTAATTCTGCATTCATTAATTTCTTCATGGGGGAATGTGTTATGAATTTGGCAGCAATGATAAAAATAGATTAAAAATAGATATTTTCGTATTTTCAATCCTTGACAAATGAACATTCACGAATACCAGGGCAAACAGCTTTTAAAAGCTGCCGGTGTTAATGTATCTGAAGGTTATATGATTAAACGTGCCGAACAAGCAGAGATCATAGCCGGCAGGTTTCAAAAAAAGGGTGGAACAGACAGTTGGGTGATCAAGGCACAGATCCATGCCGGCGGTCGTGGCAAAGGGGGTGGTATAAAAACTGCCGAAAGCATTCCGGAACTCCGGAAACACGTCGGTGATATGCTGGGTATGCAGCTGGTTACGCACCAGACCGGACCGGAAGGGAAGAAGGTACGGAAACTGTTAATTGAGGAGAACGTATATCATGCCGGAAAAAGTTCTGTTTGTGAGTATTATGTGAGCATACTGCTGAACAGGGCAACTGCCAGATTGAATATCATGTATTCTTCCGAAGGGGGAATGGATATTGAGGCTGTTGCTGAGCATACCCCGCACCTGATTCACCGGGAGGAGATCCATACGGGTTTGGGATTACAGCAGTTCCAGGCAAGAAGAATTGCCTTTGATCTGGGCCTGACCGGCCAGGCATTTGATGAGATGATCCGGTTTCTGATAAGTCTGAGCAAAGCTTATGTGGATATGGATGCATCGTTGATTGAAATCAACCCGGTTGTCAAAACGTCAGACGACCGGATCCTTGCACTTGACACCAAGATTGTCCTGGACGATAACTCATTGATCAGACATCCCGGTTATGAGAAGATGCGCGATCCGGAAGAGGAAAATGACACTGAGACTGAAGCCCTGAAAAACAATCTGAATTTCATCAAGCTTCAGGGGAATGTGGGTTGTATGGTTAACGGTGCCGGGCTGGCCATGGCCACCATGGACATCATCAAACTTTCAGGTGGCGAACCGGCCAATTTCCTGGATGTGGGGGGAACCGCGAATGCAAGGACCGTTGAATCAGGATTCCGGATCATTCTCAGGGATCCCGATGTCAGAATCATACTGATCAATATTTTCGGAGGCATTGTCAGGTGTGACAGGGTTGCTCAGGGTGTGGTGGAAGCATTCAGATCATTGCACCATGTGAGGGTACCTGTTGTTGTACGGTTACAGGGAACAAATGCTGAAGAGGCCATGCATATTATCAAACAATCGGGGCTCGATGTATATCCGGCACTTTCTTTTCAGGATGCAGCCGGTCAGATAAAAAAATTCATCTGAGAGGATTCATCCACTCATCACGGATTTTTTATGTGTTTCGTCACAATAGGGTTTGTTTCCTGATTTGCCACAGCTGCAAATGTAGATCTCATGCTCTTTTTGAGTTTCTTCACCGGAGGAGGTCCTGAATCTGAAAAAACCTTTCAGCATAATGGGACCATCCTTAAGAATTCTGACTTCAGGGATCTTTTCTCCGGATTTATGACCGTTTTCCATACATCCAATTTTGTTCGTGATTCAGTCGCTTTTATAGCCTGTCTTGTTGTGTGTACCGTCGCAAAAAGGAAGATCTTTTGAAGCACCGCACCTGCATAATGAAGTTGTTCCTGTATGCCGGATTTCTTTTCCCTCGTGGTCAATGATCCTGAAATCTCCCTTCAACAACAGCGGGCCATCTTTCATGATCCTTGCCTCAGACACCGTTTTGTCGGCAACGGACAAATCCCTGCTCTGTCCTTTTTGTGCATCCTTATTGTTGTATTCGTAGTCAAGTGCCTTTGTAGGGCAAAGTTTTACCACTCTGATGATTTCTCTGGTTGATGCACCATTCATATTGACCCAGGGTCTTCTCCCGGGATTGAATACTTCGATCAGTTCTCGGTAACAGTGTGTTGCATGAATGCATTTCTTGGGATACCAGAAAACCGTAATCTCTCCGTTGGTATATTTTTTGTTGCCCTGATACATAATCTCAATTTTTCTGACAGGTTCATAACGATATTTGCAAATATAAAACTTTTTAACAGCTGAATGAACAATGGCATTTTGCTAACTTTGTATTTCTGAAACGGTATGATATGTGCGCCAGTCGCTACACGGTTGAATTACGGCTTAACTCCGGCACCTGAACGGCATACGGATTCTGATCTGTGAAGCAGACAGTGCCATAACATTTAAAACCGAATATCGTTTAATGATTAACTGATTTTGCAGGAAATGGGTAAAAGGACATTCAGGTTCATCTTCATAGCAGGATTGTTTTATACATTAAACGCAACCGCCTGGCCGCAGGATACTGTAAAAATGGAGTATGGGGGTTATCCTGTCTATGGCCGCATTGTTGACGGGGACACGGTTATGATTTCAAACATCCGTGAGGCAAACATCTATCCCCGTCAGCAATTCGATTCCAGACGTGATCTTCGTCAATATGAACGTCTGATTTACAACGTGAAGAAGGCTTATCCCTATGCGCTCATTGCGGGAGAAATGTTCAGGGAGGTTGAAAAAGACCTTGCCGGAATGAACACAGAAAAGGAAAGGAAGGAATACATCAAACAGGTGGAAAAGGATTTAAAAGACCGGTTTGAAGGTGAACTGACCAAACTGACGATCACACAGGGACGGATTCTGATAAAGCTTGTTGACCGTGAGACAAGGCATACTTCATATGATCTTGTAAAGGAGCTCAGAGGATCATTCCAGGCTTTTTTCTGGCAGGCAATCGCCAGAATATTCGGTTCAAATCTGAAATCGAGATATGATCCGGCAGGAGAAGATTATCTTATCGAAGAAATCATTATCATGATCGATGTCGGCATGATTTGAGAGCCGGGACCCAGCCGGATTCAGTCCATTATGTTCATCATACTGATTATAACATTCTCTATTCCAACAGCAATATGTGCAATATCGGCATCAAGCATGTAGGCAGAAGTTGTTACCACTTTATGCGTTTCATCGACAGCAACCTCTCCGGATGAAGTGACCTGATGCGTGGCTCCCATTTCTTCCAGGGCTCTTGCCGTTGACATATCGTTCCCGACGGTCACTTTTACGTTGCCCAGGACTCTGGCAAGGATAACGGGGGCGATGCAGCACGCCCCGATGGGTTTTTTCCGGCTTGCCATCTGACGGATTGCCTGTTCAACATCTTTGTTCACGGTACATTTACTTTTCTTAACCACAAAATCACAGAGATTTTTCACGGCACCCATACCCCCGGGGAAGATCAGTCCGTCATATTTTCCGGGGTCAAACTGGCTCAGGGGCCTGGCTTTCCCGCGGGCAATACGGGCTGATTCAGCAAGAACGTTCCGGGTTTCATTGCTTTCCTGATGCCTGTAATGGTCCACTACATGATGTTGCCGGATATCGGGAGCAAAAATATCATAACTGCCTCCATTTTTTACAATTGCATAAAGTGTCATGACGGCTTCGTGGATTTCAGAACCGTCAAAGACTCCGCAACCCGATAGCACAACTGCGAATTTTTTTGATTTTTCCATAGCTGTCATAATATGATGTTAAAAAGGTAATTTATTGATTTTTTTATGAAGAACCTATTTTATAGTGTATTTTTGAATATAAGAAGCATATTGAAATAAACAATTCAACAAGTTTTTGTGGATCTGAAAACCGCATGTCATTCCGGACCCTATGAAAAGAACATTTCTGGCAGTGGACATTCATCCCGGTGAACACTTCAGGAAGGATATTGAGGCAATACGCAATGCACTGCCCGACGGACATATCAAATGGGTGGATACTGACCGGCTTCATCTTACCATCAGGTTTTTCGGGGATACAGAAGAGAATGATATCGCATTGATATCTGATGCGGTATTCAAGGCTGTAGCCGAAGTCCGCCCGTTCCGGCTCAGATTGAGCTCGCTGGGTGTTTTCAGAAGCCTCCGGCAGCCGCGGGTGATCTGGATCGGATGTGACCATCCGGAAGGATTGACGGATGTGAAAAAGAAAATCGACGATGAACTTGAACAACAGGGTTTCCCTCGTGATAACCAGGCATTTTCGCCACATCTGACACTGGGCAGGATCAGGTCATTGTCCTCAAAAAGAAAGCTTGCCGGTTTACTGGAGCATTACAGGGAACATATGTTTTACGAGCAACATATCCCCCGGATCGTATTGTATGAAAGCATACTCAGAAAAAACGGACCGGAATACCTGACCATACAGGCATATGATCTGGAAGGATGAAGGGAAGGTTCAGATGCCCTTTCTCTTCAGGATAGTCAGAATGGTATATATGATGATCTTAAGATCCACATAGATCGACATGTTATCCAGATAGATCAGGTCATATTTCAGTCGTGCCACCATTTGTTCAACATTTTCCGCGTATCCGTACTGAACCTGGCCCCATGAGGTTATGCCCGGCTTCACCTTGAGAAGGTGAAGATAATGGGGTTCTTTCTCCACGATCTTGTCAATGAAATATTTGCGTTCCGGCCGGGGACCGACAAGAGACATTTCACCTTTCAGTACATTATAAAAATTGGGGATCTCATCAAACCGGGTCCTTCGCATAAACTTTCCGAATTTTGTAATTCTGCCGTCGTTTTTTGAAGAGAGCTCGGGACCGTTTTTTTCTGCTCCCATATGCATGGAACGGAACTTGTATATGGTAAAGGGCTTGCCGTATCTTCCAATACGTTCATGACTGTAAAACACAGGTCCCGGAGAAGAGATCCTGATGCCCGCGATCAGAAACAGTGTCAGCGGCAGGGTGATCAGCAGCGCAAGCAATGCAATGGTAAAGTCCAGAATGTTTTTTACATTTTCCTGCCATGCCGGCATCAATTGATGTGAAACCAGTATCAGAGGCATTCCGAGTATCGAATTCATTTTCACCTTGCCGGTCAGGATATCATGGATGCTTGGAATGGCTTTAATGACTACATCGGATTCGATCAGCTTGTTGATGATCCGGTTGATCAGATGATGTTCAGATGATTCAATGGCGATGATCACTTCCTCGGTTTGATGTTCCGAAATTATATTCCGGATGTTATCAATGTTGCCCAGGTGCTTCATATATCCGGCAAGCAGGTTTTTGGTCTTTCCGTCCACATCTATGAAACCCACGAATCTGTTTCCGCTTCTTTTTGCCTGGTCTTTTATTTCAAGGTATGTATCGACAGCTTTTGCATTGCTGCCTATGATCAGTGTGTTGAATCCGATGTCACCGCGGCGGATCCGTCTTGCCGTATAGCTGGTGATGGTGAACCGGGGTAAATATGTGATCAGGAAATGCGATAAGAAATACACCAGATAAAGGGAATCGTTGTATAAAAAAAGGTTCAACCGCTCATCCAGGATAAGGAACAGTATAACAACACCAATAAAAGTGATTCCGATCGTCTGCAGGAGTTCAGACAAACGTGATTTGCGGTATACTTCTTTATAATATCCCGAAAGGAAATAAAGCAGGATCCAGAAAACAGGCACAAGGAAAAGGCCATAGAAATAGACATTCTCAGGCGAAGCGGAGATCCCTTCATTCCGGGAATAGGATGCCAGATACTGCTTAAAATGAAAGGCTGCAACATTCCAGCTCAATGTTGCGGACAGAAAATCGGATAGAATGTATTTAAGTGTCTGAATCCTCTTGTTCATAACCGGGCAGCCGCTCATAGAGCCTATTTAGGCTGTTCTGTTAGATCATCACGGGAATTTAAGAAAAGCAAATATGGCATCAAAAATTGAAAAAATCACAAAACAGGATTCGATTATTGTCTCCGGTTTTCATACCCTTGATTCGTTCCTTCATTCTCTGGCAACCAGGATTGGGTTGTTGAATTTAACAGCACCTTTTCAGGTATACTGAATGACACTTTTCCTGACTTTTTCCAGAATTCTTTCTGTCAGGATAAAAGGTTCAAACCCGCATTCCGTTTCATCCTGATGTTTGCATCCGGAACCGGCAGACAATATGAATCCGGAAAGCTCGTCAAGAAGCGGATCCGGATTCTCAATTTCAATATTGTCAATGATCAGGGGGGAGTCATTATGGTTTTTTTTATGCTGTATGTTCCAGCTTGTCAATTTATGTGAAATGAAATCATATTTAATGCATCTGTCTTTTAATATGATTGTTGCCTGAAAGTCATCCCTTGCAGCTACAATGTTGCAGGTGATATTCACGGCACAACCGTTGTTGTATTCAAGGCGTGCGTTAATGATCTCAGGTATTGCGGACAACATGCTCAGTCCCTTTGCCTTGACGGAAAGGACCTGGCCTTTAACCAGAGTGCTGACAACCTGTGTATTGATCAGCAGGTCTTCGAGGATTGGATTTGAGACTGTCCTCTGATGGATGTTTCTGTAATAATGCAGTTCTATAAACTTGATCCCGGAAACATCGGCAATCATTTTTTGGAGTCCCTTCAGGTTAATGCTTCCGACATTGTGTACCTTGAGCATTACATTTGCCTCCCGGGCCAGTTTGACAAGTTGCATGGCCTCATCTGAAGACCTTATGGCCATTGGATGAAGCAGAATGTGTTTGCCTTTCCTGAGTGCTTTTTCAACCAGTTTGTTGTGCAGTCTGCCCGGGCCGGAAAAGATCATGGCATCGGCCCCGTCGATCAGCAGATCAGGAGAATGATAAGCAGCAACGACATTTGAAAATGTGATATCCGTTAACGGTATACCAAAAGAATAGTACCCGACAATCCTGACATCCTGAATTTCGTCCAATATCCTGATGTGCCTGTCAAAACTGGCACCAGACCCGATAATACCAACATTCATCATTCCCTGGATCGATACGCAAACATAAATTTTTTCGAAACAGGGGATTTTTTTTTTAGATTCGACTTATCAACTAAATTTGTTGATAAAGCCGAACCGCTGTATGGTAAAAGTTGAGGACAATTATCGACATAAAGGATTAAGAAAGAAGCTTATTGATGAGATCAGTCAAAAGGGGATCACTGACGATCGCGTTTTATCGGCTATGAATAAGGTTCCGAGACATGCTTTCATGGACAGCGGATTCATCAATTTTGCATATAAGGATCAGGCATTTCCGATCGGTTCGGGACAGACCATTTCGCAACCCTATACAGTTGCATTCCAGACCCAGCTTCTTTCGGTAGATCCATTGAACAGGGTGCTGGAAATCGGAACCGGTTCCGGTTATCAGGCAGCAATACTGGCTGAAATGGGAGCCAAGGTTTATACCGTTGAACGTCAGAAGGACCTGTATCTGAAATCACAGGCCCTGCTGGAAAGACTGAACTACCGCGTAAATTTTTTTTATGGTGACGGCAACCTCGGACTGCCCACTTACGGTCCCTTCGATCGGATTCTCATTACTGCTGCGGCACCTGAAATCCCCGAAAATTTGCTGGAACAGCTGAAAGTCGGGGGACGTATGGTTTTGCCGTTGGGGAAAGGTTCTTCGCAGGTGATGATCTTAGTGAAAAAAACCGGAGAAAACGAGACAATGAGTTCAGAACACGGATTGTTCGTTTTTGTTCCCATGCTGAAAGGAAAAGAATAAACATATGGAATACACGCTTTTGTTTGACTGATCATGATCAATATCAAGAGTTTCGTTTGCAATGAGATGGGTGTGAATGCCCTGTTGCTGTATGAGAACAACGGGCAATGTGTCATCGTTGATCCGGGTTGCTGGGATGAAGGTCCGTGCAATGTTCTGAAAGATTTCATAAACAAAGGATCCCTGAATCCTGTATGCGTGATCAATACACATGGGCATTTTGACCATATTGCAGGGAATGCTTTTATTAAAAATGAATTTAACTGCCCGGTCTGGATTCACAGGGACGATCTTTTTCTGCTTGAGCGGGCAGAGGAAATTGCCGGCATGTTCGGTTTTCAGATCAGGAAACCACCGTATCCTGACAGGTTCCTGACGGAGAATGACACCATAGAACTGGGCGGTTCGGTGATCAGGATCATACTCGTACCGGGCCATTCACCCGGCAGTATCTGCCTGTATTCGGAATCCGACAAACTGCTGATTTGCGGGGATGTGCTTTTCAACGGAGGTATCGGGAGGACAGACCTTTTCGGGGGGGATTACGGGACACTGGTCAGCGGTATCCGTAACAAACTGCTGGTCCTGCCCCGTGATACGGTCGTATACCCCGGGCACGGACCGGTAACAACAATCGGACAGGAACATGATACAAATCCTTTTTTGAAATAGGGAAGACATACATTTTTACAATTTTATGCCTGAGAAATGAATATGAACACTGACCATTTTGCAACCCGGCATCTGGGTCCGCGGACACAGGAGGTTCAGGACATGCTGGATAAGACAGGAGTTGCAACCCTTGATGAACTTATCGGAAAAACCATACCTTCTTCCATCCATTTGAAAGGCCCTCTTAAAGTTCCCAAAGGCATCAGTGAACGGGAATACCTGGAAAGGGTCCGAAACATCGCCCGCCGGAACAGGATGTTTAAAACATACATCGGCACGGGGTATTACGGGACTTTCATGCCTCCGGTAATACAGCGCAATATCCTCGAGAATCCGGGATGGTATACTTCCTATACGCCTTACCAGGCTGAAATCTCGCAGGGAAGGCTGGAAGCTTTGCTGAATTTTCAGACCGTCATCACCGAACTGACCGGCATGGAGCTGGCCAATGCTTCGTTGCTGGATGAGGGAACAGCTGCCGCTGAAGCCATGATCATGCTGTACAATGCACGTTCAAGGGAAAAGCTGGCAAAAGGGGCCAGCAGGTTCTTCGTCGATCTTAATGTTTTTCCCCAGACTCTGGCTGTAATAAAAACCCGTGCTGAAGCCTTAAAAATTGAACTGGTAACAGGTGATTTCAGGACCATGAACCCGGATGAGGCATACTTCGGAGCATTGGTTCAGTATCCGGCCGGTGACGGCAAAGTCATTGACTATGAGGATTTTGTGGAACAGCTGCACGCAAACGGCATCGGCCTGACTGTGGCAGCTGATATCATGAGTCTTATCCTTTTAAAATCCCCGGGAAGCTGGGGCGCTGATGTAGTAGTCGGCTCAACACAACGTTTTGGCATTCCCATGGGCTATGGAGGTCCTCATGCTGCTTTTTTTGCCGCAAAGGGCGAATACAAGCGCTTCATTCCCGGCCGCATCATCGGGGTCACCATTGACCGGGAGAACCGCCGAGCCTGCCGCATGGCACTGCAGACAAGGGAACAGCATATCAAGCGTGAAAAGGCCACGTCCAATATATGTACATCCCAGGCTTTACTGGCCATTATGGCAGGGATGTACGCAGTATACCACGGATACGAAGGTTTGCAGTTCATTGCCCGGCGCATCCATTCATATGCAGTGACGTTGTCGGACATGTTGACAACACTGGGATATCAGGAGGATAACGAAGTCTTTTTTGATACACTGAAGGTAAGTCTGCCGGGAAATGTTCCGCAGGACATGATACGTTCACTGGCACTGGACGACCGGATCAACTTCCGGTATCGGAGCGACGGAAGTGTGGGCATCAGTCTGGATGAAACCACGACCATCGATGATCTGAACGATATTGCCGGGGTATTTGCAAAGGCCTTGGGAAATACTGGTCAGATGATCATGGATGCTGGTCGGTCCTTCCAGGATATTGCAGGATCAGGTCAGACACCGGGAATGGGTAAAGGGTTCCTCCGTGCGGACCGGTATATGGATCTGCCGCTTTTTAAAAACTACAGGAGCGAAACCGGGATGATGCGGTATATCAAAAAACTCGAACGAAAGGATTTTGCATTGACAGATGGTATGATCTCACTCGGTTCCTGCACCATGAAACTGACCGGAGCAGTGGAAATGCTGCCCTTAAGCTGGCCGGAATTCGGCAACATACATCCTTTTGTGCCTCCCGACCAGGCTGAAGGGTATCTGCAGATCATCCGCGAACTGGGAGATTTCCTGAAAGCCTTGACCGGATTCAATGCGGTGTCGTTTCAGCCAAATTCAGGTGCGGCAGGGGAGTATACCGGACTGCTGGTCATAAAAAAATACCTGGCCAGCCTGGGACAGTCGCACCGCGATGTGGTGCTGATACCGGCCTCGGCACACGGTACCAATCCGGCAAGTGCTGCTATGGCAGGACTGAATGTTGTTGTCGTATCTTGTGATGACCATGGGAACATCGATGTGAGTGACCTTAAAGCGAAGGCTGAATTGCACCGCGACCGGCTGGCCGCTTTTATGGTCACCTATCCCTCGACACACGGTGTGTTTGAAGAGGCGATCCGGGAAATGGTCGACATCATTCATCAGTATGGCGGTCAGGTTTATATGGACGGTGCCAATATGAATGCACAGATTGGCCTTACAAGTCCTGCTACCATCGGTGCTGATGTTTGTCATTTGAACCTTCACAAGACTTTCGCCATACCCCATGGAGGTGGGGGACCGGGTATGGGACCCATACTTGCGGCCAGTCATCTGGAAAAGTTTCTTCCTGCACATCCTGTTGTTGACACGGGAACAAGTGACGGGATATCAGCCGTTTCATCGGCTCCGTTCGGGAGTGCAAGCATTCTGGTCATTTCACATGCCTATTGCTGCCTGATGGGAGGGGAAGGTTTGACACATGCCAGCAGGATCGCCATCCTGAATGCAAATTATCTTGCCTCATGCCTGAATGAATATTTCAATGTGCTGTATAAAGGCATAAACGGATTTGTAGGGCATGAAATGATTCTCGACTGCCGTGCATTTAAAAGTCTTGCCGGTATTACCGAAGCCGATATTGCCAAAAGACTGATGGATTATGGTTTTCATGCACCTACACTCTCATTTCCGGTGCACGGTACTCTGATGGTGGAACCTACCGAAAGTGAATCCCTGCAGGAGCTCGACAGGTTCGTCGAAGCAATGAAGGCCATACACCGGGAGATACAGGAGGTGATTGAATCCGGCAACACGGAGGATAACGTCCTGAAGAATGCGCCCCATACGGAAACCATGGTGGTAAGCGATGAATGGAACCACTCTTATTCAAGAAGGAAAGCTGCATTTCCGCTGAAATGGCTGGAAGAACGCAAGTTCTGGCCTTCCGTAAGCCGCGTCGACGATGCGTATGGCGACCGCAACCTGGTCTGTACCTGCGTACCACCTGAACCGGAATAAGGCTGAATGCTGAACGAGAATTGGTTATGGAAATATTGGATAAGCCGGTTCATCATTTTATCATTGAATCAACATACGGTTAAATTTCCCGATGCGCTATATGGGAAATACGGGTCCGGGGTTATACTCTATGGTATAATATTTATTATTATGTAAGGAAAAAAATTGAATTTTTTGTATTATGTTATCAATCAATTGTATATTTGAAGTCTTGATGAACGCATATGAATTTTTATGCACTTTCCTTAAATAATTGTGCGTAATGTTGTGTTTAAACGAGCAATATGGGATTTATTAAATGACAGGGTTATTTTTTACCCGTTAACAGTATAAACATTGAAACGTTTTCATAATTTCACAGACAGGGATCTGGTCAGTGGTATCATTTCCCGCGATGAACGAATCATCGAAAAAATTTACAAACTGTATTATCAATCCATCAGGTTCTTTGTCATTAAAAACAATGGTACGGATGATGATGCATGGGATGTTTTCCAGAATGCTATCCTGATTCTGTTTCAGAAATTCAGGGATGACAGTTTTAAATTAACCTGTTCACTGAAAACATATCTTCATTCCATTGCAAGGATTGTATGGCTCAGAGAGCTGAAGAAAAGGAAAAAGGGAAATGACCGAATCGTTTTGGAGGAAGAATTACCGGATGCAGCATCAGATGTATCGGAAATATATGAGCGAAATGAACGCCTTGCGCTTTACAGAAGTGTACTGGAAAAAATGAGCGGAAACTGTCAGAGGGTTTTGAATCTTCATTATGAAGGCAGATCGATCCGCGAAATCACGCATATTATGGGATTCAGGAACGAACAACATACAAGAAACCGCATTTATCGCTGCAAACTAACCTTAACAAACAGAATACAAGCTACATATGGTTACCAAGAATTGAGAAATGAAAAAGTCGAGGATGATTGAGGATTACCTGGATGGGTTGCTCAGCAAGCAGGAGAAAAAAGAGTTTGAAAAAAAGCTGGGTGAGGATAAGGAACTGGCGGATCTTTTAAAATTTCATGCCGAGGTGAATGAAAGCATCAGGGATCATGAGTTGCATGATTTGCGCAGGAAGCTTAAGGAACTGTATAACAAGGTTTGTGTTCGTCCGGTTGGCAAGGAGGATAAATCTGTATCGAAAAGGGAAGATAAGGGATCACGGAATATAAAGAATCCTGATTCTTAGGCAACAATTATTACAGTGAAGAACAGACGTTTAAGTACTCTGAAGTCCCTCATAATCAAAAACATGAAATTGTCTTGATTCTGAAGCATTTTCAGCCTGCTGCCATGGGATTCCTTTGCAATTCAAATGCGATTTTCAGATATACAAACAGATATTTAATAAGAATTACATCATGACGGGAAACATGTATC
Organism: Bacteroidales bacterium; assembly: GCA_016926205.1. Taxonomy (GTDB): domain Bacteria; phylum Bacteroidota; class Bacteroidia; order Bacteroidales; family UBA10428; genus UBA5072. The sequence goes on from JAFGPB010000048.1 coordinate 24,650, forward strand.
GGTGTATTTTCATAAAAATGGAATTTACTTTGACGGGAAGGATTCGTCAGCGGATTTTCCTGAATATTTGCGCCATTTTTCGATAACCTGCAGCATATTCCCGGGAAGCTCGGAATCAAAGAACATGTCCTTTCCGGTCAGGGGATGCTTAAAACCCAGTGATTTGGCATGGAGCGCATGCGTGGGCATTAATGCAAAGCAGTTCTCGACAAATTGTTTGTACTTGCTGAATGTCGTGCCTCTGAGGATCCTGTTTCCTCCGTATCGTTCATCATTGAAAACCGGGTGTTTGATATGGGCCATATGAACCCTGATCTGATGGGTTCTTCCCGTTTCCAGTCTGCATTCCACAAGACTGACATAACCGAGGTCCTCAATCACTTTATAGTTGGTAACAGCAGGTTTTCCGGATTCTTCACCGGTAAAGACCTGCATTTTTAGACGGTTCCTGGGACTCCGTCCGATGTTTCCGGTGATTGCACCTTCAACCTGCCTGAATCTTCCCCAGACCAACGCATGATAGTTGCGGCGGACAGTCTTTTCGTAAAATTGCCTTGCAAGTTTGTTGAGTGCCAGCTCTGTTTTCGCAATTACCAGAATCCCTGAAGTATCTTTGTCAATGCGGTGTACAAGCCCCGGACGGATTTCACCTTTCTGAAACAGGGGTAAGTCTTTTAAATGCCAGGCCAGAGCGTTCACAAGAGTGCCGGTATAATTGCCGTGACCGGGATGAACCACCATGCCTGCTTCTTTGTTCACTACAATCAGCGAATCATCTTCATAAATGATGTTGACAGAAATGTTTTCAGGGATGAGTTCAAAATCCCTGTGAGGATAGGGAAGCAAAATGGAAATTTCATCAAGGGGCTTCACCTTATAGCTGGATTTGACGGCATGACTGTTCACCAGTATATTGCCGGCTTTGGCTGCATTCTGAATTTTATTGCGCGAAATGTTCTCCAGTCTGTTGGAAAGGAATTTATCCAGCCTCAGCAATCCCTGACCTTTGTCAGCTATGAAATTGTAATGTTCATAAAGTTCCGTATGGTCATTTGATTCTTCCTGCATGTTGCTGCATTAATGACTGATGATGACCTTTTTACAGATGCTGTTGCCGTTCATCCAAAAGATCCTGATATAATAGATGCCTGAAGGTAAAGCAGAAACATCGATTGGTGAGGATCCGTGATCAGCTGAATAAACGGCCCTGCCGAGTCCGTCATAAAGTATTATCCTGTTGATCAAAGGATCTTCAGTAAGAATATGCAACAGGTTTTTTACCGGATTCGGGTAGATTATGAAATCCACATTGTGATCATTGTGTTCAACCATGCTTGTTACAACTGCCTTGCTGCCGAAAACAGGACGGATCATGAGGGAACCCGGAAGTATGCTCGTACCCGGATTGAACCATTCACCGGTGATGTTGACAAATATTTTGTTAAGGCTGTTCCGGTTTACATCATAACCTACATTGAGAAATTCTTCTGTGAGCTGCATCCATCCGGTATAAAAAACTGAATCTTCCACAATCAGATCCGTTGGACCGTGGATTGGGTAACGTACTGGTTCAAGGAAACCTTTTTGCCCGGGCATGAGGGCTTCCGGTGAAATATAAATCATTTCCCCCGGTTTCCCGTTTTCATCTGACCAGATGCATAAATGGAATTTTTCACCAGAGGTAAAATCGTCACGGGTTGTGTTAAAAAAAATATCAATGGCCTTCAGGGTATCCGGCCTGTAAATCCTGAATCGGTATGCCAGCATGGCACCGTATGTCGATTCTCCGGAAATACCAAAACCGTATTCAGGAATACCATCATCATACGCATAATAATCTTTGAAATTCAGGTATGTCCGTGCAGTATCATTGGCTTTGAACTGGGTGGCCGGAGTAACCAGGTATGCACCCACTTCGAGAAAACCTTCCTCTTCATTCCCTGAGTTAACAAAGGGTGTAAAAAACGGGTCATTTCTTCTTTCTATTGAGTTTGGTCCGAATTTGCTGTATGACTGTTCCGCAAATTCAGCAAAACCTGACTGCAGATCCCTGACATAATAACTTCTCCCGACATTCACAGAATCCCCTGTTTTTACCAGGTTCCTGATTGCATAATGCAACGTGTTGCGTGTGATGCTCTGGGCATCGTTCAGGTGGCTCCAGGGTATGATCTCGTAAAAATCGAGCAGGTACTTCGGAGGGTCAACAAGGGTGATATCATTTATGGAATGGTGCATAGAGACGGGTTCAGTGTTCATCATGATATAATCGATGTTCCAGAAATCAACATTGCTCAGCGCCCCCTTTCCGCCGGTTACATCGTTTACCGACATGCTGGTGTAATTGCGGAATCTGAAACGGAAACCATCCTGACAGAACATTTCGGAAATGGGAAAAATGACCTGTTCGAAATCCGTAAAAGTGTCTTTCACTGCATACCAGACGTTGTACCATTGGTCATCGGCAGGTGAATAAAATTCAAGCAGAAGAGAATCATTGATTTCGGGGACTTCACCAAGACCACCCGACTGATAAAAAAAACTCAGTATTACTGTGTCTTCTGCATTCGCATAGGGTTGAAGATTAAAAGGTTTTGTTGTGAGTCTGTCGGATGAGGCCGGAAGATCGTTCAGGGCATAAATATTTCCTTCCGAATCAATGGCATCGAGGGTGGCTATCCCGGCAGACATGGGATCGACAGGGAATGAGTTATTGATGAAAGCCAGACTGTCATCCCATTTCAAAGGATCAGGATATACATCTGAAGTTGAAAAGTCTTCAAAGAAAGGCAGCGTATTTTCAGCAGTTTCAGTTGCTGATTTTTTGGAAAAGGATCCGGCAGCCCTGAATTTTTTAATTACCTCGTTCTCAGAAAGACCTTTCAGTGACTGTCCCGATACATTGAAGTGAATCAGTGTGATGCATAATAACAATCCGATATGCCTGAACTGTAACATCAGTTCAATAATGAATCAATGATCTCGATGGATTCCTGAACTTTAATGCTGTCAAGAGTAAGCCAGATGTCAATGGAGGAACCCAGTGCGAGTGTAGATTCCGGTCCGGGTTCAGGCACCTGTCTGAATACCCTTGCTGCAACCTCATCATCCTCTGTTATAATGGTGGCATCAGGGACAACAGCTCCAATGCTCAGGAACCTGTCAGAGGCCATAATTTTTGCTTCCTCAAAGGTAAGACCGACCAGTTTTGGAACTCCTGTTTGTTCTTCACTTAATCCCTGACCCAGAACCAGATCTATAGGAGTGCCCTTGATGATGGAATCTCCGGGATTGACATTCATACCGTTCACTTTTTGAGCGAGTACAACGTTAACACCGATATTGGGTTCATACGTTATATCACCGGTTTTTAGTCCGAATGATTCAAGTCTTGACCTTGCCTGCCTGAATGTAAGGTCGACAAGATCGGGCATGACGATTTTCTCGGGATTCACCGCATTCATGGTGAGAAAGATCTTCCGGTTCTTCTTTACCCTGAAAGCCGGAACAGGATGTTGATCGACCACAGTACCGCGTTCGTATTCAGAAAGATAAACCGAATCAAATACCTCAACACTCAAATCCCTGCTCAAGGCTGCTTCGGCGGTTTCCTCCAGGGTCAGTCCGGTAAAATCCGGAACTGAAAGATTCTGGTTGTGCCGGGTGTATATTTTGAGGATCTGCAGGATCAGAAACAGACCCACAATCAAGATCAGAAAAGCAATTACAAAGTTCCTGAGGACAATTCTATCGGATATGTATTGTACGATGTGTTTGATGTAAGAGCCGACTCTATTGAAAGCCATAACATGTGATATTTAATATTAACGATCAGGCAAAGATAAAATTATATCCATATATTATTCCGGGAAGAATTTACAGCAACAGGTGCCTTAATACGAATAAAATACAGAGAACATACATGATAACGGATACTTCCTTCCAGCGCCCTGTAAAAAGTTTTAACAATACAAAACTGAATATCCCGAACACAATGCCTTCTGATATGCTGTATGCCAGGGGCATCATGACTATGGTAAGAAAAACCGGTATGGATTCTGAATAATCCCCGAGGTTGATGTTTTTTACCGGACTGGTCATGAACAATCCCACGATGACGAGTGCAGGTGCGGTGGCGGCGGCGGGAATCATGAGGAATACAGGGGACAGGAACAGGGCTGCAAGGAACAACAGGGCGACAACTAAGGCAGTCAGTCCTGTCCGGCCTCCTGCTGATATCCCGGCCGCACTTTCGACATAGGATGTTATGGTACTGGTTCCTAAAATGGCACCGAATGTTGTGCCTGCAGCATCAGCCAGCAATGCACGATTCACCCTGGGAACATTTCCGCTGCTGTCCAGCAATCCCGCTTTGGAACATACACCAACAAGCGTTCCGATAGTATCAAAAATATCCACAAAAAGAAATGTAAAAACGATGATCAGCATTTCCGGTTCAAAGATCTTATGGAAATCGAATTGGAAAAAAACCGGACTGAGGGAAGGGGGAGCAGCAAGGATACCCTGTTCCGGCAATTGTGTTATCCCCAAAGGAATTCCGACCAAGGTGATTATGATTATACCGATGATGAGGGCTCCTCTAATCTTTAAGATGAGCAGGACACCCATCAGGATAATTCCTGTCAGTGCCATCAATACGGAAGGATCTGATAGATTTCCGAGCGACACCAGTGTATCAGGATTGCCTTCGATAATGCCGGAATTATGCAATCCGATTAGTGCGATAAAAAGTCCGATACCCACGGAAATGGCATGCTTCAGGTTGACCGGTATGCAGTTGACGATTGCTTCACGGACTCTGAAAAATGAGAGTATGATAAAGAGACTCCCTTCAATGAATACGGCAGTCAATGCCATGTCCCAGCTGTACCCCATAGTGAGCACAACAGTATAGGCAAAGAAAGCATTCAGGCCCATACCGGGTGCCAGAGCAATGGGCAGATTGGCATAAAAAGCCATAATGAAAATGGCAATAACCGATGCAAGAATTGTGGCTGTGAAAACGGCACCGCGATCCATCCCCGTTTCCCCGAGTATCTGCGGATTGACGGCCAGAATATAAGCCATGGTCATGAAAGTCGTGATCCCTGCAACCGCTTCCGTTCTTATCGTGGTATTCTCATCCCGGAGGTGAAAGATTTTCTCAATCATGATTGACATCCTCCCTTAACAAAAATAACAAATCTTGCCACACCAAAAGGCATTATTCATGGAAGTAGACACGTTTTACCCTTTCGGAAATACCCGTCAGAATTTCATACGGTATGGTACCGAGTTCACCGACCATTTGCGTCAGAGGCAGGGCATCACCGAATATGATCACCTCATCACCTTCTTCGGCCGGGATATTGGTAACATCGATCATGGTCATATCCATGCATATGTTGCCTATAACGGGTGCCAGCTTACCATTTACAAGGAATTTGCCACTGCCGTTGCTTAATTTGCGGTTCAGGCCGTCAGCATAACCGACAGGTATTACAGCAATCTTTGAATCTGTTCTGGGTTCACCCATCCGGTTGTATCCGACCGTGTCACCCTTTTTAACGGATTTGATCTGCAGAATTGTAGTCTTCAAAGTACTGACATTTCTCAGTTTGTCGGGATTCACATTGCTGAAACCATAGAGACCGATGCCCAGCCTTGCCATATCATATTGCGCATCAGGAAAACGCATAATACCTGCTGTGTTCAGAATATGTCTCATGAAAGGATATCCCAGCGAATCCGAAATCTTTTTTGTGAGCAGTTCAAAGTCCCGGATCTGTTTCAGTGTGAAATCGTCATGGATTTCTTCATCACTTCCGGCAAGATGCGAGAATACGGATCTTATTCTGATGTTTCTGCATTTTTTCAATGTATCGCAGAGCAGTATCATATCAGATTCAACAAAACCGAGCCGGTGCATCCCGGTATCGATTTTTATGTGGACAGGAAAATCTACTTCCTGGTTTCTGATAACGGCTTCATTGAATAAAAGCAGACTTGTGATATTGTAAATTTCCGGCTCCAGTTTGTATTGAATAATCAGATTGAAGGACTCGGGTTCGGGATTCATGACCATGACGGGAAGGGTTATCCCCGCTTTGCGCAGAACTACACCTTCATCTGCAAAGGCCACTCCAAGGTAATCGACACGCTGGTGCTGCAGCACACCTGCAATTTCATGCCTTCCGCTTCCGTAGGAAAGGGCTTTCACCATTACCATGATCCTGGTACCGGGTTTCAGCAGGGAACGAAAATGGTTCAGATTGTGCACCAACGCGCTCAGATTGATTTCAAGCCTTGTTGTGTTCTTTTTCAGTTCAAGCAGGGAGGAAATTCTTTCAAATCTGAAATGTCTTGAACCCTTGATCAGTATACATTCATCCTGAAAGTCATCAGGATTGAACCGATAGAGGAATTCATCTGTGGTATGATAGAACTCCCCGGGCATAGCAAAGAACTGACGGTATTCATGAATGGCATCACCAATACCGACGATCCGTGTGATACCCTTTTCAGCAGAAAGTTTGGATACCGTTTTATAGAGTTCAACCTGTTTCTTTCCGCTCTGAAAGATATCAGAAAGGATGAGGGTTTTCTTTTTGTGCTGGAGTTGTCTTTCCTGTACATCAAGCGCAATGGAAAGGGAGGTGATATCCGAATTGTAGCTGTCATTAATAATCGTACATCCGTTGATCCCGTTCTTCTGTTCCAGACGCATGGCAACCGGTGGAAGTGTATGCATCCGTGACTGTATTGTATCCGGTTCGATCTTTTGCAAAAGCAAAAATGAAAGACAATGAATGGCATTTTCAATGGATGCGTTGTCGGTAAACGGAATGGTCACATCAATTGACTTATGGTTGTATATCCCTTTGATGTTTGTAATGCCTTTTTTCCTGATCGTTCCGGATATCTGCAGATTGGCCTTGCTGGTGAATGACCAGCGGAACAGCTCCACGCCTGCAAGTTCCGGGCTCCTTTCAATGCAGCTTCTGATGCCGGCGTGATCCTGACAGAATATGAGATGCCGGCAGCCATAAAAAAGTTTCAGTTTTTCCTCAATTTTCTGCTCGGTGTTCAGGAAATTTTCCTGGTGTGCTTCTCCAATGTTAGTAAAGATGCCAATGTCGGGCTTGATCATCTTTCGCAGACTGTTCATTTCACCGGGAAGGGAGATGCCCGCCTCAAAAATACCCAGACGGGTCTGATCATCCAAAAGCCAAAGTGAGAGCGGTACTCCGATCTGTGAATTGTAGCTTTTCGGACTGCGTGTGACAGGGAGGATATCAGCCAGACAGTGATACAGCCATTCTTTAACGATTGTTTTTCCGTTGCTGCCGGTAATTGCTGTAACCGGACAGTTAAACGATTCGCGGTGGTGTGCAGCAAGATGCTGTAGAGATTTCAGGGTATCTTCAACCATGACAAATCCGGCATCAGGATAATCAGCATACAGGACATTGCCTTCGGTTATAACAAATGCACGGACTCCACGCCGGTATAGATCAGGAATGAAATCATGACCATTGTGATTCCGGCCTTCAAGTGCAAAGAACAGCGTAACTTCCGGAATTGTGACAGTGCGACTGTCGGTAAGGATGTTCCTTATCACTATACCGGTATTTCCTGCGGTCCTGCCACCAAGAATCCCGGAAATATTTGCAACATCATATGAAACCATGAATACAAATATAATGAACGAATATGAATAGTGGATATTAAAAACGGTTATCGGTGAAACAGAAAGAGGTGTACAGGAAAACGATAAACATTGAAATCGCAGATACTGATCAGCAATACGGCAGTTGCCGGAACGACTATTGGTTTAAGCGAAAATGGTTGAAAATGTTGCAATGATGAGAGCAACGGTCAAAAGAGCGACAGTTTTCTAACAACATGCATGAAACATGAAAAGGTTCTGTAATAACCCGGACTGTTAATAATGAATCACGCAATATTTACCATAAATAAAAGTTGATTATTTGTTATTTTTGCTTATAAAAATCAGATTTTGATGAGTTATCGGTATACGATTCAGGCAGGACTCGAAAGTCTGCATGAAATAGAGCAGCTGATAAGGGAATTTCCGCAACAGGGTGAAATTCCCGGTGTTGAGCTGGATCTGGTACTTCAGAAAATCAGGAACCTCTATGATATCATGTTGTTGCTCAGACAGTATCAGAAGGAACCCAAACCTGACGTCCATCCGGAGACCAAACCCGACGTCCATCCGGAGACTAAACGCGACGTCCATCCGGAGACTAAACGTGACGTCCATCCGGAACCCAAACCCGACGTCCATATGGAACCCAAACCGGAATTCAACTCAGAAATCAAAGCTGAATCCAAACCTGAACTTCCGGAAGAAGAGGTTGCTTCCCCTTCACATAAAGATGAAGTCCCTCACGGAAAAGAACCTCTGAAGGACTCTGCCTCCGACAATACCGGGGCAGGGGAGACAAAACAGGAAAAGGAAGCAAGGATCCTGTCGGAACGGTTCAGAGGTCGAACATCATTATATGACAGTATTCACGAGATTGTATCGCAGAAGAACGGAGGCTCCATCGGACAGTCAAAACCGGTTGTAAGCATTACCACTGCGATCGGGATAAATGACCGGTTTACTTTTATCAAAGAACTCTTTAATAATGATCATCTGTATTATGAGGAGACCATTAAGGTCCTTGACGGTGCGTTAAACTTCAATGAAGCATACAACTACATGATCCAGAATTTTGACTGGGATATGGACAGTGAAGCGGTTCAGATGCTGCTTGATGTCATCAGAAGGAAGTACATCACAGGCAGGCATGAGTAAACTGTACCTGGTGCCAACCCCGATAGGCAACCTTGAGGATATTACTTTCAGGGCTGTCCGCATTTTAAAAGAAGTTGATGTCATACTGGCCGAGGATATCCGCAATACCAAAAAACTCCTGAACCATTACGGAATTTCAACCCGGATGGAGTCGCACCATAAATTTAACGAACACAGGAATGTTGCTGAGATTGCACAACGTATCAAATCGGGTGAGAACTTCGCACTGGTATCTGATGCCGGTACACCAGCGATTTCCGATCCCGGTTATCTGCTGATCAATGAATGCATGAAAAAGAACGTTGGGGTGGAATGTCTTCCGGGAGCCACTGCGCTGATCCCTGCACTTGTCAATTCGGGATTGCCGGGAGAACGGTTCTGCTTTGAAGGATTCCTTCCGCATAAAAAAGGCAGGAAAACACGAATTTTCAATCTGGCACAGGAACAAAGGACCATTATTCTTTACGAATCTCCGCATCGTCTGCTGAAAACGTTGCAGGACCTGCAACAGGTTATGGGCAATGAAAGAGTATGTTCGGTTTCCCGTGAAATGACAAAGGTTTTTGAAGAAACAATCCGGGGAAATCTTTCAGAACTTGCCGGCTATTTTTCAACACATGTTCCACGGGGTGAAATAGTTGTTGTCATAGCACCAAAAAAGGAGTGAAGAACCTGATCATGAAATATGCAGCATGCAGTTGATATTTTGATGCAATCCGGGAAATTGTATCTTTGCATTTCTTTTAACACATCTGTTTTTGAAAATTTTGAATACCATAGATTGTGAATGCCATTGATGTTGACCGGCTGACCAAAAAATTCAACAGTTTAACGGCAGTTGATAACGTCTCTTTCAGTATTGTGACAGGTGAGGTGTTTGGCCTGCTCGGACCCAACGGAGCCGGCAAAACCACAATTATCTCCATGCTGGCAACATTGCTTGATCGCACGTCAGGCAAGGCTTTTGTAAACGGTTTTGACATTTCCAGGGAGCAGGATGCGGTCCGTAAATCCATCGGAATCGTTTTTCAGGACCAGAGCCTTGATGAAGAACTGACCGCATATGAAAACATGGATTTTCATGGCAGGTTATACAGGATCCCCAAAGAAATACGCAGGGATAAATCCCTTGAGCTTTTAAAACTTGTGGAGCTGGACGACAGGAAGGATGATCTGGTGAAGACTTATTCCGGAGGTATGCGGCGCCGGCTTGAAATCGCAAGAGGTCTGCTGCACGAGCCGAGGATCCTTTTCCTTGACGAACCTACCCTGGGACTGGATCCGCAGACGAGAAACCATCTTTGGGAATACATCCGGCGTTTGAACCGTGACAACCGGGTGACCATTATTCTGACCACGCATTATATGGAAGAGGCGGATGCACTCTGCGACACACTGGCCATCATTGACAGGGGAAAGATCATTGTGCAGGATACTCCCGATAATCTTAAGGATGCGATTGGTGGAGATATGCTGGTCATTGAATCCCCCGATTCCAGCCGGCTGAAGTCTGAACTGAACGGATTCAACTGGGCAAAGGATGTGAGGATTCACAACCATACTGTGTATGTGAACCTCATGCACGCAGAAAAACACATCATCGAGATTGTAAATCTTTCCGGTAAGAGGGGTATCGAAATCAATTCGGTTTCAATTCACAAGCCCACACTTCAGGACGTATTTCTCCATTATACAGGCAGGACCATTCGTGATGAAGAGGCCAGTGCAAAGGATCAGGTAAGGATGAGAAGGTTCAGGAGGAACAGATAAAATGGATATTGTATATACATTGTGGCTACGTAACGTAAAACGTTATATAAGATCGCGAAGCCGGATGCTTGGCAGTTTGGGAATGCCCTTGTTTTTCCTGCTGATGCTGGGTTTCGGACTGAATTCGGTGGTCAGTATCCCTGGATTTGATCAGGGATATATTGGCTTTATCATTCCCGGCATTGTAGCGATGAGTGTACTGTTTACCTCCATATTTTCGGGGATACAGATCATCTGGGACAAACAGTTTGGTTTTTTGAAAGAAACCCTTGTGGCACCCGTATCCAGGATGGAGATCATGATCGGACAAACATTCGGGGGGGCGACGATCGCCTTTATACAGGGCATGATCATCCTCGTGATATCCTTGTTTTTGGGCAATCATATCGCAAGCTTTGCAGGTTTCCTGATCGCTTTCACATTTATGATCATGATCGGACTGTCCTTTACTGCCCTGGGTATTGCCATCGCTTCGAGGATGGAGGACATGCACGGTTTCCAGCTGATCATGAATTTTCTGATCTTGCCGGTGTTTGGTCTTTCAGGAGCTGTCTTTCCCATCGACAATCTTCCTCCGTGGCTGAAATCAATTACCCTGTTTGATCCGCTGACGTATGGAGTGGAAGGTATCCGATATGGATTGCTGGGTGTTTCGCACGTCAATCCGGTAGTGAGTTGTACAATTCTTGGGGCATTTATGCTGATCATGTTTGTTACAGGCGCTTACCTCTTTAAAAAGGTCAAAATTTGATCTGTATTCTATGGAAAATATTCCTGACGGATCAGTAAGTTTATTCACAAGATCTGAATGTTTTTACATCCTGTCTGCTGAACAGAAATAGCTAAAAATTGCTTAAAATATTGTTTTATGGATGAATATTGATGTGGGTCTTAACTTTTATTTATGGATAGATGATCATACATCCTCAGAATATTCAATTATTATTATTGAGAAACAGAATAAATTATTATTTTTAAGACCCATTTAACTTTTCAGTTTTTTTAAATACTAAATATTATATTTCAAATGACTTTAAAGGATCAAAATTATTCATGGTGTCAACTCACCGGGCTTGTATTGTTGAGGGTTGCGATCGGTTGGCATTTTCTGTATGAG
>JAFGPB010000049.1 GCA_016926205.1 Bacteroidales bacterium
AACGGCTTCAACAAAGGACTGGGAGGTTCCATGCATGTCTTCTTCACGCCTTTTGGGGTGTTTCCGAACAATGCCATCGTTGGCGGCTCCGGTGACATTTCAGTAGGAGCGGCCCTTTATAAAAAAGTCAATGATAAACAGGGGATCGTGGTCTGCAATATCGGTGATGCATCCATGGCCTGCGGTCCAGTCTGGGAAGGGATCTCATTTGCCACGATGGATCAGTATACCAAGCTCTGGGAAGGAAAGTACAGAGGAGGTCTGCCCATCATCTTCAACATTATGAACAACCAGTATGGTATGGGAGGACAAACATGCGGTGAAACCATGGGTTATGGAATTGCAGCAAGGATTGGTGCAGGAGTCAACGAAGAAATGATGCATGCCGAACGCGTGGATGGTTATAACCCCCTTGCAGTCATTGATGCCTTCAAGAGGAAGAAGAAACTGCTCCTTGAAAAGAAAGGACCGGTCCTTCTCGACACGCTCACCTACCGTTTCAGTGGTCATTCACCATCCGATGCCTCTTCTTATCGCAGCAAAGAAGAACTTGAAGCCTGGCAGCAGGCTGATTCGATCATTGTATATGGAAACCAGCTGAACGAAGCAGGTATTGCATCACAGGACAAACTTGACGAATTGAAGCAGAATACGATAGAACTGATTAAGGAGATCCTGTCCCTTACCATAGACGACAGTATCTCCCCAAGGATCGACATGAAGGCTTATCCCGACGCCATTGGTGACATGATGTTTTCCAACGGATCGGTGGACACGTTCGGTGACCGGGAACCGGAAGTGCTGACAACAATGGAAGAAAATCCACGGGTCAGGTCACTCAAGACCAAAGAAAGATATTATCTTGACAAGAATGGCAAGCCCGTATCAAAAGCTAAAACTTTTCAGCTTCGCGACGGGATTTTCGAAGCCATCATCGACCGGTTTTACAAAGATTCGACGCTGATTGCCTATGGAGAGGAAAACAGAGACTGGGGCGGCGCCTTTGCCGTATACCGGGGAATGACAGAGTCACTACCTTATCACAGGCTCTTTAACACACTTATAGCAGAGGGTGCAATAGCCGGAACAGCCATAGGTTATGGCATGGCAGGGGGACGAGTGATCGCAGAAATCATGTACTGTGACTTTCTGGGACGGTGCGGAGACGAAGTCTTCAATCAGTTGCCGAAATGGCAGTCCATGAGCGGGAACCTGATCGAGATGCCGGTGATCATAAGGGTTTCCGTCGGGTCAAAATATGGGGCGCAGCATTCACAGGACTGGTCTTCACTTGTCTCGCATATTCCGGGCATTAAGGTAGTCTTCCCCACAACCCCATACGATGCCAAAGGATTGATGAACAGTGCTCTGCAGGGTACTGATCCGGTTATCTTTTTTGAAAGTCAGCGGATATATGACGTAGGTGAACAGTTTCATGAAGGGGGCGTACCTGAAGAATACTATGAGATTCCACTGGGCGAGCCCGACATTAAACGACAGGGAAAAGACGTTACCATACTGACCATAGGATCAACGTTGTATGTAGCCCTCAAGGCTGCGGAAATACTTGAATCAAGATACGGTCTGTCAGCTGAAATCATTGATGCGCGCACGCTCGTACCTTTTAATTATGATCTGGTGCTGAGATCTGTTAAAAAGACAGGACGGATTCTATTGACCAGCGATGCCTGTTCACGTGGCAGTTACCTGCGGGATATGGCATCCAACATCACCGAACTGGTTTTTGATGATCTGGATGCACCACCTGTGGTCGTGGGCTCACGCAACTGGATCACACCTGCTTATGAAATGGAAAAATATTTCTTTCCCCAGCCTGAATGGATACTGGATGCAATACATAATCGCATCATCCCGCTTGAAAGGCATCAGGTTTCGACGGACTGGTCTGCTGAATCTCAGAAAAACAGAAGCAAACAGGGCATATGACAGATATGGGGATATTTATCTTTATGTGTTATTTTAAAGACAAAAGAAACAATGAACTTTTTACAGGATTTCCCCGGTGAAGAACAACTGTTGAAACGTTTTCCTGAAGTTGAAGTTCTTGAGGTCAATGCACATTTGCACACACCATACTCATTCAGTGCATTTGAAAACATACCGCAGATCTTTGAACTGGCTATAAAAGAGAAGATAAGCGTCGCCGGGATTAACGATTTCTTTGTTCCTGACGGATATGATGCATTTTGCGCTGAAGCTATAAAAAGCAAGGTATTCCCCCTTTTCAACATCGAATTTATCGGATTGCTGAAAGAAGAACAGCAAAAACAGATCCGGATCAATGATCCCAACAATCCGGGCCGTTGTTATTTCAGCGGAAAAGGACTGGATTATCCCCTTCATCTGAACAGGGAATATAACGAAAAGCTCAGCCGAATTCGCAAGGAAAGTCAAGAGCATGTAATAGGAATGGTGGATAAGGCGAACAGCTGGTTTAGCCATGTAGATGCAGGCGTAAGCCTGAACTTTAATGACATCCGGTCAGCATACGCCAAGAAGCTCGTACGTGAAAGGCATATTGCAAAAGCCATCCGGATTGCTGTATTTGATAAGGTCTCCGATGAAAGCGACCGGTTGGAACTGTTAGCGAAGATCTTTGACGGCAAGCAGGTTAAATCATCATTGCTGGATGAACCGGAAATTGAAAATGAGATCCGGAGTAACCTGCTGAAAGCAGGGGGAAAAGCATTTGTAGAGGAAGATGAGAACACCTTTATGGACGTCGATGAAATCATCAGCATTATTCTAAATGCGGGGGGCATACCCTGTTATCCTGTGCTCCTTGATGATCAAAACGGAAACTATACCGAATATGAAAAAGATCCCGAAATATTGATTAAGGAGCTGCAGAAAAGGAACATCGGCTGCATCGAACTGATCCCGGGACGCAATGATGCCGGTCACCTGCAACAGTTTGTTGAATTCTTTCAGGCGCAGGATTACGTTATTTTATTCGGTACTGAGCATAATACCCCTGAACTGATACCACTGACCTGTGACACGAGGGGGAGTATTCCTTTGAACGATTACATCCGGCAGGTATCCTACGAAGGAGCATGTGTGATCGCAGCTCACCAGTACCTCAGGGTAAAGAACAGGCAAGGTTTTATGAACGGAGAGGGGAAACCGGTCAATCACCAGAAGGGTTATTTTATCAGACTTGGCAATGCAGTCATTCATCATTTCATAACTTAACCGCATATCAATATGGATAAACACCTTTCAGACCTGGTTGAAGTATCCCAATACTTCGGGAAAAACAAGCAATATGTCATCGCAGGTGGAGGAAATACCTCTTACAAGAATGACAACCACATCTGGATTAAAGCCAGCGGAACAACGCTCGCAAACATCACTGAAGAAGGATTTGCAGTGCTCGACAGAAACCTGCTGAAAGCAATGTATAATAAACTTTACAGCAGGGATGCGAATATAAGGGAGGCAGAAGTGAAAACCGACCTTTACAAAGCCCTTCTGCCCGGCATAACAATGCGGCCTTCTGTTGAGACCTCACTCCATGAAGTCATACATTATGACTATGTCGTTCATACCCACCCAACGATTGTTAACGCCGTCACATGCTCGGTGCAGGCTGAAAAGACCATCACGGACCTGTTCAGGGGTACAGCCCTGTTCGTGCCTTATACAGACCCGGGATACATCCTCTTCACCAAAGTCCTTGAACTGCTTAAGATCTGGAGAAAAGACCATAAAAAAGACCCGGCATTGATCTTTCTTGAGAATCATGGCGTGTTTGTGTCTGCTGATTCGGTACAGGAGATCTGGAAACTATACGATGATATCGAAACCAAGATCAGGAAACGGATCGGAACGCTCCCGGAAGTCAAGGCGATGGATGTACCTGACAAGATCACCCGAATACTCCCCGCCATACGTATGCGCTTGTCAGGTGACAGCATCAAACTGGCACGCATCCGGAATAACAGTCTCATAAAGCATTTTACCAATGATGCTGACCATTTTTCAGGAGTTTCCCTGCCTTTTACCCCTGACCAGATCGTATATTGCAAGGCACGTCCTCTGTACCTAGAAAAAAACGAACCCGATGCGGTTGTGAAAGAGTTTGGTCTAAAACTGGAAAAATACCGCCATTACCATGGTTATGACCCCAAGGTGATTGGTATTAAAAATTACGGCATCATAGCCGTGGAAGAGGATATCAGTTCCGTTGAGACCATACAGGATGTATTTGAAGACTGGATGCAGATCAGCTACCTGTCAGCAAACTTTGGCGGACCAAGATTTCTAACTGAACAGGCCATCGCTTTCATCGACCACTGGGAAGTGGAAAACTACCGGCGACAGGTTGCCAAAACCGTAAAGACTTCCGGTAAAGTGGAAAATAAAGTGGCCGTGGTTACGGGAGGTGCCCAGGGATTTGGTGCCGGCATCGCCTCTGAGATGATGCGCGATGGAGCGAATGTGGTGATTGCAGATACGAATGAGGAAAAAGGTCAGGAACTGGCCGCAGCAATCAATATCAGCAACCGGAGGAACCAGGTCCTGTTCGTACGGACCGATGTAACAGATCCGGATTCCATGAAAAACCTTATATTCCAGACAGTAAGACATTTCGGCGGTATTGATATTATGATCAGCAATGCAGGTATTTTGCATGCCGGGGGCTTGGATGAGATGAACAAAGAGACCTTTGAAAAGGTGACACAGGTCAATTATACGGGTTATTTCCTGTGCGCCAAATATGCCTCGGAAGTGTTGATCCTGCAATCTAAGTACCATGCCACCTGCTTTTCAGACATCATTCAAATCAATTCGAAATCGGGACTGAAAGGCAGCAACAAGAATTTCGCCTATGCAGGCGGGAAATTCGGAGGAATTGGACTGACCCAGTCATTCGCCCTGGAACTTATACCTTACCGGATTAAGGTGAATTCAATCTGTCCCGGTAACTTTTTTGAAGGTCCGCTCTGGAGCGATCCGGAAAAGGGATTGTTCGTTCAGTACCTGAAAGCAGGCAAGGTGCCGGGGGCCAGGACCATAGATGATGTGAAAGCGTATTATGAAAGCCAGGTGCCAACCGGCCGGGGTTGTAGGGTCAAGGATGTCATCAGGGCCATATACTATGCCATTGAACAGGAATATGAAACGGGACAGGCCATTCCTGTGACCGGAGGACAGGAAATGTTAAGCTAGGGGGAAAGGTGTCAAAGACTTTTCTCATAAAAATTGAATGATCATGATAACAAAAGCAGTGCGCATATACGGTAAAAATGACCTGAGGTTGGAGGAATTTGAACTGCCTGTCATCAAAACAGATGAAATACTGGCACGTGTCGTCTGTGACAGCATTTGCATGTCATCCTACAAAGCCACCCAGCAGGGGGCAGAACATAAAAGGATCCCTGATGATGTGCACGTCAATCCAACCATCATCGGACATGAGTTCAGCGGTGAAATCCTGGAAGTTGGGAACAAATGGAAGACACTGTTTCAACCCGGCATGAAATTTTCCATTCAACCTGCCATTAACTACCCTAGCGGCCCTGTCGGTATTCTCAGCGCCCCGGGTTATTCCTATAAATACATCGGTGGTGATGCAACCCATATCATCATCCCCAATGAGGTAATGGAGCAGAATTGTCTGCTTCCTTACAGCGGACCCGGGTTCTATCCGGCAGCACTTGCAGAGCCACTTTCTTGTGTAATAGGCGCCATGCATGCCAACTACCACACCAAACCGGGTTCCTACATCCATCAGATGGAAATTGTGGACGGCGGTAATCTGGCCCTGCTGGCCGGAGTAGGACCCATGGGGCTTGCAGCGATCAACTATGTAATCCACCGGGAGGATCTTAAACCGGGACTGATGGTGGTAACCGATATCGACCAGGCAAGGCTTGACAGGGCAGCCACGCTTTTTTCACAGGATTATGCCCTGGAAAGAGGAATCAACCTTTTGTATGTCAACACCGGGAAAATAAAGCATCCTGTGGATGAACTGATAAAGATCTCCAATGGAAAAGGATATAATGATGTATTTGTATTTGCACCTGTTGCCTCCGTCATAGAACAGGGCGATGCCATCCTTGCTTTTGACGGATGCCTTAATTTTTTTGCGGGACCCGTTGATCCTGATTTCAAGGCAAGATTTAATTTCTATAACGTGCATTACAACTTCAACCATATTGTGGGGACCAGCGGCGGCAACGAAGCAGATATGAACGAGGCGCTGACCATGATGTCAGAAGGATTGGATCCGGCGGGACTGGTAACGCATATCGGGGGACTTGACGCTGTGATAGAAACCACAAAGCATCTTCCTGTGATCCCCGGCGGCAAAAAACTGATGTATACGAATATTTCCCTGCCCCTGACTGCAATTAGTGAATTCAAGTCGAAGGGTGAAGATGATCCGCTTTTCAGGGAACTTGCAACCATTGTAGAAAGCAATAAGGGACTTTGGAGCGTAAAAGCTGAAGGATATCTTTTGAGCCATGCAAAACCCATTTAGGGTGTGAAATATGATAATAACATGTGGTAAGGCAGGGAGTTATATATGTCTAAAATTCTGTGATTTCTTAATCATGGTTCTTTGATAATTGTCCACTATGATCCATAACGTATGAAGTTTCCTCCAACCAGTAACAACAACACAGACATTTGCTACATTGACAATAATGAAGGCTCAGCAGTCTACAAGTCTCATTTTGTGAGTAGTTTTCACTTCGATAAAATTTCAATTGAAAGACGTTATGAATTTCATTATTTGGCTAACTTCACAATGTTATTCTGTTCTTTACAATGTGATAAAAGATTAGAAGCGCCGAATGTTTTTATTTAAAATGGAAGATTATTTTAAATATCTAACCCATAGCCATGAGGATGTAAACTGGGGGCTTTTTCTAAATGTGGCAGGAACAGCCAATATTCTTGCCGGCAGCGAATATCCCCCGACAGGTCATCCAAAGGGGTACCATTTTAGCTGGTCAAATGGTCGAATTCTTCAGGAATTTCAGATCAATTACATCACAGACGGGGAAGGCATCATGGAAACCAGTTCAGAAAAATATCAGATAAAACCTGGCATGATCCTCATCATCCGTCCGAATGTATGGCATCGCTACAGGCCTGTGAAATCAAAGGGATGGAAAGAACATTATATCGGATTTCAAGGTGATTTTGCTGCCCGTTTGATTGAAAAGAACGAACAACTGAACAAATCTCCGGTAATACACATCGGTTTCAATGAAGACATCCTTTCCCGTTTCCTTGAAGTGATCAGCCTTGTTAAATCAGAAAGACCTGCTTATCAGCATATTTCTGCAGGTCTTGTAATACAGATCCTTGGACAGATTATTGCCCTGATAAGAAACAAAAATTTCTGGGATAGTCCCATAGAGAATTCTATACAAAAGTCCTGCCTGATGATCCGTGATAACATGTATCAGACATTGAAGATCAAGGATCTGGCAAAAGACCTTGGTGTAAACTATTCCCTTTTCCGCAAATCTTTCAAGAAATATACCGGATTATCTCCTAATCAGTATCATCTCGCACTCAGGATAAAGCAAGCTTCATTTCAGTTGGTCAACACGAACTATAGCATAAAGGAAATCTCTTTTAACCTGGGTTTCTGCTCTGTATTCTACTTCAGCAAACTGTACAAGAAAAAGACAGGAATGTCACCGAGTACCTACCGGAAGAATTATTCCTCTTCATTAAACAGGATCTCAGTGTCGAGGTGATCAAAGCATCGCACTGACCAAGTGATCAATATGACCGGAATTTACATACAAAAATGAAAAACGTGTAATAACTTGACTTCATTCTTTCAATGTTGTAACTTGTATCTGTCTAAACACAGATCTTGGTTTGAAGACATTCAACAACATATTCTTTATTGAATCTTAACCAAATAAAAAATGAAACCCACTAAAACAAACTTAAGGTATGGTTTGATACTGATCATTCTGGCTCTGTTGTCCAAAACATCATGTACTAAAAAACAAAAGCTGATCGATGATACGGTTCAAACGAAGTATGGACTTGTAAAAGGATTGGCAAACGAATCAGGAACGGTAATGACTTTCAAAGGTATTCCCTATGCTACTCCTCCTGTAGGTGATCTGAGGTGGCGGGAACCTCAGACTCCGGCATCATGGGATGGTGTTCGTGATGCTTCCAGTTTTTGCTCAAGTTGTATGCAATTTCCACCTATGAATTTTGGTCCTTATACAGATGAGTTTACGAAACTTGATTCCCTCAGTGAGGATTGTCTGTTCCTGAACATCTGGACCCCTGCCAAAACGGTTTCGGATAAACTCGCAGTATTGGTTTACATACATGGAGGCGGATTTTCCGGAGGCTCTGGTTCAATTGTTATATATGATGGTGAAGAATTGGCAAAAAATGGCATTATTGTCATAACCATTAATTATCGCGTTGGGCCTCTGGGCTTTTTATCACATCCCGAACTTACTGCCGAATCACCGAATCATGCTTCGGGTAATTACGGAATACTGGACCAGATAGCAGCACTAAAATGGGTTAAAGAAAATATTGCAGCATTTGGCGGCGATCCTGACCGTGTAACAATTGCCGGTCAATCTGCCGGAGCGATGTCAGTCAATGTGCTTATTGCGTCTCCTTTGGCAAAAGGACTGTTTCAAAGGGCTATTGCCCAAAGCGGATCTAGTTATACAGGTACATTTTCGGGAGCTTCACTTGCATTAAATCAAGCTGAAATACAAGGGGTTGAATTTGCCAAAATGAGAGGAGCATCGTCATTGGCTGAACTCAGAGCCATGTCAGCAGAACAAATACTGGGACCGCCTCCGACCTTATTCCCTCCTTCAGGTCCCCAGTTCGGGACGGTTATTGACGGATATGCCATTACAGATAACTGCCTGAATATATTTGAAAAAGGGGAACAAAATGATGTGCCTTTTATTACCGGATTCAACAGTGGGGAAACATCTTTGACCGGTGAATTCGAGGGTGAGACGGCTAAGACCTTCTTTACCCTTTATCCATTGGGTCCAGAAGGAGATACAGTGCTTGCAAAAAATGAGGCGGCACAGGAACAAATGAGATTAAATGCTTTCCTCTGGATGGAACAGCGTGCAAAAACTGCAAAAACAAAGGGCTTTATTTATTACTTTGATCAGGCGATTCCCTGGCCTGAGCACCCAGAATTTGGCGCTTTCCACACCAGTGAAGTGCTATATGTATTTCGCAATTTTAAAACGCTTGATCGGCCTTGGACTGCAACAGATACAATGGTTGCTGAAAGGATATCAACCTACTGGGTGAACTTTGTGAATAATGGTGATCCCAATGGACAGGGCTTAACTGAATGGCATGCGTTTGATAAAAATGACAAAAGTGTGATGAGACTGAGTAAAGATATGGGAATGATACCTGTTACAGCCTCTGAAGAAAGATATAATTTCCTGAAGGAAATATTAATGCAATGAACAAACTGTCAGGCAGTTTTTGCCTAAACCTCAATTCGGAGCAAATTGACGTCTTCAGAAATTTGCATAAATAATTATTACTATTTTTATAGTATGAAGACTATTAGAATATATTTTCTTATCAACTATATTACTAAATTTGAGATCATGTTATTGTATAACTATCCGCATTGGATAAATATATTTCATTCATGCTTTCTTAATAAAAGTTATAAC